>JBAUNL010000249.1:0-4249 GCA_049579205.1 Rhodomicrobium sp. | reverse complement strand
CAATCGAACCCGCAGATCCTTCGAATAAGCCATCGCTGCCCCCGTCTTGAACAAGGGCAGACTCAACTGCTTCGGCCTCTTTGTGAATCCCTTCCGATTCAATTAATTCGGGAACCGCTCTAGCAGGCCGTAGACCGTCGGGATGACGATGTTCATCATCAATGAAGCCTACATGCGCAATCATGGCTTTATCGAGCAAAGGGTGAATGGCGGCAGGGTCGTAGCCGGCGTGGTCCCCGCGCCTGACCTTTCAACGCAACCTCCTTCGGCAGCATGGGTCGATGCGAAAAAAAAACGTGCTTCCAGCGTACCTGGTCGTGCAGACTACTCGGGAACCGGGCTCAGAATCTCCGGCCGGTATTCGAAATGCATCGTATCGAAATGATACCATTTCGCGCCCCAGATGAAGCCGTGCTTTTCGAAGATTGCGGCAATTTCGTAGGGGATCTCGTTTTGGTATTTGTAGGTTCCATTCTTGTCTTTGGACCAAAGCCAGTAATGAGAGTGTGCCGTATTGATATCGATAGCCGCAGCATAAGCGTGCATGCTTTTGCGGGACGTTCCAGCAATCGGGCGGCAACTGTAAACTCCGGATGATGGGATAAGGTATTTCATGTACTTGTCAGGAAGATTATCGAGTTCACCGGATATAGCCTGCAATTTCTGTTGAATGCCGTTGATCGTTGTGACTTCGATTTTCCCGCCATTATGTTTAGGCATCCAATCGATCGCAGCCAGTTTTGCGCTAACCTCGCCCTTTTCGCAGTCTCCGTACATCTTGTCGAAGAATGGCTGATAGCGGATGCGTCCTGGATCAAAATTCTCTTCCGACTCGGCCTGAGGCTTACCCTTAGGATAGGCCATCGCAAATTCATCTCGAAGAGAGGGCTTGTTCAACAGGGTCTCGAATGGCTTATTGCGAACGTCATCGTCGAACGGCATGCGCGTACCATCCTTCCAGATGATGTCATTGCCCTCATGCCCCGTAAGATAATCGGGATATGCCTGGACGAGCCTTTCAATAAGAGCATCGTTCTCTGCGGCGCTCGCTTGCCAAGGCCCAGCGAGCAATGGCAAAAATTGAAGCAAAGCAAGGCACAAGCAAGCAAGCCTTAGAAGAAGAGACATGGTGGATCGCCGTCTTGGTTTGGTCAGCGTTATTTGTTGCGACTGCAACGCGGCTTTTGCGGGGCTGGACACTGATTGTCGCTGGCGCGATTTTTCTCCGCGCGTTCAATAAAGGTCACGTTCTTCGTTTCGACATCATTCAGCGATTTACCGGCAGCATCATTGATTGCAAGAATTTCGTTGCAAGCCTTTGGGCAGTCAGCGTTGGGGAGAACGGAGATCCCGAGGTCCGAGGTGAAGCAATACCCGCGCCTGAAAAAGATCTGGTTCCGTGCGAGCCTCAACTTGTCGCAATCGAGATTAGCGATATCGCTTTCGCTGAGAAGCCGCTTATTTGTATCTTGGAAAATGAGGGCCGCCCCAGTCTTACTTTCATATCGGGCATAGGCGATCGATGCGATTTTGCTATAAAGAGTCGCGCTATGACCTTCGAACACATTTTTATAAGAGCGAAAGTCATTGTCTCGAACGGCGGTATTGAAAGCATCGATTTCCTCCATCCGCTCCAAAGCGGACTTTCGATGAAACCGGAGACTTCCCGAGGCTAAGTAAGCTTCAAAATCCGGCCTGTTTAGGGAACGGCTTATCGCGCGCCAGTCGCTCACGTCACCATAGACAAACCAGGCAACGGCTGCGACAGCAGCGATTGCCGTAACCCTTAAGGCCGTGACGAGGCGGACGCCACGCCGAAACAAATAGCTCGACATTTGCTTGAAGGGCGATTTCGTACGCTGTTCTGCCAGGGGCGACTGAACGGCAGCTTGGATCGCTTTCAGAAGACCGTCGCGGTCGCTAAAGCTCGTCGCATGTGTCGTTCGCATCCCCATCGGGATCTTTGCGGCATCGATATCAACAAGCGCAGGAACGAGCTTCCCGCTCTTTGCAGCAAGTTCAGCTTCTTGATAAACCCAGCGAGACTTAACGGAATTCTCGCTCCAGAGCACGACGGCACACCGGGAATTTTGAATGATGCGTTCGAGCTCTTGCGGATAATCTTGACCGGCGAGCAGTTCCCGGTCCCACCACACCTTGAACCCGTAAGACAAGAGCCAGTCAGCGAACTCTTGCGCATAGGACCGGTCGCCCTTTGCATAACTGATAAAAACATCATTATCGGCAGCCATGATGGGCCCCCAAATTGCAACCAATAATGCTTATACAATAATTACAATTGCTGAGCGATGGATCGATGCATTTTGCAGGAACCTGCGATCATGCAGCAATTCTGCGAATCAGCGCGGGGCTCCGCGAAGCCGCTCCAAATGCCGGCGCAGAGAGGCCTCCGCATTGAGATAAGGTTCCTGATAGGCCACGCTCCAATAGCGGAGATCCTCCAACCGGATAGGCTCGCCGGTAACCCCACAGCGCACATAGGAGCCGTTCTTCAGAACTTGAAATTCACCGTCAAGATAGCGGATCTTGGCTTCTTGCCCGAATGCGAAAGAGCGCTCGATACGATTCATACTATGCGTCCACGCTAGAGAAGGCTGCCTTGGCTGTCGTCGTCCTTGACCCCGGAATGGGTGCGCCTTGGCGGGCTCTTGGCCCGGAAGGAGGCCCCGTCCTCAGCCTCTGCTTCTGAATATATCGCTGAAACGTGACCATCGGCGAACTCTATGTCAAGCCGAACGCATTCTTCAAGCTCTGCCGCGCGACGCACAACGTGCCGGCCTTCGCCTCTGACAAGGGCGAACCCGCGTTCCAATACACTGCGATGGCTAAGCGTTCGCAGGAGCTGGGCCAACGAACTGGCCTGAAGCGCTTTTTTTCTCAGGTTATTTTGTAGCCCTTGTTGAACTCGCATCGACAAAGAATAGAGGCGTTCACGCTGCCGCAAGGCCGGGAGCGAAAGCAAACCAGGATTAAGCCGCCCCGCGCGATCCGCAAGCCATTCGCGCCTTCTTGCTGCGTTCTGCTCGAACGCACGTTTCTTCGCCTCTTCACAGCGCGTCAAACTCTCACGGGAACGTAAGAGAGGCGCCAGAACCAGCCTTGGCGTTAGCCGCGCCGCGCACCGATCAAAGCTGCTACGGGAGCGTTCGCTGAAGTGGCGAAGCGATTGCGCGAGCCGGGCCGCCGTTGCATCGGCGCGCTGGCGGGGCAGTGCGAGCAAAGCATGCGGCCGGGGCAGTCCACGCTCAGCTCCACGGAACTCCGCCCTCACCTTCTCAAGGTGCCGCCGGACGCATCGCCTGGCGCGATCCGTGCATTCCGAAAGGCGCAACACGAGATCCGAATGTTTTGGGACCGCCCATTCCGCGGCCTTGGTAGGCGTCGGTGCGCGGGCATCGGCAACGAGATCGATAAGGGTCCAATCGGTTTCGTGGCCCACTGCGGAGATAAGCGGGATCATGCTCTCTGCCACAGCCCGCACGACTGCCTCTTCGTTGAAGCCCCATAAATCTTCAAGGCTTCCGCCACCTCGCGCCACTATGAGCAACTCAGGCCGGGGCAAAGAACTCGCTACTTCGATCGCATTGAAACCGCGGATAGCTGCCGCAACCTCCACAGCGCAGGTTTCGCCTTGCACGCGCACGGGCCAGACGATGACGCGCGTCGGACAGCGCTCTTCAAAACCGTGCAGCATGTCGCGAATAACGGCACCAGTGGGAGAGGTCACAATACCGACGACAGCCGGCCAGTAAGGTAAGGGCCGCTTGCGTGCCGCATCGAACAGCCCCTCGGCCCCTAGCCTTTTCTTGCGCTCCTCGAGCAGCGCCATGAGCGCCCCATCGCCGGCTGGCTCGAGCTGCTCAATCACGATCTGATAGCTGGATTTGCCGGGGAAAGTCGTTAGCCGGCCGGTCACAATCACTTCAAGCCCTTCTTCGGGCTTGAATCTCAGGCCCGCATAAGTGCTTCGCCAAATAACGGCGTCGATGCGCGCCCGGTCGTCCTTCAATGTGAGGTAAGCGTGTCCTGATGAGTGCGGCCCGCGAAAGCCAGAAACTTCGCCACGCAGCCGCACAAGCCCAAACGCATCCTCTACCGTCCGCTTGATCGCCGACGACAGCTCGGACACGGTGAACTCTGCGATATTTGAAAGCGGTGCCGCCTGCATCCTAGCTAACATGACCCTGCCGCTCCCTTATGTCCATATTACCAGCATGGGGCGATTCGT
>JBAUNL010000248.1:0-18199 GCA_049579205.1 Rhodomicrobium sp. | reverse complement strand
ACTCCTGTTGTGAGTGAGGTTGACGCCTCATTCTCAATCGGAGCCTTCGCCTTGTGATGCTGGTTCAAAATCAAATGCCGTCCGTGAGGCAGCGCCTACCGCGAGAGCGGTTTCGTTCTTCGACCCTCCAGAGACTTCGGGGTCGTGGAGTGCCTTCCAGAGGCCTCGATCGACCCTGCGCTCCCGGAGTTGCTTGCCTGCGGGATGGCCACCAAAGACCTCGCCTCCGTGGATAATTGGTTCGGCGCGCGAGGCGAGTTTCCGGCCGTGCATATCCAAACAGGACAGATCGGCGTTTAACTAGCAATGCGACGCTTAGGCTTTCCTGCGCCTTTTCGCGACAACCGCTCGGCCGCACCTGCGATACAAGTTCGCAATGAAGTTCGCACCGGCTACGCGCAGACTGGAACTGGCTCAAAAACACCTGTTTACGATCTAGCTCACACTGCAGCTTGTCCAGCTGCGCTTAACCTGAATTTTCCAGGCTCAAAACCCGTATCAAAACCTAATGCGGTATCAAATGCCTTTGCGGATGTTTTTGAGCCGTTCCGGTAGCGTTTCAGGGTTGCAATCCCGATGCCTGCCAGCTTCGCTGCCTTTGATATGCTCTCGCCACCACGGATGAGCGTCTCGGCGTGTTGGAGCTTGGCGGCATCCACTGAGGGTCTGCCTCCCACACGGCCTTTCGCCCGGGCACTTAGGAGCCCGGCTGTAACACGCTCCTGAATGAGCTTGCGTTCGAACTGAGCCAAAGCGGCTAGCATATGAAAATGCAGTTCCCCGCTCGCGGTCGATGTGTCGATGTTGTCGGAGAGGCTGCGAAGGTGGATACGGCGCCTTTGCAGGTCCGCCGCTATCTCGATCAAATGCCGGATGCTTCTGGCCAGTCGATCGAGGCGCCAAACCGTTATCGTATCGCCCTCGCGGGCCATGTCGAGCATTCGAGCCAGTTCAGGCCGGTCTTCTTTCGTGCCACTCGCCTTTTCAATGAACAAGCGTGCGACGCCAGCCTTGCGGAGCGCTTCCTCCTGCAAGGCTGTGTCTTGGTCTTTTGTGCTTACCCTTGCGTAGCCGATCAACATAGTAGCTCCTGTTCCTAGCAAACTGCAGGAAGGGGGTTGGATTTCCCCTTGCGCGCTGTTCCCACTTTTATTACAAAAGCGTGCAAAAAGTGGGAACTCTATAATGGATTACGTCGAATTATCAAATGAGCAGAGGCGTCAGATAATTGACCTCTCCCATGTTTTTTCTGCCAGGCAAGGCTCGCGTAAGCAATCGGCCGGGCATTATCGGTGGGTCTCAAAACGCGGCCACGAATACCTCATGCGCAAATATGGGGGTCATGAGCGCTCTCTCGGCCGCAGATCTCCTGAGACTGAGGCTATAATGGATAGTCATCAGCGCGCTCGTCAAACATACAGGCAGAGCGGCCGACGCCTGGAAGCCATGGCTCGCGTGAATCGTGCTCTCCGCATTAATAGAGTTCCGATCACAGCTGCCAAGGTCCTTAGAGCTCTTGACGAGGGGAATCTACTCGGTGAAGGTCTCTTCGTGATCGGTACAAACTCAATGTACGCCTACGAGATGAAAGCTGGCATATTATTTGAGAGCGGCATAATCGCCACGTCAGATTTCGATTTGCTCTGGGATGCTCGGGACCGATTGAGGCTAGCAGCTTCGAGGCTATCGCCGGAAGGCCTTCTAGGAATTTTGAGATCGGTCGATTCCACCTTTTCCTCAAGAGATGATTACGGGATGCGCGCGCAGAATGCGAGCGGTTATTTCGTCGACCTGTTTTGCCCAGAGGGTGAACCGCCGCCGGAAAGGATTACCCCTGACGACATCGACCCTATTCCAACTGAGGGAGGTGACTGGCTTGCTGCTGCCCCAAAGATAGACGAGATGGTCGTCGGAGAGGATGGGCTTCCGGCACGCCTAATCTGCGTGGACCCGCGCATTTTTGCCTTGCACAAGGCATGGTTGTCGGAACAACAGGGTAGACAGCCAAGAAGTCGTCCGCGCGATCTAAAGCAAGCTAAAGTGGTTGCGAAGGTAGCGAGGGAGCATCTCAGCCTGAAGCTCGATGGAAGACTTTTGAGGCATTTGCCCGCCGAATTGGCTGCTTATGCTTCGGCCCTTCGTGAAGATAGTACCGCCGCGCGTGGAGGTTCGCGGCACTGAGAGTTCGGGTTCCGGGCCGAGGCATGTGCTCCTACTCCCACTGCTAGATCAGCGGAGAGTTTAACGGCAAAATCTTACAACTCTGAAACTCCGCAAGGGATCGAGGCTAGGCCTCCGAGCGAAGCTGGCTGGATCAGTTTAACAGCCTGAGTAGCTTCGCTTTATCGACAAAGCCAAGAAGCTTTCCGTCCTCCGCGATCTGAGCGAGATCATTTTCGAATTTTAGAACCGTCACCTGCTCACCTGGCTTCATTTGACGGGTTGCTGTGGCTCCTCTGTTTGCCAATAAGGGCGTTTCCTGCATGACGACATGCGTCGGCTTGGTGCTGATCTGCGGCGCATCTGCACCGAGCATAGCGAGCACCTTCAGATAGCGAGGTGCGAGCGGATAGTTCGGTGTCTCGCCCAGCCGCACAATGGGCTTCTGGCAATATTCCCTCGGCCCCTTGGCGTCGCAGACTTTGAGTTCGCGGCTGAGATCGGGAACGCGGCTCTGTACATAGCCGGCGAGATCGTAGAGCTGCACCTTGTCCTCAACCCCCGCTTTGGCGAGACCTTCGAGAAGCGCATAGGTGAAAAGCCCATGATTGCGGTAGCCTTCGGCCGCGATCTGTTGCGGGCCCGCGGCCATGAAGAGCGTGCGCCCGGTCGCGTCCTTGAGACGCAAATAGGCGGCATCGTCGGCCGTTGCATCGCGCGCGCGGAACAGGCTGCCCGCGGAACCGGATTCGCAGGTATCGAATATCCAGATCGATTTTTCGGCCTGGATGTTCTTGAACCAGGAGGAGAGCTTGGCCGGGCCGAAGCCTTGCGCCTTGATGTCGGCATCAGAAAAGCCTTCCGTGGCGGGCGGGATGAAATAATAGTCGCCCTCGGCCGTGATGGTCTTGCCATGGCCCGCCATATAGAACAGGAACACGTCGGTGGCCCTGACCGTGGCCCCCAACTCCTTGAAGGCCGCTTCGACCTTCTCGGCGGTGACCTCATCGTCGAACAAGGTCTTCACGATGGGCGAATGGCGGTAGAAGCCAGCACCCGCCTCTTTCAAGGTCTCGGCCAAAGCCTCGGCATCCTTCACCGCGAAGTTCAGCCTTTTGCTCAAATCCCGGTAGCGGTCGGCGCCGATGGCCAGAACATAAAGATCGGGCACGCCCAAAATCGCCTTCGGATCGGCATGCACGGTGACCCTTGCCGGAAGCGACAGCACCTGTCCTGTTTTGTCGGTGGCAGTGACTTCGATTTCGGTATCGGCTTTGGCGAGATTGAAGCGAAAAGTCAGCTGACGCTGCTTGTCGAGCACCAAGGCGCCATAGAGCGCCTCCCTTTCTTGGCCGTTGAGCCTGAAGCTGATGCGGCCGATGACGGGCCGATATAGGAGCTTGCGGAACTGACCGGCCGTAACGTAGCGGGCTTCCTTGTTCGGCCCTTGATTGATTTGCCAGCCCACCATTTTAGACGAGCCTTCGGAACCGGTATAGAAGCCTTCCGGGGTCCACATCAGCCATTCGCCGTCCCTTCCGCAAAAAAGCGTAACGAGCAATTCGCGTGTATTTAGGTTCCAAAGGCGGACAGTCTGGTCTGAGGAGCCAGACAGAAGAAATCGACCGTCTCGAGACGGCGTTACCGCCCAAATGTCGCCCTCGTGGCCAACGAAGGCACCAAGCACTTTGCCATCGCGGTCGTAAGCTGTGAGCGCGCCCTCGGCGCCGCCGGAGATTATCGTCTTACCATCCCGCGTAAAGCTGTAGGATTTATGGCTAAATCCCGTTGTGACTCCTCGAGCAATGCTGGCCTGTACACCCCCATCTTTCATTATATCAAGCACGCCGCCTTCACGAACGTTGTTATCGGCGCTTCCCCTATGATGCTGTAAGGACCAGACGCCAAAAGTGATAAGGGCGCGGTCAAAAGAGTTTGCCTCTTTGTCCGTAAGTGCGGCAGGGGCGCCGAATTCGCTATCAACAGAAGACAGCATCAGGGCCTGTTGAATAGGGCCGTAGCCGAGCGCGGGGTCTTCCTGCCGCCAATCGGTTCCCCACCCGATTCGCTGACCGTCAGATGAGAACCCCGCCGCCCAGATTGCCCGACCCTGCCCGCCAAGCCTCAGATGGTCGCCTTTGGGGCCAAGGCGGCTGTCGCCCGTATACGGGTCCCAAAGATGAATTTCTTTGTTATTGCCGCCGCCGGTCGCCGCCCACTGTCCATCCGGGCTAAAGGCAGTGGCACGCACGGTATTATCATGGCCAGTATAGGAGGTGATCTTGTGGCCACTAACGACATCATAGATGTGACACTCGTAAGCGTCTTCGCCCTCGGCAAAACCTGATAGCAGAAGCTTGCCGTCCGGGCTGAAACTCAAGGCGATCGCGTTTCTCTTCTGCTTCGCGAGCACTCGCAGAAAATGCCCGTCGCGCCCATCCCATAGCCGGATCTCTCCAGATTCATCGCCGCTGGCAATGGTGCCATCCGAAGCAATGGCAACGCTATGAACTTTATTGCTATGGCCCTTCATCTCCGCAATCTGCGTGCCGTCAACCGTGCGCCAAAGCCTTAGATCCTGATCCAAAGACCCAGTTACAGCGCGGCTGCTATCAGGGCTGAAGGCGACGGCGTAGATGTGGTATCTGTGCCCTTTGAGTCTGTGCAGCAGCTTCGGCTCTGCCACTTTGGCACCTCCCTGAAGTCCAATGTCCCAGATAATGGCTGAATTATCTGCCGACCCTTAGCCTCGGAAGAATGGAAGCTGCATGAGCAACCTCCTCGTTTTCTTTCTTGGCTCCGCGACTTCCCTGAATTCGGCTTCAATCGTAACCTCGGAGGGCGACGCGCTTATCTCAGGAGTGACGCCGTTTTGTTTGTGCGTGCTTAGCGCCAATTTATTTGCTTCTAGAAAGGCCACGAGCGCTTCGGCATGAGCAATTATATTATTACGAGCTGCCCAGCCTTTGGAGCTTGCGCTGAGAAGCAGGTGTTTCCACCGGCCCGAGTTAGAGCTGCGATTATTCCGAGGATTTCACTTAATCTCCCAGCCCCCCAGCCTCAGGAATACCCTCCGCAGATATAGCCTCGCCGGAAACAAGTGCCTCAACATGCGCGCACCAAGCCCGACCCTTCTTCAAGACAATCCGCTAAGCAAAGCACACCTATCGCCCCCAAGGTAAGCGATTGCCCTCGGCCATGTACCAACTGGGCTTCGGGGCTCTGTGACCCCCAGATTAGGAATATGCCGCAGAAGGCATAAGTTACTGTTCTTACTGCACAATTGTTTTACAAGCATTTCGTAAATAGTCGCGAGAGATCACGGCAAGGCGTGCCGGTTTGTAAAACAATTTTTGGCGGGTTAAGCGCCGCACAGACATATCCCTTAAACCCTCAACTCGGGACAATCTTCGCGCTGCTTCCAAACGTCGAAGAGCGCCAAAAGCCGTCATTGCTGCCCTAAGAGTCTTGACACCACGGAATAGTTTCCATACACTTGGAATTATGGAAAAGGAACGGGCCATCGCCGCTTTGGCCGCGCTGGCGCAAGAGAACCGGCTTGATGCATTTCGCCTGCTGGTCCAGGCGGGACCCGACGGAATGGCGGCAGGACACGTGGCTGAAGCGCTGCATGTTCCTGCAAACACCCTCTCGTTCCACTTCGACCGCTTGCGCAATGCCGGCCTCGTAAAGACCGAGCGCCGCAGCCGGTCGCTTATCTACTCGGCCCGGTACGAAACCATGCATTCCCTTCTTGGCTATCTCACCGAGAATTGCTGCAGAGGAAGCCCGCAAGTTCAAATAGCCGCCGGCTGCAAGACGAAGCCGTCTTCGAGAAAGACAAAACAGGAGAATGCCGCATGAAGCGCATGCATATCCACGTCTCGGTGCCCAATGTCGGCGCCTCGATCCCGTTTTACGCAACCCTGTTCGCGGCCGAACCCAGCGTGGTCAAACCCGACTATGCGAAATGGATGCTGGAAGATCCGCGGGTGAACTTCGCTATTTCGGCGCGCGGCAAAACGCATGGTCTTGACCATCTCGGCATTCAGGCCGAGAGCGAGGATGAACTCGCCGATGTCTATTCGAGGCTCAAGGCGGCGGACCGGCCGGTGCTCGAGGAGGGCGCCACTACTTGCTGCTATGCGCAGTCCACCAAGTCCTGGATCGCCGATCCTTCAGGCATCGCGTGGGAGGCTTTCTTCACCACCGGTGCGAGCACCGTCTATGGCGATGCCGGTGACAAGGCCGAAGAGGTTCGCATCGCGCAGAAACCGCAGGCCGGCACCTGCTGCGGCCCCAAGGCGAGCGAAGCCGGCCTTTCATGAAGCTCTATATGTTCGAGCATTGCTCGCTTTGTTTTCGTGTGCGCATGGCCGCGGGCTTGAAAGGGCTGCATCTCCAGGACGTGCCGGTGCTCGACGACGATACCGAGACCCTGACGGCCCTTGCGGGCAAGCGCGTGATCCCGATCCTCGTCAAGGATGACGGCAGGGCCATGCTCGAGAGCATGGATATGGTGAGCTATATCGATGCTCAGGGCGAACCCCTCTTCACGGGTCCCGAGCACGAGGCGATTTCCGCCTGGGCACAAGAAGCGGCGGAACGCACAGCGCCCTTGACCTGGCCGCGTTATCCTTTGCTTGGTCTTCCGGAATTTGCGACGGTGGCGGCGCTCAATCATTACAATCTGCGCAAACGAAAAGCGCTTGGCGATTTCACCGAGCTTCTTGCGCATACGCGCCGCTACATCGCCGAATTGATGCCCCACCTCGAAAGGCTCGATGGGCTGATCGAAAGCCCTAATGCGATTAACGGCACCCTATCCCGCGACGATATTCGCGTTCTGCCGCTGCTGCGGTCAGCGGCGGTCGTCAAAGGCTTGCAGTTCCCGCCAAAGATCGCGGCCTATTTCGAGACCATGCTGGCGCGCATCGGCTATGCACCGCTGCCTGTTATTTAGAGACTTCTCCGGTTCTTCTAGCGGCTGCGGTTGTCCTCGCCATAATCGGGTCCATGGCCTGAGCCATGCGAGACCGAAAGCCTGCGGTTGCTCCCGGGCTATTCAACCCGCCACCGGAGGCTGAAGCCATGTCCAGGCTCTCGATCATTCTTGCGCTTGGCACTGCACAAACATTGGCCTGGGCTTCGAGCTATTATCTGCTTGCAATCATCGCCGATGCCATTGCTCGCGATCTGCACATCACAGCCACCGCCGTCTTCGCTGCCTTTTCCGCATCGCTGGTGCTTTCGGCTCTTGCGGGTCCAAGGGTTGGCCGCACCATCGACCGGTTCGGCGGCCGCGAAGTGCTGGCCGTGTCCAATATCTTATTCGCGGGCGGTCTCGCTTTGCTGGCGGTCTCGCAGTCCATGGCGGTCTTCGGACTGGCCTGGCTTGTCATCGGGATCGCAATGGGCCTCGGTCTTTATGACGCCGCTTTCGCAGCACTCACCCGCATCTATGGAAATGGCGCTCGCGGCGCCATTACGGGTATTACGCTCCTCGCCGGTTTTGCGAGCACGATTGGCTGGCCGCTGACAAGCTGGGCAATGGAAGCCTATGGCTGGCGCGCCGCCTGTCTTGGCTGGGCTGGCGCTCATCTCGTGGTCGGGCTCCCCCTCAATCTCTTCGTCTTGCCGGAGCAGAGACGGGCAGCGGCAAACGAAACACAACCGGAGATGAAGCCGCAAATACCCATGGATGCCACGATGTGGCTTCTGGCCTTCGCCTTTGCCGCGGGCTGGGTGGTCTCGACCGGAATGGCGGCCCATCTTCCACGAATTCTGCTCGATGCGGGAACGCCACCCGCCCAGGCGATTATGGCTGCGGCCCTCGTAGGCCCCGGTCAGGTCGCCGCCAGAGTGGCCGAAGCAAGCCTGCTTCGCCATCATCATCCCCTCCTTTCGGCACGTCTTTGCACGCTCGCCCACCCCGTGGGAAGCTTGCTGCTCCTTGGCGTAGGTGGTGTCATGGCCATCCCCTTCACGCTGCTGCACGGTGCCGGAAACGGCATCTTGACGATCGCCAGAGGCACGGTTCCGCTCGCAGTTTTCGGACAAGACAATTACGGCTATCGGCTTGGTCTGCTTGGCGCTCCGGCCCGGCTTGCGCAGGCTGCGGCGCCGCTCGCATTCGGGCTGCTTATCGACCGTTATGGGGCAAGCACCCTCGTCGCCTCCTCCGCCCTGTGTCTCGCCGCCTTGGCGGCGCTTCTGGCAGTGGCGGCGCAAACTCACAATGCGTCTGAGCCGATGGTATGTAAGGATCAGTAGCCAGGCCCGCACCAGATTGAGAAATGTTTCTCGATGCTGGCAGGCGTACGCTTGGCCGGTATCCGGGCCGGCGTCCCGATTGAGACGAAGGCGACAAGCTTTTCGCCAGGGGTCTTCGCAAAGGCCGATTGCAACACTTTGGCCGCGATCTTGCGCCCGCTCGTGATCATTGCGGCATAGCCAAATGCATGCGTCGCCAACAGCATGTTCTGGAGCGCCGCGCCGAGCGCAATGAGCTGTTCCTCGACCGTAACCAATGCATGGCCGGTGTCTGGTTTGAAAAGAACAGCGAGCAGCAGTGGCGCATTGAAGGCCTTCGCCCTGGCCTTGTGCCGGTCTTCCGCGCTCGCGCCGGGATGCTCTTCAAGCTTCGCCGCCTCGAAGAGGTCCGCAAGTGTTTCCCGCATGGACCATGGGATCTCGACAAGCCGCCAGCACCGCAATCCCCCATGATCGGGTCCAGTGAGTGCGGCTTCGAAGATCGCGCGAAGTTCCCGGGGGGTCGGCGCAGGCTCAGCGAGATGTCTGGGAGCGACGGATCTGCGCGAGGACAATAAGCGCAGCAAATGGGGAGAGGGCACGGCCGCGGTCTCCGCCTCTTCGCGAAGGCACTCTCTTTCGATCAGCTGTTCGAGGCTCATTTTTTACAAAAACCGGACGGCCGCGCCGTCCGGTCTCCTCACTTTGTTTCAGACCTTGGCTTCCCAGGATTTGAAGGAAAGGTGCTTCACTCCTTCCGGCTGATCGGCGATTTTGCGAATGTCGGCCCAGGTCTGTTTGTAATTGGGGATAATCAGTTCATTGACCCCGTTATTTACCACATTGCCCTGCACACCGGTCGGATAGGCGAACAGCATGAAGGTCTCGCCTTTTTTTGCGGTCGATGTGGGCTGTGCCATGGCCTGCGTCGAGCCCGCATCATTGTAGACCTCGACGAGGTCGCCCGCTTTGAGACCAAGCGCGGTCATGTCCTCAGGGTTTATCTGAATGTAGGGATAGGGCCAGCGGTCCATGACTAGTTCTTCCTCAACATCGAGGTAGGCCGACTGCCAGACGTGATTGGCCCGGCCGTTGTTGACGAGGAACTTGAACTTCTTCTTCTGGGCCTCCTTGCCGGGGGCCTGCAGCCCGCGCCATTGGGCTTCCTTGAAGGTCGCCTTGCCGTCTTTCGAGTTGAACTTGCCGTCGGCAAAAAGGCGCTTGGTGCCAATGATCTTGCCATCCTTAAACTCAGTGGCCGGTTCCTGAAAACCGTTGGTGCCCATGGCGCGCAATCGCTCATAGGTTACGAACTGGCCGCCTTTCTCGTGCTTGTGATAGCCGTCCATGAAGGCGTCTTCTTCGGTCTTCCAGTCGAAGCCTTTGAATTTGTCCGCCCGCGCCCCATCGCCCATTGCCCGCAAGACGCGCTCCATATGATTGGCGATCCGCGCCGCAATCAGGCAATCGGGCATGGCGTGGCCGGGCGGATCCATATAGCGCTCGGTCAGGCGCATGCGGCGCTCGCCGTTCATCGAGGTGAGATTCATCTCGCCCGATGTGGCGGCAGGCAGGATGACATGGCAGGCTTGGCCGATTTTGGTGGGCACGATGTCGATGTCGACGGCGAAGAGCCCGCCCTTGTTGATGGCGGCGAGGATGGCTTTCACCAATGCATTGCGATCGCCATAAGCCACGCTGTTCATGGCGTCCTTGACCATGTCGGTCCGGCGCTTATAGACCCGCTTGAACTCCATGGCGTTCAAGGTCGTTTTATAGTGATCGCAGGCCCAGATGTGGTGAACCGCACCTTTGCCCTCGATCAAGAGCTTATCGACATAGGGCGCCGGCTTGCCGATAAAGGCATCTGACGGGCGCGAGTAGCCCTCCTGGTGACCGCCCATGCGCACGCAACCGCCGCCCTCGCGCCCGACATTGCCGGTCGCCAAAGCGAGGTCCACAAGCGCCGCGATGGTGCGATAGTTATCGTTGCCCCAGATAATGCCCTTCTCATAGGCGAACATCGACCGGCGCCGCTTGCCGCCCTTGGGTTCGGCGATCCAAGTTGCCGCCTTGATGATATCGGCGGGCTTAAGGCCCGTTATTTTTGCGGCATCCTCGATTGAAGTCTTGTTGGCTTTTAACGCCTTTTCGAAATCCTTGGTCGAGGCCGCGACGAAGGCCTTATCGATCCAGCCCTTGTCCGCGATATAGGTGAGAAGCGCATTGAAAAGCACGAGGTCCGTGCCCGAGTTCAGAGCGAGATGCAGCACTCGGTCTTTGCCGGCTTCCGCCTCGCAGGCGTTGATCGTAACCGTCCGCCTCGGATCGACGAAAATGATCCGGCTCACCTCGTGCGGCTCGTCGGGAAGCTGCTCCTTCTTTTTATCGGCCGAGAGGCCTTTCAGATTGGGAATCCAGTGATTGAGAAAGTAGTTGGTCTGCGTCTCCAGCGCGTTGGTGCCGCAGGCCACGATTGTGTCCGCAAGTTCTGCGTCCTCGTAGCAGTTATTGAGCTCGCCGACGCCCATGTCGCGCGTCGAATGCACTTCTGAATTATAGGCCGGGCGATTGTGGATGCGGATATTCTTGATCTTCATTGCCTCGAAATAGAGCTTGCCCGTGCCCCAGGTATTCTCATAGCCGCCGCCGGCGCCGCCATGATCGAAGGCGGAAACAAAAAGCGCATCCTCGCCCTTGTCCTTGATCACCGCCGCCGTCACGCGCGCCACCAGATCCAGCGCATCGTCCCAGCCCGTGGGCTGCAACTGCCCATAGCGCCAGACGAGCGGATCGGTGAGGCGCTGCTGCTGGGTGCTGCGGGCCTGGCTGTAGCTCATCTCGGCCATGCGCGCGCCGCGGATGGAACCGAGGCCCGAATTGACCACGCAGTCCTTGTCGGGCTTGATGACGATGTGAACATCCTGGCCGTCCTGCTGCACAATGTTGTACATAGAGGGCGCGTACCAGGCCTCGGCGTAAGCCTGCTGCTGTTTCGACAAATCAACACCGAAGGCGTTTTCGGAGGGTGCAGTTCCGCCTTGTTTGTTCACCGGCCATGTATAGGCGTGATAACCGCAGCCGACGATGCAGTAGTGACAGGTGACGTTGTGCTTCTTGGCGCCGGCCGGAATGATCGGAAGGCGATCAATATTGCGTTTGTAAGCCATAGTTCATCCTCCCCTTAAGCCAGCACGTTCGAGAGACGGCCATAGAGCAGCTCATCGACGCCTTCGGCGTAGATGTCGCCATTGCCGTCGATGCGCAGCACATATTGCGGAAGGTTCTGCGTGGCATGGCCCCAGATTTCGAGGCCGCCTTTCTCGGCGTCGTAGCGCGAATAATGGCCGGGGCAGGTGAAGCTTTTATCCTCGGCATTGTATCCAAGCGGGATGCCCTTATGCGGGCACAGCGCCGTGAAACCGACGATGTCACCGTCGGGACCCGCGCCGTCTTGCACCTTTTTCCCAAGCTTCAACAGCACCCCCGGCGCATCTCCGTCCGGATAGCTGACACTGAACGGTTCGTTGAGTTTGAGGTCCTTGATATTGGCAAGACGGCTCGCCGGATAGGAAACGCGCGCCAGCGGCGCGGCAGCTTCCGCCTTTTGGGACATCATACCGGCGGTCGCAACCGCTCCAGCGGCAACGCCAGTTCCCAGCAAGAATTTACGCCGGCCGGCATCCACCATGCGTGGACAACGCTTCATCTGTTCCTCCCTTGCATCTGCCGTATGCGCGGCAGTTCAGGCAAAGAATTGCAAAGCTGATGCCAGAGCTGGATTTAAAACTTGTGTTGCGTTTTCCACAAGTTACAAGATCGCGTAGCCGCTGAACGTTCAGATTCCCGAACCGGCACAGGCTTCACTGTTCAGAAAACTGAACATCCTTGCCCGGCGTTGCACCGGCCATGCCGAGCCGTTTCATTTTCGCCCATAAGGTCGTGCGCGAGATGCCAAGAGCCTCCGCGGCCTTGCCAATCTGGCCGTTATGTTCGGCGAGCGCGCGCATAATTTCTTGCTTCTCGGCGGCGTCGCGCGCCGCCATGAGCGACAGGTGAGATTTTATGGGCGGGGCAGGTGCGAGCTCAGGGAAGAGATCGCCGGGCATAATACATTCATTCAGAGAGAGAGCCACCGCGCGCTCGACGCGGTTTCTAAGCTCCCGCACATTGCCAGGCCACGAATGATCGCGGGCTACATCCTCGGCGAGACTGCTGACGCCGCGTAACCTGCCATCGCTGCGCGCCATAAATTCCTGAAAGAATTTTTCGATCAGCCAGGGAATATCCTCCGTGCGCTCGCGAAGCGGCGGCACCTTCACCTCAACGACGTTGATGCGGTAATAAAGATCGGCACGAAAGCGCCCCGTCCGGAC
This sequence comes from Rhodomicrobium sp., assembly GCA_049579205.1. Taxonomy (GTDB): domain Bacteria; phylum Pseudomonadota; class Alphaproteobacteria; order Rhizobiales; family Rhodomicrobiaceae; genus Rhodomicrobium. The sequence goes on along the minus strand of JBAUNL010000248.1, from coordinate 5,411 downwards.
GAGCGCTGACAGATCGGAATTGCTGGCGCAGACAAGCCGGGCCTTGAAGGCGACGGGAGCCTCACCGCCGAGCCGGTAGAAGGTGCGGTCCTCGAGAAGGCGCAAGAGCTTGGCCTGCATCGAAAGTGGCAATTCACCGATTTCATCGAGGAAGAGGGTACCCTCACGCGCCCGCTCGGCAAAACCCAAATGACGCTTATTGGCCGTAGTGAAAGCCCCGGCTTCATGGCCGAAGACCTCGCTCTCAAGCAGCTGATCCGGAATCGCCGCGCAGTTCAGCGCCATGAAGGGTTGGCTGGACTTGCATCTGAGCTCGTGCAAAAGACGGGCGCAGACTTCCTTGCCCGCGCCTGTTTCGCCTGTGATTAATACGGCGGCTGCCGTGCTGCTCAAACGCCGCAAAAGCTGTTCCACTCTAGCTATCGCCGGAGAGACGCCGAGGGTTGTGAAACCGCACGATTCAGGACATCGAAGTGCGCTTGCAATTCTCTGGAAAAGGACGTCCATTTCAAAGGGTTTGAGCAAATAGCTGCCCGCGCCGGCCTGCATTAAGGCGACTGCCTCATCAATGGTGCCGTAAGCCGTCATGAAGATGAAGGCCGGACAGCTCACGCCGCAAGCAACGTTTCGGAAGAGTTCATCGCCGCGAATATCGGGTAAGCAGACATCGCACAGAACGAGATCGTGGCGCTTGGCGGAAAGCCCGCTGAGCGCCGCCCTGCCGGAGGAGAACCAGTCCACCGATGCGCCTTCGAGGCGCAGAGACTGTACAAGGGAGCGGCCCATGGTCGGGTCATCTTCGATCACGGCAATGTCGCGCTTTTCAAGCCACATTTTGTAACTCCCTCATGCCGATCGGAATGCGAAGCGTTATGATAGTGCCACGATCGCGGGATGTTCGATGGCGATGACTCCGCCCATCTGCATGACTGAGCGCTTGACAATCCACAGCCCGAGACCCCGGCCGCGTTCAAGGGGAATGGCGGCATCGCCTGCCTCCAGGTAGTTCTTAAAACTCGCGGGCAGGCCCACACCGTTATCGCCGGCAGCAATGGTGAGCGTCCCATCCGCGATAGCGGCGCGAAAGCAGACCCTTCCTTTTCTTTCAGTTGCGGCGCAGGCGTTGAGCAGCAAATTAAGCGTGACATGGCGTAAGCCTGTTGCGGGTAGCGAGATACCTGCGTCAATATCGTTGTGCCATTCAAGCTGCAAAGCCTTCTTCTCAATCTCCGGCTTGATGAGCAGCTTCAAATCTTCGAAATCGTCCCGGCGCAAGATGTTCGAAAAGATTTGACCGGTAGGTGAGCAGGGTCGCGCGTACTACGTCGCGAATGCTGCGCAAACCCCGCTCCAGAATCTCTATCGATTCTGCCAGAACGCCCGGTTCGCGGCCATGACGCTTCAAGGCATTGACAGTATTCAGCATGCCCCCCAAGGGGTTGTTGATTTCATGCGCGAGGCCTGAGGCAACGCGTCCAAGACTCGCGAGCTTTTCATTTTCGGCGAGCTGATCGGCATATTGCCGGCGTTCGTTTACTGCAACTGCCAGCGCGTTATAGCGGCGAAGTAGATAGCCGAACTCGCTTTTTGGCGAGCCCAGAAGACGGTCCGGAACCGGCGTGAGTTCGCCTTCAATGCCACGTCCCAAATGATGGCTTAAGGTGTTGAGCGGGGCGATGGCTCGTCTCACGACAAGATAGCCAAGCGCGGCAAGACCAAGGGTCAGCAGACCGTTGGTGAGGAGCAGGACCCGGCGCGCCTCTACGCGTTCGGCAAGAATACGTGATATGTCGAGTTCGGTGTAAATGGAGCCGATGGGTCTGCCTTGAAGGGTCAGTTCCCGGAAGGCGTAGCCTTTGCCCGCATGATAATCGGCCTGAATAAGCTTTCCCCGCTTGAAGCGCTCTAAAAGACTTGGGGGCACGGCCGACCCGGTTGGAAAGGACGCGGGGACCGAGGAAGCGATAACGCGGCTGTCCGGGTTCATGACGATGGTGAGGACCGCATCGAGACCCGCATAAAGCGCTTTGGCGCGGTCGAGACCGTCGAAGACCTCCCAGACATCCTCCTGCAGAACGGCTGGCTGAAGCGATGAGGAAAGGCCGTCGAGATAGGCGCCGGAGAGTTCGCGCAGATGCCGCTCCTGGGATTCGCCCAACCGGGTCATGACGCGGTCAGAGGCAAACGCGTCAAGGCGCAGCATGCGAAGCACCTTTTTCCCCTCTGCGTCCGCCGCCATGCCGATAAGTGCTGCTTTCAATTTCTCCACCACAGGGTTCCCGAGTTGAGCCGTGAGAACGGCAATGGGCGGAAAGCCGAGCAGCTCCGATTTGCGCAGCACGCGGGTCGCGCTCGTGAGCGGCGGATCGAGCTCATTTAAGACTTCCCAGACATAACCGTCCACGCTGCCGCTCTCAGCAAGACCGGAAGCGACGGCTCGAACGACATTGCGATGGCTGTATGTGAAAAAGGTCCGCCTGAAGAAATCGTCTGGCCGTAACCCGCGCTGCGCGAGAAGATCACAGGTCACGAGGTAGCCGGAATTGCTGTCGGGATCCGAGAAGGCATGAATGTCGCCCTTTAATTCCCAGGACGATTGCACCTGCCGGCTTTGTCCAACAATGATGTAGGAGCGGTAAAGGGGCTGCCCGTTCCAGATCGGTACAACGAGCAGCGAGAGCCGGCTTCGGTTAGCGACGTAAGGGTAACCGCAAATCCAGGCGGCGGTCAGCTGGCCGGAGAGCAGAAGCGCCGTGATTTCCTGATAGGTTCGCCTTTGCAGCAGCCTGACCGGAACCCGGTCGCCCTTTCGAGATAAGCCTGCAAGAAGGCAAGAAGATCGAGATCATTAGTCAGCAATACCGGGGTCAGCCCAAAGACAATTTCTTCGGCCGCAATCACTTGCCTTGGCATTGACAGCATCGCAAGAGATGCCGTCAGAGCCTTGATTGCCGCGCGGCGCCGGACCGGTGCGGTAAGCATGACCAGAGCCCCTCCCAAATGGCATCGGGACAACAGGAGCATAACAGACTTCGCAAATAAGTCGCGAGCGCAAAGAAAGAAATGACCTGCCGCCGTTAGGCAGCCCACTCAAAAGGTGAATGCCTGCGATTACCTCACCCGCGCAGCTCTTCAAGATAGCTGCCGGCTGAGCCCGAAGAGAGTTGCCCCGAACGGTTCTCGGCCGTGCGGCGCCGGACGGCTGCGCCCGCTTCATACCAGACTTTCGAAGCGTTCACGATACTCACGACCGACAACATCACCGGCACTTCGATCAGCACGCCAACCACGGTGGCAAGCGCCGCACCCGAATTGAACCCGAACAGGCTAATCGCTGCCGCAACGGCAAGTTCAAAGAAATTGCTGGCGCCAATGAGGGCCGAAGGCCCCGCGATGCAATGCGCCTCGCCCGTCGCGCGGTTCAGCAAATAGGCGAACGCGGCGTTGAAGTAGACCTGGATCAGGATCGGGACCGCCAGCATGGCGATGATGAGCGGCTGCGCAACGATCTGCTCGCCCTGGAACGCGAAGAGCAAAATAAGCGTCGCCAATAGTGCGACAAGGGATAGAGGCTGCAAAAACTTTAGCCACCGCGTCAGCCGCGCGGTCCCGCCCGAAAGCGCGCGTTGGCGCACCAATTGCGCAATAGCGACCGGAATAACGATGTAGAGCGCAACCGAGAGCACAAGCGTTTCCCAGGGGACAGTGATCGCCGAAAGGCCCAGCAACAGACCCACGATCGGCGCAAACGCGAAAATCATGATGACGTCGTTGACCGCGACCTGGCTCAGCGTGAAGTGCGGCTCACCCTTGGTGAGATTACTCCAAACGAATACCATCGCCGTGCAAGGAGCCGCGGCAAGCAGGATAAGTCCCGCGATGTAGCTGCTTATTTGATCCGCAGGCAGGTAGGGACGGAACAGCCAGCCCACGAAGGCCCAGCCCAGGAGCGCCATCGAGAAAGGCTTGACGGCCCAGTTGATGAAAAGCGTCACGCCTATCCCGCGCCAATGCTCCTTGACCTTGCCGAGGGCCGCGAAGTCGATCTTCACCAGCATCGGGATGATCATGAGCCAGATGAGAACCGCGACCGGCAGATTGACCTTGGCTACTTCCGCTGCGCCAATCGCTTGAAAAACGCCGGGAAAGAACTGCCCGAGCGCAATACCAGCCGCGATGCACAGCGCGACCCAGAGGGTTAGGTACCGTTCGAAAGTGGACACGGAATTACTCCGGCAAGGCCGGCGCGGAGCCGGCTTCAAGGGTTTTGACAAATGCGGCCAACGGGGCGACGGCCGCGGGATTAAGGGTGTAGCAAACGCGCGGCCGCGAAATCTCGCCGATGATGATGCCGGCCTCCTTCAATATCCGCAAATGCTCCCACGTTGTTGAGGCGGCTAGACCGATCTCCTCGACGATGTCACAACCGATGCAGCTTTGGCGCCGCAGAAGGGTCTCGACAATCTGCACGCGCGCCGGATGCCCAAGAGCTTTGGCGAGGCTGGCGACACGTTCGTAGGCCGCAAAGCTGTCCTCGCAAGTTTGCCCTGAAAGCGGCGCGGGTACGCGCTTGACGGCCATCTGAAATGCCCTTATTCGTTGAACGACGAAACACGAATAGCTGCAAAAAGCCGATAGCGCAAGTGGTGTTACCGGAAAATGGGCCGCGTGGCAGCGTGGCGCCTTATTCGAGGCGCCCGCGCCCGATCGCAACTCCCCGGAATCGCCGCGAGGGCAAGGGAGGTAAGCCATGAACGTTGTTGTTGAGTTCGACTGCTATCGGCAGAAACATCTCGCCCTCAAGAGCAGCGTGCCGATCACGGCCGACATGGCCGCAAGCCTGTGCGAGGCGGCTTTCAACCAAAAGGATTGGCCAATGTTCGATCGCTATTTTCGCATCGTGAAGGCCCTGCGATCGCCGGATTGCCAGCATGGGAGTGCCGCCATTTATCGCATTTGCCGCGACAGACAATCCGGCGTCTGAACCGAGGCGTGGGCGTACGGCGTACCGGAAAGAAAATGGACAATCATCGCTCCGCGTATTGCCTTCGGCCGCGAGAGATGCTCTCAGACGGCCTCTCCGGAGCTTTCCGCCATGCGGCCGATTTCGTCGAGTTTCCGCTGAAGCGACATCCGCTCGAGGGAGGCAACAGGCAGGCTTAGGAAAATGCCGATGCGGTTGGAGAGCATCCGGTAGGTGTCTGCAAAGGCGAGCCGTTTTTGAACCTCGCCGCCCTCGGTGCCGGAGGGATCGGCAAGGCCCCAATGCGCGGTCATGGGGTGGCCGGTAGAGTCGAGGATGGGCGCGGTAGCTTGGGGCCTATGGCCATCACCCCGTTTCCCATCCCCGCTCATCGAACTGGACGTGCCGATCTCCGGCATCCAGCTCTCCGGCTGGCTTCACCACGAGG
>JBAUNL010000247.1:0-2476 GCA_049579205.1 Rhodomicrobium sp. | reverse complement strand
AAGGTCGCGACTTTCATGCACGGTCTCGCAGCACGCTGGCCGAGCGAAAACGTGATTACCAATACAACGGAAATGCCAGCCTTTCGCGGCGCTTCCGCGCGTTCCAGAAATCCTCAATCGCCGTCGCAAGATCGATCATTTTTTACCACGACCCTCGACAAAGGCCGCTCCCGTGACGGCTGCGAGCCCGGCCAGGATGGCGGCAATCAGCATGCCGACCCGGAAAGCATCGACGAACGCGGCCTCAAGTGCGGCCCTCGCCGGTGAAGACGGCTCCGGCAGAATGCCAAAACGAAGCTCAGCATTGCCGGCCGGTCCAATCGATTTTGCACGCTGGAGATAGACCGCCGCCGCGACGGACCCGGCGAGCACGACCGAGAACAACCCCGCAAGGCGGCTTGCCGCATTGTTCACAGCGGAAGCAGTACCGGATTGGGCTTCCGGCACAGCGTTCATAACCGCAGTGGTCAGCGGAGCCACCACCATCGCCATGCCACTGGCCATCAAGACCGCGGGTCCCACCACCCAAAGCCATATATTTGAGAGGGCCAAGGCAAAGAGTGCCGCCGCACAGGCCACGATCGCCGATCCAAGCACCAATGGCAGGCGCGGTCCCACAAGGTCGGCCCAACGGCCAGCGCTTCCCGATGCCAGCCCAATGACAAGGCCTACTGGCAAAAAGACGAGCCCAGCCTCTGAAGCGGTAAAGCCGCGCCGGGCAATGAGATCGAAGGGCAAGAGAAACAAGACAGCGCTAAAAGCTCCATAAAGGAACAGCGTGACCAAATTTGCGCCCGTGAATTGCCGGTTTCGCAAGAGCGAGAGCGGCAGCAGCGGTTCATGCGTCCGGTGCTCTCTTAGTGAAAACAGAACAAGACCCAAAGCTGCAACGGCGAAGGAGGTCAGGACCGGTAAGGAATAAAGCCCGCTCGCCGAGGCTAAACTGAACCCGTAGGTGAGGGCACCGAGAGCGATGACCACGAGAAGGCCCCCGGCCCAGTCAAGCTCGCCTGTCTCGCTTCCGTCTCTGCTCTCTGGCACATGGCTCAGCGTCAGCCAGATCGCAGCGCACGCGATGGGCAGATTGATCCAGAAGGCGGCCCGCCAGCTTAGACTATCGATCAAGAGGCCGCCGAGCGGCGGTCCAAGTGCGGTTGTGATCGCCGAGGCCCCAGCCCAGATGCCTATAGCACGCCCGCGCACCGTCTTTGGAAACGAGGCTGTAAGGATGGCAAGGCTTTGGGGAATCATCAGTGCCGCGCCGATCCCTTGCAGGAGACGGGCGCTGACCAAGATCAGGATAGTGGGTGCGAGCGCGCAAACGACGGACGCCGCCATAAAGCTCAAAATGCCGATCAGGAAAACAAGCTTTCTTCCATAGCGGTCTCCGGCCGCGCCGCCGATCAGAATCACGCTGCCGAGCGTGAGCGCATAGCCATTCACCACCCACTGCATCATCTCGAACGGCGCCGAAAGCTCGCGCTCGATCGCGGGAAGAGCGATCGTGACGACCGAGCCGTCAATAAAGCCCATGGCGGACGCAAGTATCGCCGCCGCTAGGATGAAGGGGCGGGAATTGGCAAGGCAGGGAGAGGTACTCGTCCCCGCCAAAGCCACGCGCCCGTCCGGACACAGCGGCCTGTCGATGATCATGCCGCTTCCTCCGTTGCAATCAGCTTCTAAAAGTCAGCTTAAGCGGTTGCCGGCGGCAAGGGAAATGCCAAATTCTTCTCACGAAGCGGCACGGCTTAGGGCATAGATTCGCTCCGGAACAGGCTATCCCCATTGCATATGCGGCCGGGGCGTCGCTGCGCTACGATATCGCGTTTCCAAACAATGCCACGTGTATCCACTCTTCCCAAACCTCTGCAGCCCATGCTCACAACCCTCACCGATGCGCCATTCGATGATCCTGATTGGGTCTTCAAAACCAAATGGGACGGCATTCGCATGGTGGTCTGCAATGAGCGCGGCAAGGTCACTCTCTTTTCCCGCAACGGCAAAATTGTCAGCGACCGCTACTTGCCTGTTGCCAGGGCGTTTGAGAAGCTCAAGCATAACGCCGTGCTCGATGGTGAGCTCGTTGCGCTCGACGTCAAAAGCATCTCCCGCTTTCAGCTTTTGCAGAACGCGCTGCGTAGCGAAGCTAAGCTGCTCTATTGCCTCTTTGACATAAGGTTTCTAGATCGCAAGGATCTGCGCGGCTTAACGCTTCTGGAGCGTAAGAAACGGTTGCGGGCCCTGTTACCCCAGGACCCCCTGTTGGCGTTCAGCGAACATCGTCCGGAGCATGGGATCAAACTCTTCGAAGAGGCCGAGAGGAAGGCCTTGGGGCATTAAGGTCAAGCATGCGAATATGCGAGATAGTGATGCACAGATCGACCATAGTTGAAACGCGATCGGTGATCACGTGTCCGGGGTGCGGGCGCCGCTCTGTCGAGACCATGCCTGTGGATGCGTGCCAGTATTTTTATGA
>JBAUNL010000246.1:0-2892 GCA_049579205.1 Rhodomicrobium sp. | reverse complement strand
AAGGACGGTGAGTGGTTCCGCCGTGGTCTTCTGCTCATTGTCACTCCTGATTCGCGGGCACCAGCGTGCCCGTCGTCAGGCAGAAATTCCACCTACCGCACCGTCCGAAATTGTGGAGCCACTTCTGGGGGAGGCCGCTTGTCCTGCTGATCCGAGCGTAAATCTCCTCGATTCGTGTTGGCGGCATTATGTTGAAGGCTTCATTGAGAACCTGGCTAAGTCCATCGGCGCTGGCAATCGTTCTTTCATCAGCAAGGTCGCTGTCGGGCAGCCCGCCTCAATGGTTGCCCTTATGGGCAATGACATAGGCTACATAGTAATCGTGGACATAGGGGCCATCGCCAACGCTTTCGGCATATTCTTGCGAAACTTCAGACCACACATTCTCCCGCAACTCTGGCGTGATAGGAGCCATAAATGACGTGAACCCGTACGCGCGCACGGCATTCAAATAGGCATGCACATTGGGAAGCTGGTAGGGCTGATAGTGAAGCTGTCCGATTTCCACTTCAAAATTTGCACCAAGCGCAAGATCGACAAGCTCGTGCAAGTGCAGGCGATTAATGGGGTCCTCCGTATACTGGCCCGAATCGAAGCCGCTTCTATCGTTCCAGCGCGCTAATACGGTGCGGTAAACTTTCAGGAAGCGTTCAGCCTTCCCAATTGCGGCAGTGGATACGGCTAGAACGCCAGCCGGCCTAAGGACACGGTACATCTCGCGAAAAGCCTTCGCGGGCGTCATGCTAAATTTGGGCTGATTGAGCCAATGGAGGGCTGAGTTCGACAGCACGAGGTCCACTGATCCATCAGCCAATTCGATTGCTTCAGCATCGCCAACGCGGAATTTGACGCGCTCGCTTTCGTGGACCTTTTTAGCGCCGGCGATCATTTCGGGGGATAGATCGAGTCCAAGATAGTCCGCCTCGTCGAGAAGGCCACGTTCTATCAGGACGGCTACGGCAGGACCGAGTCCGCATCCAACGTCCAGGATGCGCTTTGCTTTCAACTTTTGAAGAGCCGTGGTGCTGAGGGAAAGCAGCCGCGTCAGATTAAGCAGCTGCATATCGGAGGCATCCCTATAACGCTCCGCCTCCTGATCATAGCTTTCCCGTACGAGGGACTTGCGCACGTCAGCGAGCATTGTGAACCTTTCGGCTTGGCTTCGGTATGGTCTTTGTACAAGCAGTATCGAACCATGACCCATAGCAAATATTATCTTTGGGCATCCAGTTCGCGATCGTGATTTCTTCCGAGCACGGAATTTTTGGTGCACCTTTCCAGGCACGGCCGTCTTACCGGAAAAAGCCAAGGCAGCGCCAGAAACACCTTTATGAAAATTTGTTACAATGTTAAACTTTTGGCGAAACAGCTTGGGGAAAATTATGCGGAAAGCGTTATGTTTCGGTCTAAGTGTTATTCTAATTGCGGCTACAGCCAAGGGTGCTTTCGCCGACAGTACGGGTGTCACCGACACAACGATCAAGATCGGACTTTTTGGTCCGCTTACGGGCGTGTCCAGCGCGGCTAAGAAAAATGTGCTGGGCGCTGCCGCGATCTATCAAGACGTAAACGATAGAGGCGGAATTCACGGGCGTAAGATCGAGCTCGTCATCGAGGACGACGGCTGCGACGGGAACAAAGGCATCGCAGCCATGAAGAAGCTGATATTTCAGGATAAGGTCTTCATGGTTCACGGGGGCTGGTGCACAGCCGTCGCTCTTGCTGTGAAGCCCGAAGCCGCAAAAAACCCGGAGGTTCCCTACATGGTGCTTGGCGCGGCGGGCGCCCAGATCACCTCGACATTTCAGCCAAATCTCTATCAGCCCGTCGCGACAACGGAGACGGCGGGAGCCGGGATGGCCGATTTTGCGCTCTCGAAGCCGGGCGCAAAAAAAATCGCGGTCATCCGGCATTCGGATGAATGGGGCATGGCCTATTCGGGAGCTGGGATAGCAAGGCTGAAAGAACGTGGCATCGATCCCATCATCATTGCCTCATTCGAGCGCGGACAGACTGACGCTACCTCCCAGGTTCTAGCGATCAAGCAAACGCAGCCAGATGTAGTCTTGGCATTCTTGTATCCCGTCGAAATCGCGATCTACCTTCGCGAGGCCTACAAATACGGTCTGAAGGTTACGACGATTGGAACTACGGCCGCCTCTATTGATGACACCAATAAAAGGATCGGCATCCCTGCGGCTTTAAGTGATGTCTATATGGCTTTCCCGTTGCGGGGCACCATCACATCGCCGGAACTCAGCAAGTTTGCCGAGATCTTCAAGAAATACAATCCATCGGAGTCGCTCGACACGATGAGCTTCTATTCAATGGATGGTGCCATAGCAATCGTCGAAGCTCTTCGCAGGATGGGCCGCAATGTCACGCGCGAGCGTATGGTTGCCGAGCTGAATAAGCTTCGAAATTACGATGGTGGCGTGCAACCGGGCAACATCACATTCACCCCGACCGACCATCGCGGCATCAAAGCCATCAAGCTCATTGGACTGGTGAAGCAAAAGGAGACGCTTTTCGAGAAATATCCCACAGTAAATCAGTAGGCCGATCAGAGCAGGAACGTTGTCGCGGAAGCCGCGTGGCGCCTATCCGCGATCTTCTTAGCAAAAAGTAAAAGGCCCCGGACGAGCCTGCGGCTTCTTCGGCACGATGGCTTTGTTTCGAGGTTCCGGAAGGGCTATCATTCTTCGATTGGCGGATTAAAGCTTAGGAATTCGCCAATTCTAACACTGCTTGCGTGAGAACATTCGCGCAAGCAGTGGCATGGGCAGGCTCAATGCTTTCGGACGGATGGTGGCTGATGCCTTCTTTGCAGGGGATGAATATCATGCCAGTGGGACAGAAGTAATGGAGGTAGCGTGCATCGTGCCCCGCTCC
>JBAUNL010000245.1:0-2153 GCA_049579205.1 Rhodomicrobium sp. | reverse complement strand
CCGCCGACGTTGTTCTCCTCGAGGCTGCGAAGAGAGATTGCGTCCACTGTGAAGCTGGTTACCAGAGCGATGTCGCCGACGAGGCCTGAGGTCTAACGTTGTCACCAAGCCGATACGAAGCGAATCTGCTTCGGCGGGCGTATCCGCGCCACAGCCGAATAGAGCCGCGAAGGCAATCGCCGCTAGACCTATCGTCGAGCTCGACGAAATTCCGGGCCGCACCTGCATGGCCCCGCCGCTTCGGAACAAATCGGTTTCCAGCCCTTCACGCTGTTGCCACCGTCCGTGCAGGAGGCCGTGGAGTACGCCTGACATGATTCCACCCCAAGGTCGGCTGTTACTTATTGCATTATAGTGCCAGGCTGACCCGTTAGCTATATGCAATATAGTTCCTACTCTTGATCTCGGGCGGATCTCATCTTGAGCGGTGGTCCGCTGTGAGCGCGGCGCAACAAGACGAGATCGACTTGCATTTTTCTGCAATCACTTGTAACCGTTCATTGCTCACTTAGCAATGAAAATATAGGCGATTGCGATGGAATTCACGATGAAGCCTGTGGCGCGGGTGTCAGGTGGCCGGGCTGAGCCGGTTGACGACGACTGGGGCGCCAGCCGTGCGGTCCTCGCACTGGACCCGGATCGTTTCGACGAGAAGTCTTTGGCTGGGCTGGAAGACTTCTCACATGCCGAAATCGTTTACGTGTTCGATCGTGTGACAGACAACGAGATCGTCTCCGGCGCACGCCACCCAAGAGGCCGCAAAGACTGGCCAAAGATCGGCATCTTCGCCCAACGGGGCAAGAACCGGCCAAATCGGATCGGCACCACTGTATGCCGAATCGTATCAGTGTCCGGCCTGCGCTTGGAAGTGGAGGGTCTCGATGCGATCGACGGTACACCCGTGCTAGACATCAAGCCCTTTATGTCGGGGTTTAAACCTCGCGGCGAGGTACGTGAGCCCCTCTGGGCCCGCGAGATCATGGCGAGTTATTGGTGAGGTTTGCGGTCCAAGGGGCTGACGCTTCGCCGGCGGCGCACCTTAGCGGACACTGAGCGCTTTGCATTGGCCGCCGCAACGACAAGGAGAAACAGCATGTTCAGCGACGCCGCCCGGCACTATGATAGCCTTTTGGCCGAGCATTATACCTGGATGTTCGGCGTCCCGTTCGCTGAAAAGGCGGCCGAGCAACAGACGATTCTGGAGCGACTGGGCGTGGGCGCCAGCGCGCGGCGGCTTGCTATCGACCTCGGCTGCGGCTCTGGCTTCCAGTCTATCGCCCTTGCTGATCTGGGTTTCGAGCGCGTCCTGGCAATCGACACCAGCGCCACGCTGCTCGCTGAATTAAGAAGGCACGCAGAAGAGCGCCCCATTGAGGCGGTCGAGGCGGACCTATCAGACCTGTCATTGCTCGTCAGTCCAGGCGGCGCGGACGCGATCGTATGTATGGGCGACACACTCACGCATCTCGATAGCACCGCCGATGTCATATGTCTTTTTCGCAATGCGCACCAGGCGTTAGTGCCGGGAGGCTTGTTCATCCTTAGCTTTCGTAACCTTTCGACCGCACTCACTGGCCTCGATCGCTTCATCCCGATTCGCGCAGACGACGACCGCGTGATGACCTGCTTCCTTGAGTACGAGCCGGAAACGGTCGTTGTGCATGATCTAATCCACGTGCGCGACGGCATGGGTTGGTCGTTGCGCAAGAGCAGCTATCGCAAGCTACGGCTGGCGCCTACGCAGGCCGAGGCGGAGCTAAAAAAAGCGGGCTTTGAGGTCCAGCACAGCGAAACGTCCGGGGGGCTATGGATTGTCGCAGCGGCTAAAAGGGACGCCGTTATGTAGGTTTCCGCTCTACGATTGCCCCTCGTTGGCATCTTCGCCAAGCACAAGCAACAGATGGCGGGCCAAGCCCTTAATGGATCGTGCTGCTTCTACGAGCTGGTTGCGAAACCTTCCGGTTTCGGGTCATGGACTGCCATCAGAGTTTTTGCAAGTTTCCGCAATAGTTTCCTCATGATCCCCTAGTCCTACTGCGTCACAATCTCATTCGGTAGTTCGCGCCGCAACAGGGGCACCGCGGCAGGGTTCTCGCTAAAGCGGCGGCAATCCTGCGTCTGAGCGTCGCGATTGAGTTCGGGATGTGCCTCTC
>JBAUNL010000244.1:0-4048 GCA_049579205.1 Rhodomicrobium sp. | reverse complement strand
TTCTACAACTTCTCTAGCAGTTTCAGTTAGTTGCGTTATTCAAGGTCTTTTAATAACAGGTAATAACAGGTGTGGAACAGATACCTGAACAGCTCGCGCATCAGATATGGAGCAGGTTACCTCGATCGTCCGAAAGGGTTCATGACCTCCCGTTCATGCGCTCGATTGCCAGAGCCTCAGCCATAGACTGCCCTCGCCTTCTACTCGGTGCTGGCTCTCTCGAACCCCAGGCGCCTCAGAACACGCCCATGGCAAGTCCCGCGGTCAGCGACGTGCCCAGAGCGCGGCCTTGATCGAGATCGTTTGCGGGGATGACCTTCGGCGGCAAGGATCACCTCAGCGTTTGGGCATGCGTGCAGACAATAAGAGGCTCCCTGCTTGAGAAGCGGAGCGATCCCAAGGTCTAAGCACTTGCGGCCAGCCGCGTCCCGCACTTGGCGTTGCGGATATCTCCCGCAGCTACGGGGGCCTGGCGCCCGATGTTCAGCCCTGCATGGGCATTGTTCCCGAGATAGCAATCTTCAACGACGACGCCGGAGCGCTCGACTGCGTGCTTGATCGCATGCGCCGCAAGGCTCATGGGCGGTGTAATATTGAACCCGCCGCGACCGGATTTGGCCAATCCAGTGCGGGCATAGGACACGACGACGGCTTCTCTCATCAAAGGTTGTCGTAGAATCCATCGCATGGATTGCTATAGTGGCTTGAGTTTCAGCTAAGGAAAATAAGGGAGAAATGCCATGGGAGACGGTTCGTTGCGGAAAGCGGCATCCGAAGGGCGCGCCATTGGGCGGCGCTCGGTTCTGAAGGCTGGATTGGCCGCTGGCGCAATTCAATTTGCTCATCCCTTCATCATGAATGCCCGCGGAGAGCAGCCCATAAAGATGGGTTTCAACGATCCGCTAACCGGCACCTACGCGGCGCCCGGCAAGAATGAGCTGATCGGCTGCGAGTACGGAATCGAGCAGATCAATAAGAAGGGCGGTATCCTCGGCAGGCCCGTCGAGCTCCTCGTCGAGGATTCAACGTCAGGCGATGTCGGCACTGCAGTTCAAAAGGCCCGCAAGCTCATCGACCGCGACAAGATCGATTTCCTGCTCGGCAACGTAAATTCCTCAATGGCACTGGCCCTGGGTCAGGTATCGAACGAGGCCAAGCTGTTTCATGTCGTCACTGGCGGGCACACCGACGCTGTGACCGGCAAGGATTGTCACTGGAATGTCTTTCGCGTTTGCAATACAACGCAAATGGAAGCGAATGCAGTTGCTTCGAACCTCATAAAAATTGGCAAGAAGTGGTATTATCTCACGCCGGATTATGCTTTCGGACACACGGTTCAAGCTAGTCTTGAAAAAGCATGTACCTCCATGGGAGGTACAAAAGTTGGCGGAGACTTGGTCCCTCTCGCAACGACTGACTTTTCTTCTTATCTGATAAAGGCGCAGGCAGCAAACCCGGACGTGATCCTCTTCCTCATGCAAGGGGATGATATGGTGAACGCGCTCAAGCAGGCCGTGCAATTCGGCCTCGACAAGCGCTTCCACATCGCAGGCGCGCAGCAGGAGCTGGAATCTCTGGAAGGGTTGCCGCCGGAAGCTTTGATCGGGACTTGGGTCTTCGAGTGGTATTGGAAGCAGGCCAACGTTCCTCATGTCGCGGAATTCGTCGAGGGGATTCGCAAAAAGACTGGGAAAGTTCCTACCGCGCGGACGTGGTTCGGTTATGTCGCGGTGTGGACGTGCGCGCTCGTAGCGAACCAGGAGAAGACGGTGGATGCCGTCAAACTGGCGCGGGCGATGCAGAATTTTAGTCTTCCACCCGAAGTCGCCCTTATGCCCGGCAAACCGTTCTACCGGGCCGGGCAGAACCAGCTCATGACCACCTTGTATGTCGGCAATGCCCAAAAGGCCCCCGCCGGAGGCGACAAGGAAGACCTTTTCAATGTCACGGAGCTTGTGGACGGGTCCAAGGCCGCAGGACCCGCTGAGGAATCCGGCTGCAAACTTACCTGGCCTGCCTAAAGCAGATTGGGGTTAAGCAGAACAACTGTGAGAGCCGTTGGCAAGCGCGACATCCTCCTCGGAATCGAAGGCTTGCATCACGAGAACCGGGCCAAACACCTCTTCCTGCGCGATCGGCATGGAATGGTCGGTAATCTCTAAAAGGGTGGGCCGATAGAACGCACCCTTTGCCAGTGGTCCCTCCTTGAAGGGGCCACCGCGCACGATCACCTTCGCGCCGGCCGCTATTGCAGTCTCGACGATCTGGTCAACACGCTCGACATTGGCCATGTTGATCATGGGGCCCATGTCGCTCGACGGCTTGGAGGCAGGTCCAACCTCTACGGCCTCAAGCCGTTCCGCCAGCTGCTTGCGCACGGTTTCCAGGATGTTCCGCGGCACCAAAAGCCTACCCCCGGTCATGCAAAATTGTCCGGCGAAAACCGTGAGCGCTTTCTCGATCTTCGGGAGTGCCGTGTTGAAATTGACGTCGTCGAACAGCAGGATCGGGGTTTTGCCGCCGAGCTCGCCGCCGAAGCGCTTCATATTATTGGCACACTGAGCCATGATCTGCTGGCCGGTTTTGGAGCTTCCCGTCAGGCTGATCACTGGCACATCTGGAGAGTCGATCATGACGCGCGCGCCAGCGCTATGCACCTCGGAGAGGACGTTCACCGCTCCCTTCGGGAGGCTCTTCACCTCACTGAAGACTTCGCACATCCGGGCATTGGTCTGAGCGGTGAAGCCCGGCAGCTTGCCGACTGCTGTACAGCCGGCGGCGAGGGCGGGTGCCAAGGAGCGGATGAAAAGCACAACCGGCGAGTTCCAGGGCGCGATGATGCCCGCAATGCCTGCGGGTTCGCGCAGTGTCGTTGTGTAGCGTCCCGGTGATGTCTCCATCGCGCGCCCGAAATTTGTCAGCGCGAGAGCCGCGGAAAACCGCAACTTGGATGGCACCATATCCACCTCGAAGTGCGCTCAATGATGCCACATAGTCCGGGGTTTAAGTGGCCCAAAGAAAATCCCGCCCAGCAGAGTTGCAGGAGCTGGACGCGATCGAGGGTTGAGGTACGCTCGGCGACTCATAGGCAGCGCGAAAGTTCCGGCCTCATGCGCGCCTGGGTACAGATACGAAAATGGCACCTTTTCTACAACTTCTCTAGCAGTTTCAGTTGGTTGCGTTATTCAAGGTCCTTTATTAACAGGGAATAACAGGTGTGGAACAGATACGTGAACAGCTCGCGCATAGATATGGAGCAGGTTACTTCGATCACGATGTGGCAGAACGCGCTGCCCGCCTTGTTCGTAATCATGATGCGATTTCGTGTTTCTGGATGGTATGGGGCCGAGCATGGCCCTTCTACCGTTCGGATGGACGCCCGCTCGTCTTGCTGGATATAGAGAAATGAAGAACCGGTTCAGATAAATAGGCCGGCACGCAGGTGACGGCTGTTGAGTTCCTTACTATGATCACCGCTGCCATGGCAACACATCTCTATCGCCCGGTTCGGCGGCCCTGAGGTTCTAAAACTGGTGGAGCAGCCAGTGATCCCAGAACCAGCTCCGGGCTCACGCAGAAGCTCGCGGAACAGCTAACCGCGTGCAGGCTCCCATCTTTGACCTATCGAATTTTTGCACGGACGGGACCTCACCAGGATGTTCGCGCCAGAAGGACCAAAGTCCACAACGGTAGACGAGGGGGTTGGGGCGGTCCTCTGTCGTGGCATTTTCGCAACCCTTTCTTCCTGGTATGCAATCTTAGGTGGCACTAACCTTTACATTCTAGTGGCTAGCAGGCATTAACCTGTAGGGTAGCGTAAGCTCAGCACAGGAGTGAAAATGGCCTCCCAGACCTCAAAGAAAGTAGGCCCGACCTCGAACCGGGGCTTCGCCTCGTTGGACGCCGCGAAACAACGCGCCATCGCCTCTAAGGGTGGGCAAAGCGTGCCAAACGAAAAGAGGAGCTTCAGCCAGAACCGCGAACTTGCCGCTCAAGCGGGCCGTAAGGGCGGGCAAAACGTATCCGTTGAAAACCGCAGCTTCTCGCG
>JBAUNL010000243.1:0-6092 GCA_049579205.1 Rhodomicrobium sp. | reverse complement strand
GCGACGGCGATTGAGGATTTCTGGAACGCGCGGAAGCGCCGCGAAAGGCTGGCATTTCCGTTGTATTGGTAATCACGTTTTCGCTCGGCCAGCGTGCTGCGAGACCGTGCATGAAAGTCGCGACCTTATCTGATGCGCGAGCTGTGAGAAGTTGTAGAAAAGGTGCCATTTTCGTATCTGAACCCAGGCGCGCGTGAGGGGTTGCATCTGCAGCAAGCATCCCACATCACCCTTCAGGTCTTATACAAAACCCGACATCGGCGCCGACTTCGCGAACATCTTAAAGACCCGCTTGGCGCACGTCCGCAGTTGAGGGTACTGCGGTCATCAAAGAAATCCGATGCACTCTGCCCCTTACGTCAAAGGTCGCCTCGGCGCACCTGAGGCTTCACGGCGAGGATGTCTTTCAGCTTTTAGGCCGATGCAGACATTCACGATTTTCGCACCGACGCGGATGACCCTAACCAGATCCTAAGTATCTCGCTAGCGGCACCGATGCCTTGGGTGGCCCTGTGAGAATGCCATTTCTCGGGATGGACTTGTTAGAACGTGCTTTAGTAAATTTGAGGAACTGTACTTATCCTATCCGGTTGCGTGCGTTGTTCGAGCAACGATGCGACGGTCCGCGAAAAGCATGATCTCACCGCGCGGCCTCCGCCGGGATATTTGGACGATGTAATCAAAGCTCGCGCATGCTGCGTCTTCGTTTAGGGCTGTCCTAAAACCCACTTCGCTGAAGCCGGCGGCGCACCTTTTTAATTTCTGGCTCGAAGCTGCGTTAGATCCCGCTGAGCCAAACCTATCTAAAGAAATGGGCCGGGTATCGGCGTGTCGGGTTCGTTGAACATGTTACGACCCGACATCATCCGCGCCGCAGCCATTAAAAGCGAGATTTCCATTTCATTGAAAGTACGCTCGGCGCGGCTCGCAATTCCTAAAGTCCCAATGATATCGCCACGCTGGAAAATGGGCACAACAATGGCCCCGCCCAAACCCGTCGCGCGAGCGCCGGTACGGACGTCGCCGCTCGTATCCGTTTGAATATTGCAGCTGTCCACGGGTTCGCCCCGTTGAAAAGCGAGGCCGGCCATGCCTTTGCCCGGCGGAATGACGCGAATGGCGGCCAGGACAGATTCGGGAAATTCTCCTCGAATGGCAAGGAGATGCAACAAACCGTCTTCGCCAAGGACATGAATAGTTCCGCTATCCGCCGCGAAGTGCCTAACAATGATGTCGAGCGCATCGCTCGCTGAGGCGGAGCCGGCAATATCTTGCTCAAGTGTCATGGCTGTTTTTTCAAGGTTCGCACATAGGCAATGATCGCCAGCATATCGTCTTGCGTCATGCCCCGCTTCGAGAAAGAACGCATGGCACCCGACGCGCCCGAGTGGATCACCTCAAACATTCCCGCGTCTGTAGCCACGCGCGGATAAAGTGTTGTCTCACCGATCAGGTTCGCTCCCATCCCACCGGAACCATCCGGCAAATGGCATACCTGGCAATTTTCCGTATACAGTTCTTTGCCCCTGGCGACAGCGGCTGGATCGCCTCTATAGGGGTTGATGCCTGTTTGATGAAACGATTTCACCGCTTCGGTGAGTTGCTCACCGGGGAGCGGGGATACATCCAACGGGGAATCGTCGAGAGCATGACGAAATTCGATGGCTATGGCCGGGTTAGCAGTCTCAAAAAGGGCGCCACCTGCAAGAGCGGCCGCGCATAAAGCACAGTGAAGGCGGAATGAAAAGGACATACGATGACTCGACGCTCGATACCGGCCGATTGCCGGCTCATACAAAAAGTGAAGGCATTTCCTGATCCGTGGAAATGCCTTCACTTACGGGCAGCAGAAGACTCTACTTCTTCACTTTTGCGACTTCAGCACCGGCTGGCACCTTATCTGCCGGCACAATCCGCCATAGGGCGCCCACCGGATTTGCGGTAGGTCCTTTGTCGTCGGTGTAGAAGCAATTGCAGTTCACGGCGAGGACCGTGCCATCCTCATCGTTATTGCCTGACGTAAATTGCAGATCGGCCTGCGCCAATTCCTGCATCTGCCATTTGCTGCCGTCCCAGCCCGTACCGAAGACGCGTCCTGAGCACCAATCTCCGGTGAGGTAAACCTCTTTCATGCCGCCATAATTGGCGACGCCAAGACCGAGGACGGAGCATCCCCAGCCGCTCGTCAGCTTTTGCGCACCGGGATAGGGCGTCTGATGCGGGTATTCAGACACAGGCAAAACTCCGACGATCGGGCAAACGTCGTTCGGACCCAGAGCCGGATGGCAATGCGATCCTTGATTGTGTTTCCACCCGTAATTCTCGCCGCCTTTGCTCTTCGCGGGCTGCCAGTCGATCTCCTCCCAATGGTTTTGGCCAACATCGGAAATGAACAGGTCTCCGGTCGCCTTGTCGAAGTGGAAGGTATACGGGTTGCGCAAGCCATAGGCCCAGATTTCAGGTTTGGAGCCCATTTTGATCTTGGAAAAGCCCTCCTCGGTCACCCCGAAAAGGGTCATCATCCGGTCTTGGCCGGCCGTCGCAAACGGATTGTCCGCAGGCACGTGGTAGGCCACGTTGTCCGGTGTGTTGACGTCAATACGAAGCATCTTGCCCCAGTGCGTGTCGAGCCGTTGCCCGGCATCGAGAGGGTCGCCCTCCCAACCGGCATCACCCTTGCCGATATAGAGATAGCCATCTGGGCCGAACTGAATGCCCCCGCCGTAATGATTGTAGTAAGGTTGGGGGATGTTCATGATGACCTTAACGGTCTTGTTTGCGTGTTCGACCGTTACCTCGTCCGGGCTTTTTGGATCTACCGTATAGCGTGCCACAATGTGAGCGCCGTTGAAGGGGAGCGATGAGTAGCTGACGAAGAATTGTCCGTTTGTCTTAAACTGCGGGTGGAATGCGACCGCCCATAACCCCTGCTCTACGAACCCTGTTTGTACCTCGCTTCCAAGCGGGCTGTTCTTGGTCAAATCGAAGAATGGCTTGGGATTTACCTTGCCGTCCTTCACGATTTTGATTTTGCCGACGCGCTCTACAACAAATATGCGGCCGCTTCCATCGTTAGCGGATGCGACGCCAACGGGATCGTTGAAGCCGTCCGCAATTTTCACAATGGCGATTTTAACATCACCGGGCAGCTTGCCGCCCGGATGGGCAACATCGGCGGCCGTTTTCGGTACTTGCTGGGCGATGGCCGGGACTGCGCATGTCCCAGCCGCAAAGGCTGCCGCAATAGCAGCAGCATGCGCATAACGCATTATCATAGGGCGCTCTCCCAAGCGTTATTGTTGCCTCGGCCGGGCGTAGTTTAGTCGCCGGCCGCGGTCCGTCATTAGTTGGACGGAAGGCAATCATATTCCCGCTTTCTAATTATGCCAATGGCGAAGCCTGAGATTTAGGCAATTCTCTGCATCTGTGAATATTTTTCTGGCAATCTTAGCTTTGAAGATCATTTTCGGACGCGTAATATGAGGGGAAGCTCACCTCCGGACTGCCGGCCAGCCCGGGCGGCATCACATATCACAGCGGGTACCAGGTAATGGCTGATGCTATCTTGGCGTGCGCCGAACTTCTGCGTAAGTGGATTGGCGAGCGGATCTCTCCCGATAGTTTAGCCTGGTTAGACGCGCAAATCTCAAACCTCAAAGAACAGGGTACGGACAAAGCCCTTTACTTGGCGCTGGGATATATGCCGCGCCGCCTGGGGAAGCGCGACCTCAATCTTTCCGGCGAAGAGTATAGGGCTGCGCAGGCGGTGCGGCCAGGATGGGACCCCCGCGATTGGAGTGTCGACCAAGCGGCCCGGCTCGCATTCATTTTGGGGAGTTTCGATGGCGATGAGCCGCGGTTTAAGACCCGGCTCGAGCAGCTGTTCCGCACTGCGGATATTGGCGAGCTGATCGCCTTTTATCGCGGACTGCCGCTCTACCCCGCGCCGGAGATGCACGTCGCCCGCGCGAGGGAGGGTGCACGCAGTGCGATGCAGCCGATCTTTGAGGCGGTCGCCCATCGCAATCCCTACCCGAAGGAGCAGTTCGACGAGAATGCCTGGAACCACATGGTGCTGAAGGCGCTGTTCATCGGCAGCCGGCTTGACCCTATTCAAGGTCTGGATGAGCGGACAAACCCCGCTCTTACGCGCATGCTTTGCGACTACGCCCACGAACGCTGGGCTGCGGGGCGGCCCGTGACGCCTGAGCTCTGGCGATGTGTCGGGCCGTTCGCCGACGCGGCGGCTATAGGCGACCTGGAAAGGGTGCTGGAAACGGGCACTCCCGTCGAGCAGCAGGCGGCGGCGCTTGCCCTTCGCGCATGTCCCGCGGCGGGAGCAAAGGATATTTTGGAAAAATGGACAGCACTGCTGCCCGAGACGGCAGCTGTCTCCAAGGCGAATTGGGCAACCCTGGCAGCCGCAGCGCAATGAGGGAAACCGGCGATGTTTCTTGATTCACACACGCATATGATTTCGCGCACCACGGACGATTACGAGCGCATGGCGGCGGCGGGCGTGGTCGCCTGCATTGAGCCGGCTTTTTGGCTCGGGCAGCCCCGTACCTCGGTGGGAAGCTATATCGACTATCTCTCGCTCATCTGCGGTTTTGAGCGTTTTCGCGCGGGCCAGTTCGGCTTGCGGCATTACTGCACGGTGGGTCTGAATCCTAAAGAGGCGAACAACGAAGAATTGGCTGAGGCGGTGATTGAGATCCTTCCTCGATACGCGTTGAAGGAGGGCGTAGTTGCCATCGGAGAGCTCGGCTATGACGAGCAGACCGCACTCGAAGATAAATATTACAGGCTGCAGCTCGAACTCGCGAAGGAGCTAAGCCTGCCTGTTATGATCCACACCCCTCATCGCGATAAGCGGCAAGGCACGTTGCGGTCGATGGCAGTTGCGGAGGAGCATGGCCTCGATCCGTCCATGGTGGTGATCGACCATAACAATGAAGAGACCGTCCGCGAGGTGCTTGACCGGGGTTTCTGGGCGGCTTTCTCCATCTATCCGTTCACCAAAATGGGCAATGAGCGAATGGTGGACATCGTCAAGACCTATGGCAGCGAACGCATCTTTTGCGACAGCGCCTGCGATTGGGGTGTGTCAGACCCGCTTGCCGTTCCGAAGACGGCAGAGCTCATGCGGCGGTCGCAGATCCCTGAAGAGCAGATCCATCAGATCACCTATGCGAATCCACTCAAGGCGTATGGTCAAAGCGGTCAGATTAAGGAAGAGGATTGGCTCGATCCGCCCGCTATCGATCAAAGAACATTGTACATGGGCAATTCGGTGCTGCGCGGCGGCCAGACACCACGCATAGCGGAGCACCCCTCTGCAAACGCGCTCGATGATTTGAAAATCGCCTGAGCGAAGAAGATCAGGCCGCGAATAGGATAGGTGAGCGCGCTCAAACCTGGAAAACGTGGTCGAGGACGAGCTGCTTGAAAGCTGCTGCTGCGACGGGTCCTTCCGGCAGAAGCGCTACATCATTTGAGATCACGACAGGGCTGTCATTGTAATCGCTTGTGACGAGGCCGTGAGAGCCCTTCACTAAAGACGTGTTCGTGATCGGTGTCACGTCCAGCAGATTGCGGAAACCGAGTTTCCGGGCCGCGAGTTTCCGTGCGATCTTCAATTTCGGCATGCGGATCGCCGGGTCGATGAACAGCTCCATGGGATCATAGCCGGGTTTTCTATGAATATCGACGGTGCGCGCGAAATCAGGCGCCTTGCCATCGTCAAGCCACCAATAGTAGCTGAACCAGCGATCAGGTTCCGAAAGTGCCACAAGCTCGCCTGATCGCGGATGATCGAGGTGCAGGGCTTTTTTCCCCTCGATATCCAATACCTGCGCTACGCCTTCCAGGTCTTCCAGCAGGCGCTTCACTGCAGGGGCATCCGCAGGCTTCTGAAGGTAGATGTGCGCGAGCTGGTGATCGGCGAGAGCGAAAGCGCGAGAGGCGCCGCAATCGAGCGTCTCATGCCCCAACTCCTCCCGGATGCGGATGTAGCCTGCTTCCCGAAGCGCACGATTAATGTGCACCGCTTCCTTCACGGGCACGATACCGTATTCGGAGACCACGATGAC
>JBAUNL010000242.1:0-8755 GCA_049579205.1 Rhodomicrobium sp. | reverse complement strand
AAGCCGCTTCCTCTCGCGGATGCGCAAGCGTTGCTCGGCGAAGGGGACGCGCTGGTGCTGTTTCTCGATTTGCCTCAGTTCGGGCGGGTGCCCGAAGAGACGATTGTCTTCGCGCTCACCAAGAAGGGGACGCGGTGGGCAAGCATCGGTTTGGGCGCGGGAGCCTTGCGGGAGCGCGTGGCGGCTCTGCGGTGCGGCCTTGATACCGGGGCGTGGAGGGACGCCGGCCGGCAAGAGTGCCGCGATCTCGCCGGCGCGGAACCAAGTTTCTATTCGGATGGCGAAGCTATAGCCGAGACATTGCCCTTCGATCTTGCGCGCGCCAATGGGCTTTACCGCGATCTGTTCGGCGGCATCGAAGACCTGGTCGCGGGCAATCGCCTGCTCATCGTGCCTTCAGGAGCGCTGACCCAGCTCCCGTTCGAAGTGCTCGTGACCAGTTTTGCCGAAAAGAACAAGTATGGTGAACGCGTCAAAAAGGCGGGCCGGCTTGGTGCTGCCTTGGAGAACATACCTTCCGCGACCGGCGTTAAAATCACGCAGATTATTCCTTCCGAGGCCGCCGACAAAGCAGGGCTGAAAGCAAGCGACATTGTGCTCTCCCTCAACGGGCAAGCTTTCGCAGAAACACAAAGATTGATCGCAGCAATCCAAGCCCAAGAACCCGGCGCCCAAGTTTCACTGCGCGTGCTGAGAGATGGCTCTGAAATCGCGCTGGAGGCGACTCTTGGAGAAACAGAAAAACGCGAATGGATTCCACGCTTCATTGGTGAAAACGATGGTAGGAACTTCGTGTGGCTTGGACAGCAGCAGGCGATTACGATCTTGCCATCGGCCGGCAGCCTCAAGGCCCTGCGTGCCGCCAAGGCCAGTGAGGCGGCAGAGCCTTTCGCAGGTTTCGGCAATCCACTTCTGACCGGCGTGGACGGCACTGACAAAAGCGCCTGGGCCAAACGGGATTGCAGCAAACCCGCGCCGCCGAAGCAGAGCCGCATTGCCAGCCTCGCTGCGAGCATTGCATCACTGTTCCGCGGCGGGGCGGTCAACGTCGAGGATTTGCGACGCCAGCCGCCCCTGCCAGAGACCGCGGACGAGCTTTGCAGCGTAGGCCGCGAGTTGGGCGTGCCCGAGTCTAGGCTGGAGAAGGCGATCTATCTCGGGGAGCGGGCAACCGTAAGCCAGGTGAAAGCGCTATCCAGGAGCGGCGATCTCGCCCGCGCACGCGTGGTGCATTTCGCTACCCACGGGCTGCTCGCGGGCGAAACCGCGCTGTTCGCCAAGAACAAGGCGGAGCCTGCCCTGCTGCTTACGCCGCCGCCCGAGGCGAGCGAGGAAGACAACGGACTACTCACCGCATCCGAAGTGGCGCAGCTGAAGCTCAACGCCGACTGGGTGGTCATGTCAGCCTGCAACACGGCTAGCGGATCGACCGAAGGGGCGGAGGCGTTATCGGGGCTGGCCCGCGCATTCTTCTACGCCGGTGCGCGGGCGCTTCTCGTCTCGCATTGGTACGTGGATTCCGAAGCCGCCGTCGCCATTACCACTGGTGCGGTCAATGCAATGAAGGCGCATCCAGAGATCGGCCGCGCCGAGGCTCTGCGACGCTCAGAAGCGGCGCTGATCGCCAAGGGCGGCCGCTTCGCGCATCCGAGCGTTTGGGCGCCTTTCGTGGTCGTGGGTAATGGGGAGCAGTGAAAGCGTCCTTGAGCGCCGAACCTTTTCAGCGGCCGATCTACCCCCAAGTTTCTGTTGACACCCGCGACGTCTGCACTCGGCCTGACTCGGAATCTCGCGCAATTGCCGATGCAGCCCCCGGCTCGTTACGCTTCGCGAAGTGATTCGCGGAAGAGGGTTCGCGATGCAGGAACTTGAGGTCTGCGCCCATCGGATCATCGAGAAAGCCTCATGGAGACGAATTCCAGGAAGAAACCGAAGCCGCAACATGAAATATATCACAAGGGCCATTGAGGAGACCGAAACTCTACCTAATGCGAAGAGCCGCATCATTGTAAGGGCAATTCGAATCCACGACCGGTCCGGGTGCCTGCTTCCCACTCGCGACGGCCGACAGGCGGTCGAAATAATCAGTGATCGCGCCGAGCGCATCCTTTGGACTTTGAGATGGAGCTTCGACTTCATAGCGCACATGCGCGGAGGTCTGACCTGCCGTTTCACGGAGGAACTCAGCAAGTATCTCGATCTTTTTGAGATAGGCACCATTGGCATCGCCGCCAGGAATTCTTTTTGCCTCGACGAGAACGCGGCCTGGTGAGGTCCCTGTTCCATGCACGACCCTAGCGACCCACTCAACGGGCCACTGCGCCGACATGCAATAAATGTGGCTGTGACGGGCGTCGTAGGTGATTACCCGATCGAAGAGCTCATTCGGACTGCGAACGGGTCTGACTGCCGTCCCATCAAGGCGAGTCACACCCCTGAACGTCATCACGTTCAAATCGCTCGCCGCCCGTAAAAGCGCTTCGATGGGAAAGTTCAAACATTCCCCCGTTTCCGCCCAAGCCATTGCATGGATCACACCCCACTCACCACCGGATATGGCGCTCACGGGACGGAATTCGCCGGCCTTGCAGTGGTTCTTGCTCGCCTCAAAATCGAGAGCCCAGGCCGCATGGACGGACAAAGTTACAAAAATGAAAATCAAAATCCTCATGGCCCTCCTCATGGAATTTCCGCCCCTCACAGATGCCTGTTAGACGGATGGAGTTGGGAAGGCAACGCGTCATTTGGCGCACGCGACTTGAATGGGCGCAGTGCCCGCCGTGCCCGGCAGCCACCCCTGGCCGGCATGGCAGGAACGGCAGCTCATCCCCCGAAAGCGGGCACTCTCTGAAATTGGCCGGACTTCTGCACTCGGCCTAACCCGGTACAGCGGGATGGAGCGGGTGCCGCTCCAT
Source organism: Rhodomicrobium sp. (assembly GCA_049579205.1). Taxonomy (GTDB): domain Bacteria; phylum Pseudomonadota; class Alphaproteobacteria; order Rhizobiales; family Rhodomicrobiaceae; genus Rhodomicrobium. The sequence goes on along the minus strand of JBAUNL010000242.1, from coordinate 5,840 downwards.
CCTAATCTTCAGATGTCCACCTGCTCGGCGATCAAAAGTGCATCGTCGACCTCGATACCGAGGTAACGCACCGTGCTTTCCACTTTCGAATGGCCAAGCAAAAGCTGGACCGCCCTTAAATTTCCCGTCTTGCGGTAGATCAGAGTCGCCTTGGTGCGGCGCAGGGAGTGCGTGCCATAAAGGCTCGGGTCCAAGCCGATTATGGCCGTCCAAGCGGAGACGAGCCGCGCATACTGCCGCGTGGTGAGGCTTTTGTCCTTGCCCCGGCGGCCGCCGAAGAGAAAGTTCCCAGGCTGCCTTTTGGTCAAGCTGAGATAGGCGTCGATAGATTGGCGGCATTGTTCGGTGATCTCAAAGCGGACAGGACGCCCGGTTTTCTTCTGGCGCACCGTTGCACGCTCCATTGCGTAGCCATGGGGTGCGATGTCCTCGACTTTCAGGCTCACCACATCGCAGCCGCGAAGCTTGCTGTCGATGGCGAGATTGAACAGCGCGAGATCGCGCACTTTTTGTTGCATTTGCAGCCTGGTGCGGATCGCCCAGACGTGTTTGGGCTGCAAAGGCGGTTTGGGGCCCACAGGCTTGTCCTTATTCCAAGGTCTGCGGGTGGCGGGCACAGGATCGATGTTTTGCACGGTATCCACGGTGTCTCTCCATTTACTTTTGTGGGGAGTCCAGGATGATCGAAACGGTCGCTGCCAGAGCATGCGGGCCCGCGGAATGACCACAAAGAGTAAAGCAGGCGTTAGCTGGAACAGCGTCAAAGCCGGACTTAGCGGCTTCGACCGGACAGCGCTCCTTGGCCTCGTTCAAGACCTCTACTCGGCTAGCAAGGACAATCAGGCCTTTCTCCATGCCAGGCTCAATCTGGGCGGCGATCCACTCAAGCCCTATAAGGCCGCAATATCGCGCTGGATCTGCCCGGATATTTTCAAGAACGAGCCCTGGTCTGTGGCGAAGGCGAAAAAGGCGACTGCAGACTACAAAAAGGCCATCGGCTATCCAGAAGGCATGGCGGAGCTGTCGGTGTTCTATTGCGAAGAGGCGATTTCTTTCCTGCGCGACTGCAGCATCGACGATGAGGGCTATTACTCAGCCCTCGTGCGCATGTACGGGCAGGCGCTGCAGCGAACGCTGTCTCTCCCGCAGAGCGAGCGGGCGCCTTTTCTAAAGCGTCTCGGCCGCGTTCGTGCCGCCGCTGAGAAAATCGGCTGGGGCGTTGGCGAGGAGATGACCATGCTCTGGTACGATTTTGCGGATGATTCCGAAGCGCCAGAATAAAGCGGCCGTTTAATTCTGGGTTTGGCCTCGGTTTGCCGTTTACCGATCCGAAGCCGTTTGGCCGCTTCCGGATCCACCAGCAGAAACAGCTGGATAAGCTGCCAGACGCCAGCCATTGACCCACACCCGACGTTCGAGGCGCCTCAGGTATTCCGCAAGTAATGAACGAGCGCTCCGGCCGTTTCCCATAGCGAACCCAGTGGTCTGTTGCGGGCTCAGAGTTCCTGCTTCGTCGGCCTGAACAAAATTTCGTTCACGTCCACGTCTTCCGGCTGGCTCATGGCGAACACCACCATATTGGCAAAGGAGTCGGCAGGGATTGCGACCTGCTTATAGAACTCGCGTGTATTTGCGGCGACGTTGGTCTCAGTGATGCTATCGGGAAGTTCCGTCGCGACGGCTCCGGGCGAGATAACCGTGGTGCGGATATTGTAAGGCTTGACCTCCTGCCGCAGACCCTCTGAGATCACTCGGACTGCCGTTTTGGTTGCGGCATAAACAGCGATGCCCGCACGCACCTCATGGCCGGCGACCGAGGAAACATTGATAATGTGCCCGCCCTTCTGAGCCTTCATGTGAGGCAGCGCGGCAGCGATACCGTAAAGCACGCCTTTTATGTTCACATCGATCATCCGCTCCCAATCCTCTACCTTACCACGCTCAAGAGGCGAATGAGGCATTAGGCCGGCATTGTTTAGGATAACATCGATGCGTCCGTGCACCTTTACGGCGTGATCCACAAGGTTGCGGACCTGTTCGTATTGCGTGACGTCTGTCTGGATGGCGGCGTCATTGCCTAAAGCCAGCTCTCCGGCAAGCGCCTGTAACCTTTCGAGCCGCCTCGCTCCCAGCACTAATTTGGCTCCATGCCGGGTCAGATGGCGCGCGGTTGCTTCTCCGAGACCGCTGCTGGCTCCGGTGATAACAACCACTTTGTCCTTAATGCCTTGTGTCACGAACTCCTCCTTTGCTTCGATTATGCAAATCGTTGGCTTCAGCGATCTTGCGCGGCTCGTTGTTCGACCATGTCACGGGCTCTTTCTAGTTGTGCCAGCAAGAGTCGCAGGCACAGCGTTAGCTGTGGTATTGCTCATCGGTGACCTTTTCCATCCAGTCGACGTTCTTGCCGTTGAGCCATTCCGTGATGGCGATATGCGACATCGCGGTAGTCGCGGTCGCGCCGTGCCAGTGTTTCTCACCGGGTGGAAACCAGACGACATCGCCGGGGCGGACTTCTTCGATCGGCCCTCCTTCGCTCTGCACCCAGCCAAGGCCGGCCGTGACGACGAGAGTTTGGCCGAGCGGATGGGTGTGCCAGGCGGTGCGGGCGCCGGGTTCGAAGGTGACGTGACCACCTGCGACGCGTGGCGGATCGCCCACCTGAAACATCGGGTCCACGCGTACGCTGCCCGAGAACCAGGCCTCGGGGCCTTTGCCCGAAGGCCGCGAGCCGTTGCGCTTGATATCCATTGTTCCGTTCCTTCTCACGCTCGAATCGATGACCTCTGGTGTACCCGCCAAGCCCGGAAGCGCCATTGCCACGATGGCGAGGCCGCTTGCGCCCGCCAGCAAACTCCGTCGCGTCACCGAGTAGGCAGTTTGCGGCGCATCACTTCGTCCCCGCGGGAAAGCCTCCGATGGATCCATATGCCGTGTTCCCTTTTCCTCGCCCGGCGCTCCCTATCGCGGGTCCGTCATGCAATAGTTTAGGACGTGCTGCTGTGAACACTAGCCACTATAATCGGCATGGACTTATAAAGAGCATCGATAAATGCAGCGCGGAAATCTGGACGATCTCTCGGCCTTTGTCGTTGTCGCCCGCGAGGGCAGCTTTACCAAAGCCGCCGCCAAGCTTGGCGTGTCACAGTCTGCGCTCAGCTACACCATCAAAGAGCTTGAAGCGCGGCTCAAGCTGCGGCTGCTCACGCGCACCACGCGGAGCGTGTCGCCAACGGAAGCGGGAGAGCGCCTGCTGCTTACTCTTGGTCCGCGCTTCGATGAGATTGAGGCCGAGCTCGTGGCTTTAAGCGAGCTTCGGGAGAAACCCATCGGCACCATTCGGATCACGACCACCGACTACGCCGCCGATACGCTCCTTTGGCCAAAACTTGTGTCGTTTTTGAAGCAGTACCCCGACATCAAAGTCGAGATCATCACCGACTATGGCCTCACCGACATCGTCGCGGAGCGTTACGACGCGGGCGTGCGCAGCGGCGAGCAAGTGGCCAAGGACATGATCGCCGTCCGCATCGGGCCCGATATTCGCACGGCGGTCGTCGGGGCGCCGTCCTATTTCAAGAAGCACTCCGAGCCGAAAAAACCGCAGGACCTGGTCGGTCACGACTGCATCAACCTTCGTCTTCCGACGCATGGCGGACTGTATGCGTGGGAATTCGAGAAAGGCGGGCGCGAACTCAAGGTACGGGTTGAAGGCCAATTAGTCTTCAACGGCACGTTTGAGATGCTCAAAGCAGCCCTAGCCGGGTTCGGCCTCGCTTACGTGCCGGAGGATTTGGTGAAAACCCATCTCGCCAAGCGCCGGCTCAAACGTGTGCTGGAAGACTGGTGCCCTCCGTATCCGGGCTCCCATCTCTACTACCCAAGCCGCCGCCAGCCTTCGGCAGCCTTCGCCCTGTTGGTGGACGCGCTGCGATACCGTGACTGAACGGCGACTAGAAGTCCGGTTTAGCGGATGGTGTAGCCCCCATCAACGACCAGTGCGTGACCCACCACGAGGCTAGAGGCCGAGCTGCAAAGCCAAAGAACAGCATCGGCAATCTCCTCGGATCGGCCAAGCCGCGCGATGGGAACGTCTTTTAGCATCGCGGCCAAGGCGTCAGCCTGGCCGTCGGCCACCATTTGATCGGACATCGGCGTCTGGATGAGGCCAGGACACACCGCGTTGATGCGAATGCCCTTGGCGGCGTATTCCAGCGCCGCGCTGGTGGTAAGCCCAAGCACGCCGTATTTGGCAGCGTGATAGGTGCCCGGCGCCGCCGACAAGGCCGCCAATCGAAGAGCAGTTGACGATCGCGCCGATGCCTTGCTTGCGCATCTGACGGAGTTCGAACTTCATGCAACTCCAGACGCCGCGCAGATTGATGGCTGTGACGCGGTCGAAGTCTTCCCGGGTTGCATCGGCGGTTTCGGCAAGAACGTTCTGAACGCCCGCGTTGTTGTAGGCGGCATCCAGGCGCCCGAAGATCGCGACAGCCTGCTCAACCATCGCTTCGACTTGGGCGTCATCCGATACGTCGCAACGAACCGCGAGAGTCTTGTGGCCCTTGGCGGAGAGCTCGCCTGCCGCAGATCGCACGGCCTCCTCATTCCAGTCCGCCAGCACCACGGAAGCCCCTGATTCGGTGAAAGCCTTCGCGGTCGCGAGGCCGATACCCGATGCAGCGCCGGTGACGAGCGCAACCTTATTTTCGAACGATATGTTCACGATGAGTCCTTTTTCGTTAGGCGTTAAAGTGCTGCTAACGGGAGCGTTTGTCGAAAACGTCCTTCGCGACGGGCATTGCCGAAAAGACGTTCGGCCAGCCAGCATAGAAGGCGAGATGGGTGATGGCTTCGGTCGCCTGCGCCTGCGTTAGGCCATTATCCATCGCCCTGCTGAGGTGCGGGGCGAGCTGTGCCGTCTGCCCGTTGGCGATCAGCGCGCTGATGGTGACGAGGCTGCGGTCCCGCGGCGCAAGGTCCGGTCGCAGCCACAGATCGCGGAACAGCACATCAGTTGTGTATTGCACCACACCCGGGAAATCCGCGCCGAACTGCGCGGACACGCTCTTGGCGCGCTGCGCTTCGGCGGCTTCGTTGAGCGGCAGCAACGCCACGGATGCTGCCGGAATTTGGTCCACGCCGATGTGACGCGCAGCAAACACGTCCTTGGCGATCGCGACCGCAGACATCGCATTGCCCCAGCCGGCGTAGAAGGCGAGATGCGTGATGATCTCGGAAATCTCGCGCGGCTTGACGCCGTTATCGAGCGCGAGATTGAAATTGTAAGCCATCTCGATCGTCTGATTGCGTGCGATCAGGGCAGCCAGCGTGACGATGCTGCGGTCTCGCGCCGTGAGGCCCGGACGTTTCCATACATCGCCCAGGAGACGGTTTTGCGTGTAGGCCTTCAGCGCCGGAGAGACGCTTCGCACATCCTCAAACGTTAGCGGTGGCTTTGAATTGTCCATGGCTTTTGTCTCCTGCGCGTGAGCCGACGGAATCGCGATGAGCCAAACCAGTGCAATTGCGGTGGTCCGAAGCGTCATGGCCAATCTCCTATTCAGCGGCCGAAGTGGCGCCGTTCACGAAGCTTGTTATAAGAGATGATCCGCCCTGCGATTAGCTGGATTAATTCGTATGGACTTATGAATTTGATTTATGAATTCGCCAGCTCCGACCTACGCATTCGTTTTGCATTCGAATGTCAGCTTGTGGCCGTGCGCCCCGAGGGCGCGAACCATCAGTGAGGGAGGGTCTCACCTAGATAATTGTCGATAGGTCTAGAAGCTGGCGAGCAGCTTGGCCGGGTAACTGGTTAGGTTGGAGCCTCGCGACAA
>JBAUNL010000241.1:0-14576 GCA_049579205.1 Rhodomicrobium sp. | reverse complement strand
GCGTGCCAGCGCTCGCCTTGAGCCCAGACATAGCCTTCACCGTCGCGCCAGTTCAGTACTCTGGCTTCGCTGCCGATCAGCTGCTCCGCGCCCGTAACTGGCTTGCGCCTCTGCGACCGCCAAAGATATCTCACAAGAATGATAAGAAATGCGGCACTGACCAAGGCCATGCCCGCGATAACGCTATAAGACACGCGATAGGCGGGGACATCGGTATTGACCAGCATCGCCGCACCAATGGCGAAGGCGATAATGCCGCCCAATCCCAGGATGCCGAAGGTAGGCATGAATGCTTCCGCGATCATGAAAGCCATGCCAAGGCCAACCAACGCAACGCCCGCGTGCGCAAGCGGAAGCTCACTCAGGGCAGAGAGGCCGAGTACAAGGGAGATTGCGCCCAGGACGCCCGGCAAGATCGCGCCTGGGGTCATCAGCTCGACGATCAAGCCGAAGGTGCCGATCAACATCAAGATAAGGGCCACATTCGGGTTGGCGATGGCTCCCAGCGCCTGCACCAGGAAATCGGGCTCAAAATGCTCGATCTTAATTCCTTGCGTGGAGAGAGACCGTTCAGTGCCGCCGATGACGACCTTCTTTCCATTCACGTCGCGAAGGAGCGCAACGGTATCGGGCGCGATCAAATCGATGACGTGCTGTTCGAGTGCCTGCCGCGCGTTAAGTGCTTCTGCCTCCCGCACTGCTTTCTCTGCCCATTCCGCATTGCGTCCTCGCAGCTCGGCCAGACTCTTGATCCAGGCCACGGCATCGTTGGTTGCCTTGGTTTCGAGGGTTGGAGCCGGAGCAGGCGCGGGCTTTGAAGTCTTCTTGCCGCCACTAGGGTTGGGCCGCGGCTGGTTTGCATCGGGTGGACGCGGCGACCCGCCAATCTGCACGGGCGTGGCGGCTCCGATATTCGTCCCAGGAGCCATCGCCGCGATAGACGTTGCATACAAGATGTAGGTGCCGGCGCTTGCGGCATGTGCGCCCGACGGGGCGACGTAGCCAATGACCGGAACAGGGCTAGCCAAGATGGCCTCGACAATTTCACGTGTGCTAATGAGTAGTCCCCCGGGCGTGTCAAGCCGCAGAACGAGCACTTGCGCTTGCTGCGATTCAGCCTCGGTGACGGCCTTTCGCACGTAAAGTGCCGTGGCGGGGCCGATGACGCCGGTTACGTCGGCGACCACAGCAATCGGCGCAGCCTGCGGAGTCTCGTGTGTTTGCGCGGCTGCACAGGTCGTAAAGCTAAGCAGCAGAGCGATAAGCAAACGCCGGATCAGAAGACATCTGTGCACGGGCCACTCCTTGAGAGCGGCGTTATGGCTACACGCCGCTCGCCCGTATGAATTCGATACAGCTTAATCCAATCGCAGGCACTGCCGCAACGGCAACCCTTGCCTCGCTGCACCTCAGCCGCGCGCTGGAGTGTAGCCCGCAAGCAGCCAATACACGCTGCCAGCGACGAAGCCGGCAATAGCGAGTCCGGCGGCTGCCTGGGCAGACCCAGCGGTGCTGGTTTGTTCCCACAAAGCCGCGGCGAGAACTGCGGCAAGGGCGCCAGTTGTGCCTGCATAAAATAACAAGGAACGTGCTTTGAAAATCTCGCTTAAGAGTACGCCGGCGATCGCCGCTGCAAGGAAAAGAGACGGGCCGCCTTGCATATTCCGAATCGCTTGCTCCGAAGCGGATTGCATGATCGTAAAGTCCGCCCAGCCTTGGGCTTCAAACTGCTCGAAATGTTGCAAGAGCTTGATCATGTCGAAGGCGAAGAGCGATATCCAGCCAATGGCGCCGGAGATTGCGATAGCGAGCAAAACACGGAAGATGTGGAGAATAGTCATGACGCCCTTGCTTGCCCGTTCAGGCGCTGGCGTCTGCGGCAGCACCCTGGCGCAAAGCGCTCGCCCGAAGTTTTTCAGTGGCTGACTTCAATTGACCGCAGGCCGCCATGATATCGCGCCCGCGGGGCGTCCGGACGGGACTTGCATACCCGGCGCGGTTAACGACATCGGCGAAGCGTTCGATTTGAGCCCAGCTTGAGCATTCATATCGCGAACCAGGCCATGGATTGAAGGGGATCAAGTTAATTTTCGCCGGGATGTGCGCGAGAAGACGCACAAGCTCCTTGGCTTCGGCGACGGAGTCGTTGACGCCTTTCAACATCACATACTCGAAGGTGATCCTGCGCGCGTTGGATAATCCCGGATAAGTCCGGCAGGCCTCGAGCAAATCCGCAATCGGGTATTTGCGATTGATCGGCACCAGTTCGTCGCGCAGTTCGTCCCGCACTGCGTGCAGCGAAATCGCCAGCAGGACGCCCATCTCCGCGCCTGCCCGCCCTATCATTGGAACCACCCCCGAAGTCGAGAGCGTAGTCCTCCGCTTCGAGAAGGCAAGCCCATCGGGGTCCGAGGCAATGGCCATGCCGGACTTGACGTTATCGAAATTATAGAGCGGCTCACCCATGCCCATGAGCACGATATTGGTAATCTTCCGTTCGGTTTCGGGGATGCCCCGCGCGTCTTCAGGCGCGCTCGCACCGGGCCAGTCGCCAATGCGGTCGCGGGCAACGAGTATCTGTCCCACAATCTCGGCGGCTGTAAGATTCCGGACAAGCCGCTGCGTGCCAGTATGGCAGAAAGTGCAGGTGAGCGTGCACCCGACCTGGCTTGAGATGCAGAGTGTGCCCCGGTCTTGCTCGGGGATATATACTGTCTCGATCTCCGGCCTGCCCTCGCCCGCGCGCTGCGCGTCAAGCCTCAGAAGCCATTTCCGGGTTCCATCTTCCGAGATTTGCTCGGTCACAATCTCGGGCCTGGCGAGCATAAACCTCTCGTCCAAATCCGAACGCAGACCTTTCGCGATGTTCGTAAGGTCCGGAAATTCCGTCGCACCCCGCGCGTAAATCCAGTTCCAAAGCTGCGTTGCGCGCATCTTGAGTTGAACCGCTGGGATTCCCGCTGCCGCCAGCGCCGCCGTCAGCTCCGGCTTGGTCATGCCTGCCAACGATGGCTTCGCAAGCGCAGGCATTGGCGCTGCCTCGGGTGGGGAGTTTTCGAGGAGGATAGTCATAGCGCGAAAATAGAAGATGGGCCTGCGCTTAACAAGCTCGCAGAGTGCAAACGGCCTTGGTTTGCCTCGGTAGTCTTTCAGAGGGGAAAAGAACTGCTGCCTCCCTCGAAGAAATTTGGAGCAGGGGCGTGCTCATGGCAGGGGTGCGGCTTGGTGTGAAGCTAAAGATGGTGCCGGCCTTGTCCGGTTCGACCTTCCGCGGAACGGCACCGTAGACCTTGTCATCGCGACGTTGAGCGTCACCAGCGGACTGCGCAAGGAAGCGGCGATTACCGATCCCCCGCATTACGCTGGAGCTGGAACCCTCGTGCAGCATGGTCTCCAGGTCAAGGAGGTGGCTGAGCTCGGAGACAGAGACCTCTGCGTCGTTGAAGGCAATATCTTTTCTATGAACTTCAATTCGCCTTGCCGAGAAAGCGGCTACGCGGCCGCCGCGCGGTTCACCTCGCCCTTGGCGAGCTGCGTCAACAAGGCATCCGCCTTTTTCTCTTCCTCAAGGCTCTGATGCAGCATTTGCTGGTCATCGCGCAGATTCAATTGCCCGGCGAGTGCGGCCGCGGTGCCATATGCTGCTATTTCGTAATGTTCGATTTTTTGCGCTGATGCGATTATCGCCGCATCGCGCAAATCATTACCTTCGACCATCTCCAGCATTTTTTCGGACTCGCGGACCAATGCCTGCATGGCTTGATCGGTGTGCTCCTGAGCTCTGGCCCGGTGTTTTTCCAAAACGGACTCAAGCCGGCTCTGTTGAACCAGCGTCTCATCGCGATGATTAGCGAGTGCGTCCTTGAGTGCCTTATTGGATGCCACTTCAGCCATTTCCAATAGAGCCTCCGCGAGCTGTGCTTCAACGCTGAAGAGCTCTTGAAGCTCCGCGATATACATATCCTTGAAGGTGCTGATCTTCATGGGCAGACCCTTTTTGTTTCGGCGACGCCTGGGGCGGCGGAGCTCGCTGGCTATGGCCGCAAGCGAGGGCGGCAGAAGCGCCGTTCTTACGCAGTCAATGTGAGGCTAAAAGGAAGGTTCCTGCAAAATATGCTGGTCTTTTGGTAGCGGCTTGAACGAGTTGCTCCAGACCGCCCTCACTGGGCTCACGTGGAGTATGTAACAAAGTTTTGCCTGACACGTTCTCTAACGTGACCACGATGGACCTGATTTCGGACTAGGTTGTTTCCCAAATCACGGGTTCGGCAAAATACGCAACCTAAGAAGCTGCGAAAAGGGCGCAATCATGCCACTTGATGACCGTCCCAACTCAACCAGGGTTGAGGTGAGACAAGATGAGCTTGCGGCAAGCCTGGCGGCGACGAGGAAGCTTTCGCTTGAAATCGCTGCGCCACTCTCCGCTGAGGATCAGGTGGTGCAGGCGCATGACGACGCCAGCCCGGCGAAATGGCATCTTGCGCATACAACGTGGTTCTTCGAGGAGCTGATCCTCAAGGAATTTCTCCCTGATTATCGCGTTTTCGATCCGCAATTCGCCTATTGCTTCAACTCCTATTACGAGAGCCTTGGCCCCCGGCACCCTAGGCCCCGGCGCGGTCTGCTTACGCGCCCCTCGGCCGAAGAAGTGAGGACATACCGCTCCTACGCCGATGAACATCTTGAAGCGCTGTTGAATAGGCCGCTGCCGGACGCAGCCCTGAACTTGATTAGGATCGGCATCAACCATGAGCAGCAGCATCAGGAGTTGATGCTTACGGATATTCTTGCGCTTTTTGCTTCGAACCCCCTGCGGCCAGTCTATGCGGACGGGCCTACCGTTAGTCAGCTTTCTGAAAAGGCGGCAGGTGGCTATTGGAGGGAATTCGAGGGCGGAATTTATGACATCGGGCATGACGGAGAGGGCTTCGCGTACGACAATGAAGGCCCCCGTCACCAGGTGCTGCTTCGCGATTTCAAACTCTTCAGCCGCGAAGTTACGAATGAGGAATGGATCGCGTTCATTGAAGACGGCGGTTATTCCGAACCAACGCTTTGGCTATCGGATGGCTGGGCGGCGCTACAGCGCGAGCAGTGGCAAGCCCCCGGCTATTGGGAACTTCTCGACGGCGTTTGGCATCAAATGACCCTGCATGGGCTTTGCCCGGTCGAAATGAACCGGCCCGTTACACATATCAGCTATTACGAAGCGGACGCCTACGCGCGCTGGGCTGGCGAGCGCCTCCCGACCGAGTTTGAATGGGAAACCGCAGCCCAAAGCGAAAAGGTTCGCGACCTGTTTGATCTTTCTGACCTAGCCGCCGAACCCGCGGCCTCTAACGGGGATTCCCCCTTCTTCTGCAACCTTTGGCAATGGACGCAAAGCGCCTACCTTCCCTATCCGGGATATAAACCTGCGCCTGGGCCTCTTGGCGAGTACAATGGTAAATTCATGTGCAATCAGTTCGTGTTGCGGGGAGGATCCTTCGCAACCCCCAATGGGCATATACGTCCAAGCTATCGCAATTTCTTCTATCCTCATCAGCGCTGGCAGTTCATGGGGCTTCGTCTCGCAGGCGGCGCCTCCTAATGCTGGTCGGATTTGAGGCCGCTGCCTCTTTTGCCGAGGATGATTTCCTCGAGCAAGTTCTGCAGGGATTGTCGCTGCGCCAAAAGGAGCTTCCCAGCCGTTTTTTTTACGACAGCCGCGGGTCGGAGCTTTTCGAGCAAATAACGGCGCTGCCCGAATATTACCTGACGCGTGTGGAAGTCCGCCTTCTCCAGTCTCGCGCCACCGTGATCAGGAAATCGGTGCCGTCCGGGGTTGATGTGGTTGAATTCGGTTCGGGTTCGAGCCGTAAAACCGAGTTGCTGTTGGGCGCTCTCGATAGGCCCTGTTCGTATATCCCGATCGAGATCTCGGCTTCAGCGCTCTATCCTGCCGCGGAGCGCATCCAGCAAAAGTTTCCGGGGCTTCGGGTATTTCCGATACTTGGCGGATTTCATGATCTCGATAAGATCAAGCTGCCCGCAACCGGTCACCCCTGTCTTGGATTTTTTCCGGGATCAACCATTGGGAATCTGACGCCACACCAGGCGGTTCCCTTGCTCCGGGCGGCGAAGCGCCTTCTTGGACCTGGGGCCTTGTTTCTCATCGGCGCAGACCTCCAAAAGCCGCTCGATATTTTGCTCCCCGCCTATAACGACTCCAAGGGCGTCACCGCGGCATTCAACCTTAACATTCTAACCCGTATCAACCGGGAGCTAGGTGCGAACTTCGATCTAGGCCAGTTCCAGCACGAAGCGATCTACAATGGCCAGGAAAACCGCGTCGAGATGCATTTGCGGTCGCTGACAAGGCAGCGGGTTTCGATAGCGAGCCGCTCATTCGCTTTCAAAGCCGGGGAAACGATTCACACCGAAAATTCCTACAAATATACGATTGCAGGATTGCAGGGACTTGCCAAAGAAGCCGGCTGGACGCCATCAAAAAGCTGGACCGAGGATGACGGGCTTTTCTCCCTGCATTTGCTGGCTTAAAACGAGCCAGTGCTGGGGGCGCTTCGGTTGAAATCGAACAAAGGCGGGCGCAGTGGGCAAGCCTAATGGATGAAGAGTGATGGGAGCGTTTTCGAAATCCATAATACTTGTGGCCCTGCTTGCGGTGGGGGTTGTGCTCGCGCTCGGTTTTCTGAACTTGGCCCGGGGCGGCAGTATGAGCACCAGCCAGAAGTTGATGCGATGGCGCGTCGCACTTCAGTTCCTTGCCATCTGTATCATCATGATCGCCATCTATTTCGCCTCTCATTAACACAAAGTGTCAATTATCCCACATGCCTTGGCAAACCACCGGCAGGTTGAAACATCGGTTTGACAACACACCCCTATTACGCAAAAAGATTTAGGCGGTGCAGGGGGATCAGGTGGCCGGCAAATTCATATCGAGCTGGATCGTGGCCTTGAGTGTGGTCATCTTGGCCCAAGCTGGGGGCACGCCGGCACTTGCTCAAGTCATTGTACCCTACACGGTCACGGACCACCCGTTTTGGATGATCGACGAAGTTCGCGGCGGCATCTTCAAGCAGGCCGTAGACAATGCGCCGCATGAAGGAACCGCCGCCCTTAACCTTGAAGTGCTTGGCGGCCGATTCGCTGGCGGTTACGAGAACAGCATCCTCGACTTTTTTCTGACGCCCCGTCCGCACATCGGCACAACGCTTGCATTCGGCAAAACCGATGAGTTCTATGCGGGCTTTACCTGGGATGTGAAGTTAATCGACCGCACCTTTTTCGAGGCCACTTTCGGTGGCGCTGCGCATGACGGGCCTCTCGATACTCCTCATGAGGCCTCGTATGGCTGCGTACTCAATTTCAGGGAATCTGCCTCTCTCGGATTTTCTTTGACGCCAGACTGGCGCCTGATGGCAACCGTGGATCATATGTCGCAAGCTGGAATTTGCCAGCCTAACCGGGGGCTGACAAATGCAGGCCTCCGACTAGGATACCGCTGGTAAGCGTGCTATGCTCAAGGCCTGTATAAGGTCTTCGGGCGCCAATGGTCGTTCTAACCAAAATTTACACGAAAACCGGCGATGACGGGACAACAGCTCTTGGGAGCGGCCAGCGCGTGCCGAAGACAAGCGCGCGGATCGCAGCCTATGGGACTGTCGACGAAACCAATGCCGCGATCGGGGTAGCGCGTACACTTCTTGGCGCGAGCCAAGGATTGGCAGCAGAGATGCTTGCTAGAATCCAAAACGACCTATTTGACCTCGGCGCTGACCTCTGCGTGCCTGAATCTGGGGAACCCCTTCCTTACACGCCTTTACGGCTCAAGGATGCACAGGTCGACCGGCTTGAGCGCGAAATCGACGCCATGAACAGTGAGATGTCAGCGCTGACATCCTTTGTTCTGCCGGGGGGGTCGCAGGCCGCGTCGGCGCTGCATGTCGCGCGCACCATTTGCCGGCGTGCGGAACGGTGTATCATCGAGCTCAAGCTCACCACGAACGAACGAGTGAGCGAAACCGTCTGCCGGTACATCAACCGTCTTTCCGATCATTTATTTGTCATGAGCCGGTACGTAAACGGCAAAGGTAAAGACGACATTCTTTGGAAGCCCGGCCAGAACGCTTAGCTCTATTTCCTGGATCCCACCATGTTATTTGTACCTATCTGGGATATGAACCACCTCAAAAAGGTTAAATTCGAGTATGTGACAACAACGCTAATTGCGGTAAATGTGATTGTTTACGTGGTCTTTGAGACCGACCTGATTTTTCCAGCTCGCGCGAATTTATTACAAACGTTGTCCGTGCATCCTCGCAATGTGGTGCCATTCGGATCTTTTGTCCTCCACATGCCGGAGCAGTTCAAGCTCGTCTCCTACATGTTTGTTCATGGAAGCTTCCTGCATCTTCTCGGCAATATGATTTTCCTCTTCGTCTTCGGAGATAATGTTGAAGACGCCTTGGGCCATGTCCGTTTTATACTCTTCTATCTGCTCTGCGGCATTGCTGCAGCTTTGGTCCACAGCTATGCTACCACGTCCCCGGACTTGCCGCTTGTCGGCGCCAGCGGCGCAATTTCGGGCGTTATTGGTGCTTATTTGCTGCTCCACCCCAATATCCGCGTCTGGGTTCTGCTGCCGCTTCCGAAGCTGCCCTTTGTGCCACTGCGATTCTCGGCTGCCCTGGTAATCGGGGTTTGGATCGTTTTCCAGATCGCCAGCGCCTTGCTCCTCCCCGGCGGGACGACAGCCTGGTGGGCTCATGTTGGAGGCTTTTTCACGGGCATGCTTCTTGTCACGATCATGAAACGGCCTGATGTGCGACTGTTCGATATGGCGACAGGGGTTTAATCGAAATGACTAAATTGCGTCACATTGACACTTTCGCATGTGCGAAATAGACTTAACGCCTTGGTGGCACCTGCGAACACCAGATGTACGCCATTAGACCAAGTTGACCCGTCGTTGCGGTGCAGCATATCTAATGACACATCAAGTCAGGGTCCGGTCACATGAAGATTCTCGTCCCCGTTAAGCGGGTCGTAGATTTTAACGTAAAGATCAGGGTGAAACCGGACGGCAGCGGCGTCGATATTGCCAATGTCAAAATGTCCATGAACCCCTTCGATGAGATCGCTGTGGAAGAGGCGCTCCGCATCAAAGAGGCTGGGCATGCCGGGGAAATTATCGCGGTTTCCGTTGGCCCGCAAAAAGCTCAGGAAACTCTGCGCACCGCGCTGGCCATGGGAGCCGACCGGGCTATTCTCTATAAGACCGACCTCGCGGTTGAGCCCCTGACAGTTGCCAAAATTCTGAAGCATGCCGCAGAGCAAGAGAAGCCAGGGCTTATCATTCTGGGAAAGCAGGCCATTGACGACGACTCGAATCAGACGGGGCAAATGCTGGCTGCACTTCTGAATTGGCCCCAAGCAACATTCGCCTTCAAAGTTGCCGTCAATGACGGCGCCTTGGAGGTGGTCCGTGAGGTCGATGGCGGTCTGCAGACCTTGAAACTGAAGCTTCCAGCGGTGGTAACAGTAGATTTGCGGCTGAACCAGCCTCGCTATGCTTCCCTTCCCAACATCATGAAGGCGAAGAAGAAGCAGCTCGACGAAATTGATGCCACCACGCTGGGATTCAGCATCGAGCCGAGGATCAAAGTCCTTAAGACGTCCGAGCCTCCGGCCAGAAAGGCCGGAATCAAGGTTAAGTCGGCCTCCGAGCTTGTGGAAAAGCTCCGCGATGAAGCGGGAGTATTGCAATAATGGCGGTCCTACTTGTTGCCGAGCACGATAACAAAGCGCTTAATGGGGCAACGGCCAAGGCGCTAACCGCGGCCAAGGCGATCGGGAACCCGGTTCATATTCTTGTCGCCGGCTCCCATTGCGAGGCAGTGGTACAAAAGGCTGCGGCACTGAGCGGTGTTGAAAAAGTCCTGGTCGCGAACGCGGGTCATTTGAAGCCCCGTCTCGCGGAAGATATGGCGGCACTTATCGTGCCGCTGATGCAAGGCTACGATGCGCTCGTCGCCATTGCCTCTACGGGAGGCAAAGACTTCGCTCCAAGAGTCGCCGCACTACTGGACGTCGCGCAAATCTCCGACGTAATAGCTGTGCACAGCCCTGTTCAATTCGATCGCCCTATCTATGCCGGCAACGCCATCCAGACCGTTGAATGCAGTGGGCCCAAAAAGGTTCTGACGGTAAGAACAACGGTTTTCGCAGCAGCTCCAGAAGGGGGATCTGCGACTATCGAGACCATAGGCGCGCCTGCGCCAGCCGGACTTTCCGAGTTCGCCGGGGAAGAGCTTTCACAATCAACACGCCCGGAACTGTCGGGCGCCAAGGTCGTCATATCCGGCGGCCGCGGCATGCAGTCCGGCGAGAATTTTAAGCTATTGGAGCGAATCGCCGATAAGATCGGGGCTGCGGTAGGTGCCAGCCGGGCCGCAGTGGATGCCGGCTTTGTTCCAAACGATTATCAAGTCGGCCAAACGGGCAAAGTGGTGGCCCCTGAGCTTTACATTGCGGTGGGTATTTCAGGAGCGATACAGCATCTTGCTGGGATGAAAGACTCCAAGGTGATCGTCGCAATCAACAAAGATGAAGAAGCGCCCATCTTTCAAGTTGCGGACTATGGGCTAGTCGGTGACCTTTTTAAGATCCTGCCGGAATTCGAAGCCGCGCTTGACAGCCGGAAATAGCCCGCAACGAGACCCGGAGTTCAACGATGGCACAAGTTTCCCCTTACACACCTCGCGAGAACCCCTTTGTAAATCGGAGCGAGGGCCGCGAAGCCGTCACGATCAAGACCATCGGGATCATCGGCGCGGGTCAGATGGGCAACGGTATCGCCCACGTTATCTCTCTTGGCGGGTATAACGTTCTGCTCAACGATTTAAGCAAGGAGCGCGTCGATGCCGCGCTCGCGACCATCAACGGCAATATGAGCCGGCAGATCCACCGCGGGAAGATTAGCGAGAGCGACCGGGACAAGGCTCTTGCAAGAATATCCTACGCGCCCTCGCTTGATGCCTTACACAATGCTGACCTCGTCATCGAAGCGGCGACGGAAGACGAGGACATCAAGCGGAAAATTTTAATTGCCCTCTGTCCTCACCTGAAACCTGCCACGCTGCTCGCCAGCAATACCTCCTCCATTTCGATCACACGGCTCGCGGCGGTAACTGACAGGCCAGAACAGTTCATTGGGATGCACTTTATGAACCCGGTGCCGGTGATGGACCTCGTCGAGATGATTCGCGGAATTGCAACCGATGAATCGACATTCTCGGCGGCCCGCCGTTTCATCGAAAGTCTTGGAAAGACGGTCACCGTTGCCGAGGATTTTCCTGCCTTCATCGTGAACCGTATCCTCTTGCCTATGATCAATGAGGCCGTTTACACGCTGTACGAGGGCGTAGGCTCGGTCGAGGCCATTGATCTCGCCATGCGGCTCGGAGCGCGCCACCCCATGGGACCGCTGCAGCTTGCGGATTTCATAGGGCTCGACACTTGTCTCTCCGTGATGCAAGTGTTGTATGAGGGTTTGGCGGACACCAAATACCGCCCGTGTCCGCTCTTAGTGAAGTATGTGGAAGCGGGGTGGCTCGGCCGCAAAACCCAGCGGGGGTTCTACGATTACCGCGGGGAAGTGCCAATCCCCACCCGCTGACGCGGACGAAGCCAGCTAGTCTAACTCTTGGTAAAGCAATGACGAGTACGAACCCCGCTGCCGGTGCATGGGCGGAACAGCCTTACACGGGCGCTGTGGTTCTCGCCAACGGAACCATTATCCATGGCTTCGGAGCTGGTGCAGTGGGTGAAGCCGGCGGCGAGGTTTGCTTCAATACCGCAATCTCGGGCTACCAGGAAATCCTTACCGACCCTTCCTATGCGGGCCAGATCATCACCTTCACTTTCCCTCACATAGGAAATACAGGCACAAATCCTGAGGACATCGAGACCGCCAGCCTCGCCGCATCCTCAGGGGTGCGCGGTTGTATCCTGCGCGCTCGCGTTACCGCTCCCTCTAATTACCGGTCCAGACAAAGCCTCGATCTTTGGCTCCGCGGGCGGGGAATCATCGGCGTCACAGGTGTTGACACGCGTGCCTTGACCATGCTGATCCGCGATCGGGGCATGCCCAATGCCGTCATAGCTCACAATCCTGACGGCGTTTTCGATTTTGCCGCGCTTTTGGCTCGCGCCCAGGCATGTCCCGATATGGAGGGTGCAGAGCTGGCGCGGAGTGTCACAACCACCCAGAGCTACCAATGGAACGAAGGGGTTTGGGAGTGGGGCCGCGGCTTCACGGAAGAGAAGCAGCCGGAATTCCACGTTGTCGCAATCGATTATGGCATCAAACGCAATATCCTGCGTTGCCTTGCTTCGGCAGACTGCCGGGTCACGGTACTGCCGGCCTATGCAACGGCCGAAGAGATTCTTGCCCGCGAACCTGATGGCGTCTTCCTTTCGAATGGGCCCGGAGACCCAGCTGCAACGGGGGAATACGCCATTCCAACCATTCGCCAGCTTATCGGTTCGGGCATCCCTGTTTTCGGCATCTGCCTTGGTCACCAGCTTTTGGGCTTGGCCTTGGGCGGACGCACAAGGAAAATGCCGCACGGGCATCATGGTGCCAACCATCCGGTGATGGACTACACCACAGGCAAGGTTGAGATCACCTCGATGAACCATGGATTTGCCGTGGACCGTGAAAGTCTCCCCAAGGGCGTGGAAGAAACGCATGTTTCCCTTTTTGATGGAAGCAATTGCGGTATCAGATTGCACGGAAAGCCAGTTTTCTCGGTTCAATATCACCCAGAAGCCTCGCCCGGCCCACAAGACAGTCATTACCTTTTTATTAGGTTTACTAATTTGATGCGCGAAAGCAAAGGACATCCCCTGAAAAGCGAGCGTTCCACTCGGTTGAGTTGAAGCGTTTTGATATGAGTCAAGGCATATTAAGATAAGCATGTGAAAGAGTTGAGCTGTGGCATTTTGTAATGGGTCTAAACTCTAGACTTCCCTCCATCTTCACGCCATGATCCAAACTCTCGGCAAAAGCTTCAGGGCACTGGGTTCCTTGGAGTTTTTGCCCGGCGCAAAGGGGCCTGCGCCGTCCCGGCAAAGAGGAAAGCATATGAACTATCAGGGCACTTTTGAGGAAGCTCTCAACGCTTTAGCATTGGAGGGACGTTACCGGATTTTCGCAGATATACTCAGAGACCAGGGGAAATTTCCAAGCGCCATTCACCACACACCGGCTGGAAAGCGTCCTATCACAGTCTGGTGCTCGAACGATTATCTCGGCATGGGCCAGCATCCTGCCGTTCTGAGCGCGATGCACGAAGCCATCGACAGGGCCGGGGCCGGCTCCGGCGGCACGCGCAACATTTCAGGTACTACCCATTACCACGTGGAATTGGAGGCTGAGCTGGCGGATTTGCACGGCAAGGAAGCCGCACTCCTTTTTACCTCAGGCTATATTTCGAACGAGGCCACACTCTCGACCCTGGTCAAGCTGCTAAAGGGAGCCGTCATTTTCTCGGACGAGAAAAACCACGCTTCCATGATCGAAGGCGTACGGCAAGGTGGTGGTCCGAAACGCATCTGGCGGCATAACGATCTCCACCATCTGGAGAGCCTTCTTCGCGAATATGAGTTCGACACGCCGAAGATTATCGCTTTCGAATCCGTTTACTCGATGGATGGCGATATTGCACCGATCAGCGAAATCTGCGATCTCGCCAAGAAATACAATGCGCTCACCTATCTCGACGAAGTCCACGCTGTTGGCATGTACGGGCCGCGCGGCGGCGGTGTTGCTGAGCGCGATGGCGCCATGCACAAGGTCGACATCATAGAGGCCACATTGGCCAAAGGTTTTGGCCTCATGGGCGGCTACATAGCCTCCACGGCAGCGTGCGTCGACGCGATCCGCTCTTATGCTCCTGGGTTCATCTTCACGACATCGCTTGCGCCGGTCATCGTTGCTGGAGCTCTGGCGAGTGTCCGGCACTTGAAAGAGAGCCAGGAGGAGCGTACGCGGCACCAAGCACAGGCAGCGATGCTGAAGGAACGCCTGGTCGGCGAAGACCTGCCCGTGATGCATACGCCCAGTCACATAATACCGGTTCTCGTGGGGGACCCAATCAAGTGCAAGTCGCTGACCGACTCGCTGCTTGACCGGTTTGGCATCTACCTCCAGCCCATCAACTATCCGACTGTGCCCCGCGGTACGGAAAGAATCCGCCTCACACCTGGGCCGATGCACACTGCTGAGCAGATGGATTCTCTCGTAGCGGCGCTTCGCACTCTTTGGGACGAAATGGGCCTGCGAACCGGACGCGAATGGTGCCAGGTTTGGCGCGGCCGTATAGCGGTTGCGGGCCAGTTCGAACTGAGCGTTGCGGCCGGAGGGTAAGCCACCGCTACATGTGTCCTGATAGTCCGGCTGGAACGGCAGCAATACCCCCTTGTTGGGTAAGCATCGATGCTTACCACCTGAGGATACGATGCTGAATACAAGCCAGCAGGGCTTCGCAAAGCTCGTTGCCATGATC
>JBAUNL010000240.1:0-10348 GCA_049579205.1 Rhodomicrobium sp. | reverse complement strand
ATGAGATTGCGAAGGCGTGCAAGAGGTGCCCTCGGCCGCCACCTCATTTGCGTCACGTAACTTCGCCAAACGACACGAGATGACAAGGCCGTGTTCAAGCAGTAAACCTTATAGCCTCACACTGACTTAAGCGCGTGCGTTATGCCCGAAGACAAAAGACACTTTCCAGATTTTTTGATCTGGTATGTAGATGCCGACAAACACTGGGCATCTTTGATCGCTGATATCGTGCGGGGAGCCAGCTTTCGGGTGCTGGATTACCACCTCCTACCTCCTAGCTACGTTGAGGAGGCTTTGTCAGCGGGCGCAAAGATGATTGTGCTGCTCTCGCCTGACTTTATACGGTCCGAACGTGCTTGCCGTGAATACAACCTTCTCCTCGAGAAAGACCCCAGCCGACTTATCCTGTTGCGCGTAGCGGAATTCGGACCCTACACCGATCTTGTGCCGTATTCCCGACTAACGGCAATCAGGCATGCGGTAAGAGTTGCATTAGGCTTCGAACCACCTGCGGCTTTGCCAGACATTCATGATTATGCTGACGCAATCGTTGCGAGCCCAAAAACGCGTTTTGGCCAAGAGCTTGAGAAGGCCAATGTAGCATCAAGCGTTCGATCTATTGCTGAACGGCGGCCATCGATCTTGGCGCGTTTAGGCTTTGGCAAAAGGCTGAAAGCGTCGACATGAGCGTCTTGGCTCCGGCTGAAGCAACGCCCGATAGCGAGGTTTTGGTGCAGGTGTTTCTCCACAAGCCAAAGGACCAGAAGGCAGAGGCGGCGGCAATCCAAACCGATCCGGACAGTTATAAACATCGAAAATGCAGCACAAATAGGCGTTGTGTAGGCACCGTGGAGAAAATCAGGTACGGCTCCGTAAACTCAGGACGGGCTTGGCTCTCTCGTTTTCGGACGTCTCTTCGACCGCTTCGGCTTCACAGTCCTGGTTGCCCTCACCGTGATCTCCGCTTTGTTCGCCCCCCTTGTCTTTTTCGGCGGATTTTGGCTCAGTTTGATTGGTGCCGCGGTCTGGGGACTTGGGATCGGCGCCCATGAGTCCATCATTCCGGCGGCGGTCGCACCCATGGCGCCGGTCGCGCGGAGAGCGACCGCCTATGGCCTCTTCACGGCGGGATATGGCATACTCTGGTTCCTGGGAAGCGCCGCGATCGGAATTCTTTACGACGTTTCCTTATCGGCGACCGTTACATTCTGTCTGGTCACGCAACTCGCGGGAGCTTTGGTGTTTCTCCTCGTCGCGCAGCTTTCCAAAACAGTGCATCATTGAACGCGTTTAGTTTCGGGGTTGCGGGCGCAGCTGAAAATCAAGCCGTTCGCGACGTGATCTTCTCTTGGTCCCGCCGACTTTAAAATCCGGAAATAGCGATCAAACATTTGCCAGTCTTGCCGGAAAAACGCGGTCTCACACATGGTGAGCGCCATCTCCGACAGAGCCCGCGTATTCGCCCTCCGGCGGCTTATCGGCCGGTAGTTGTCCAGCTGTAAAATCTGAGCCATTGAAGTTTCCACTTTTCCCGCCGCGACCACGGCGCTGCCCTCGCATGCCTTGGTCAAACGAGTGTGATGAAAAGGATGCAAACAAGCAACAGGCCGATCAGCGCCAGGTAGAAGTTCAAGTGGCCGGACTGGATTACGCGCAGGCGCATCGCCGCGCTACTCACGAGTCTCACGAGCGGCTCAAAAAGATAAGGCCCGAATATCGGCGAGACATCATGAGTGAAGATGAGCTTCCCTCGTCGTCGATAAACTCGAAATTCGACCACGCGCGCCAAGGCTACGAAAATGGCACCTTTTCTACAACTTCTCTAGCAGTTTCAGTTGGTTGCGTTATTCAAGGTCTTTTAATAACAGGTAATAACAGGTATGGAAACACGATTGTCACAGAGGGCGGGGTGAAATCGAACCGGCAATTGCTCTTGAATGCAGCTATGAGCGTCCAATAAGTTAGAGAAATACTTGTTTGAGAAGTTTCTGGTTACAGTAACGGATCAGGAAGATTGGAAACCTTGACCTTGGCCTTCCCAGAACTTGCGGGTTCCTCCTGATGAAACATTCCGCCGCGCGGCGGGTGGGTGTCCCCCCGCTCCGGATGTGACAACGGATGCCACGAATCAGTTAGGGAGACATCTGTGGAACAGATATGGGATCAAGTTTGACAGGAAGGATTTCCCATGGTTTTGCAAGGTTCCGCACTGCGCAAAAGGGCATTTTTCAATCTTAAGTTGTCTACAATAATTATCAATGTAGTTAGTTATGGAAACATGACGCAACGGAAAATGGTCGAACCCGTAACGTGAAAGCCAAAGCGCCTTTCTGCCGGCCTGGCTGTTCAGCTGCGCGGTTGCGGAAGTTTTAGACAGCGATAGCGCGTCTCGCGTGAAAGGCAACCTGGCTCAGCCGACCCAAGAACAGATACGTAACAGATACAAGAACAGACACATAACAAATATACGTGTTGCGAAATGCAATTAGGTATATAATAGCAAACATGGCGGAGACTGTTCACGCCCACCCTGGCCCGGTTTTGTCGCTGTGATGCTGGCTTCCATGTCTACGCGCCGCCGTTTAGTGGGCAGCTTGATCCGTGGATATTTTTGACAATTATTCCTGTTATCTAGCTGTAACCACCACTGATAAGCACTTAGAGGTCGAAACTTAAGTTCCTAGAATCATTAGATTTTTCCAAAAACCGTTACTGTTATGTTACTGTACCCAGGCGCGCGTGATCCGGCACGCCTCAACTGGACGCTGATCATAGCTACTGTGTTTCAGGCGGTTCTGATTGGATCATTTATATTCGAAGGCAAGCCTGAGGTGGGCGCCGCATCCGTAGATGATAGCCGGATAGGTGCCCTTTTATAGGTTCAAGACGAACTAATCCGAGCCCTGCGCATCGAACGACACCGGCTAAGAGTTCGCCGCGATACCGAATGCACAAATTGGCAGCAGGAAATGCTAGATCAATTTGCAGCTCAGGTAGAGAAGAGGCTCAGAGACTTTGTGACTTCGCCGATTCGTCACCTCGGGCTAGCAACAAATACGCTGAAGCCCGTTATGGCTGCGATCGATCACGATTCTAGGCTTCCAAATTCTCCAACCATCGTATCTTCGCAGCTTGAGGTTCCCATTATTCGCAGCGATCAAAATAGAACGCTTCGGGAAGAGCCTCTGATGGAGGATTCCCTTCAAACCGAACACGATGACCTCTGCCCTTCGATGCCAGGAGAGTGTTCAGTCCGCCAAGATAAAGGATTGTAGAGCCGATTCCATCACGATTCGGCTTGATATACTTCGCTGCAATCGAAATGGTGTGCTGTGTAGAACGAACTGCCATAAATAAGGAACGCAATGAATGCTGTTCCAGTTTGGACTGATTCGATAGAAATATAAATCTTCCCTTAGCAATTCTGCCTCTGTAGACCAAGCTAGTTTTATTGTTCTTAGACCCCAGTATTGTAAACTCGGAATTATTGCTGCCATTCGAAACAGCAACTTCAATCGAGGCTTGTTCCCCATCTGCGGTACGAACATCCGCGACGTATACCGGCTTCCCGTCGCAGGATGGGCTTTCTGATCCGCTATTAGGGATTTTGTGGACGGGAGTTGGAAGGGCTTCGCTTGAACTCGCCTGTGTTGCCGGTGGCGCGGATGTCGAACTTGCCTCGCTCGCCAACTCCGTTTTAGGAGCAGGAAGACCTAGTCCCAACGTTACAGGTCCCTGTTCAGCTGCCTTGTCTTTCTCGGCATCGGCTCCGCATTTTTGCTCAAGGACCGGGAATAAATCAAAGCCGCCGAATTTGAAGTAACGCGGCGTGACGGGCTGATTGGTAAGGTTGATGTCTTGGATCGAGCCTAGGTTGAACACAGCGGTCCCAACTTCTTCCCATCGCTGAGGTCCGACCTTTTTGAACTGCTTGCAATCGATCGTGTTTTCAGGGAGTTGCGGTTCTTTGTCTTGGGCGAGGGCGGGCGTGACGAAACCGGCAACCGAGATGAATATCGCTGCTATTCTGAACATGGGTGGCTCCTCTTCGTCAGGTGCCCTCAGTCCTTCCATTCGCAGCGATTACGATTTCACATGCCGCTACGGGCACCGAAAAAATGATCGACGAGCAAATTGATTCCCCGTCGGGTATTGTCGATTCTCCGTAATCTGCCGCAAACTTATCTGCAATTTAAAGTTGTACTCATCAACATCTCATTTGCTGGTACCAGGGCTATCAGTATCGAGGAAGGTCGGAGGAGAGGAACTGCTGCAGGACAGCGCCGACCGGGCGTGGAGCTGCGTCCCAGCGAGAAAGCTTCTTAAAAGCGTCAGCCTCCTGGCGGGGTCCCGATGAAGTGGGGACCGAAATTGCAAGGCGGGGATTACTAGCTTGTGGCACTGGGCGGGTAATGAAGCAAGTGAATGTCTGTGCGGCTGGTCTGTTAGTAGTATCTTTGCTTACAAGCTGCGGGCAGCTATTTGCCGAGTGAAGCCGCTCGTCTTGCTGGATATAGAGAAGTGAAGAACCGGTTCCGATAAATAGGCCGGCACGCAGGTGACGGCTGTTGAGTTCCTTACTATGATCACCGCATGCCATGGCAACATATCTCTATCGCCCGGTTCGGCGGCCCTGAGGTTCTAAAACTGGTGGAGCAGCCAGTGATCCCAGAACCAGCTCCCGGCGAGGTCCGCATCAAGGTGCTTGCCGCCGGCACTGGCTTTACAGACACATTCATCCGGCGCGGCAGATATCCGGATTTCAAGGGACCGCTGCCGTTCACGCCGGGCTATGATCTTGTGGGCGTCGTAGAGAAGACAGGCTCCAGGGTCACCCTGCCGCGCGAAGGCGAACTTGTGGCCGATCTCTGTGTCGTCGGCGGCTACACCCAATACGCCATCCGTCCCGCGCGTTTTCTTGTGCCTGTCCCCGATGGAGTGGACCCAGCCGAAGCCGTATGCATCCCGCTCGCTTATCTCACCGCCTTCCAGATGCTGACCCGTTACCGCCGCCTACAAGCGGGGGCGCAAATCCTTGTAATTGGGGCCTCAGGCACGGTTGGGATGGCTCTCCTCGATTTAGCGCGCCATTTCGGGCTTGAGGCCATCGGCACTTGTTCGGCCGCGAACATGCCAGTGGTCGAGCGCTTGGGTGCGACGGCTATTGACTATCGCGCCGGCGACTTTGTCGCGGCGGTTCGCCGGCTGACCGCCGGGCGCCAGGGCGGTGCCGGCGTCGATGCCGTGTTCGATGCCATTGGCGGGGGCCATTTCGCCCGTTCGTTCGCCTGCCTTGCGCCGGGAGGTCTGCTCGTCGGTTATGGATCGCAGACCATGGCTGTGGGCCGCGAGGGT
Organism: Rhodomicrobium sp.; assembly: GCA_049579205.1. Lineage (GTDB taxonomy): Bacteria > Pseudomonadota > Alphaproteobacteria > Rhizobiales > Rhodomicrobiaceae > Rhodomicrobium. The sequence continues at coordinate 4,993 of JBAUNL010000240.1, read as the reverse complement.
CTTGCTTCGGCGGCGCTCGGTTTGGCGAAGATCAAGTTGTGGGGCACGCTGGGCGCCCTGTTCGGCAATCGGCGGGCAGTCTTCTACAGCATCACGGCCCGCCGTATAAAGCACCCGGAGGAGTTCAAGGCCGACATGGCGGCCCTGTTCGGCCTACTGCGCGATGGCGCCATCCATCCCATTATCATTGATCGGCTGCCGCTCGCAGCCGCGCGCGAGGTTCATACCCGCATCGATGGTGGCGGGCTCGGCGGCAAGATTGTGCTGCTGCCCTGGCCAATGCCGTGATGCCCCGTGCCGCCCTCGCCTGCAATCAGCAGTGCAAGGGAGCGGCTAGCGGGGCTCACGGCTAAGATCGGCCGGAGCCAGGAGAAGATCACGCATTATGCTCATTGAGTGGGATATCCTGACAGTTCTGCTCGCGCCGCTGATCGTCGCATTAGGAATAGGCCGGTAGATTGCCGAACCTCTCATCGGGAGTCCTCAAGATGCTCATTGCTGCTCCCTCCTTATTCTAGGCCACCGTGGCTAAGGGTGTGGATGCTGAGCGCTAGTTGCCGGCCACAGACGGGCCGGTAGGGGATGCCCCACCTTTTTCTCCTCAAGTGTGGGAGTGACGGACGCCATCGTCCAACTGCCGCAATCTGAGGTTGGAACTTTCGTGGCGCCTATGAGTTGCGAGGCATACTCAAACAAGCACGGTCCCGCCCAGTTTCCTTCCCTTCTGGGCGGGATTCTCTTTGGGCGCATTGCATGGATCATTCCGGATGCCCGCTTCACTTTGCAACAAAGAAAAACCGCCTCCGATGGGTTGGAAGCGGCTTCGTCTAAGGGGCTATCTTCGATGCAATAAACCAACAACGAATAGGCGGCGAGATTATTCCGCCGGTCGCTTTGCCATGCTACATTGACTGTGCCGGGCGTGGGGGCGGGAGGAGCCCCAAATGGCAACCTACATTGTGCTCGCCGACTTTACGGAACAGGGTATCCGGAACGTCAAAGATACCGTCAAGCGAGCCGAAGCCTTCAAAGAGGCGGCGGGCAAGTTTGGTGTGACCGTGAAGGAGTTGTACTGGACGCTTGGACGGCATGACCTCGCCGTGACGGTCGAGGGGCCAGACGATCCGTCTGTAACCGCACTCGGGTTAGCCCTCGGCGCCTTGGGTAACGTTCGCACTCAGACGTTGCGGGCCTTCGAAGCCGGAGAGATGAAGCAGATCATCGACAAGATGGCCTAGCTTCGCCTTCGACACTTCGATTGAAGGCTCTATAGACGCCTTCTTCGATCGGGAAATTGCCGGGCGAGCGCCCTGGCAGATCTATCCATTCGTGCGGATGCTAAAGCGCAGCAGCGAAGCGATAAGGTGCGCTTAGGAGGCTCGAACCCCCAGCACTCAGATCCCAAGTATGATGTTCTCCCCAACTGCCCCCCCTTGGCACGGATGACGAAGCGGCGGGGACGCCCACAACCGCCGCAATAGTCGCGGAGGCTCTTCGAACTGAGTCCCGTCCTGCCGTTACTGATGGCCTCAATTACCGGGAAAGCCCTGCCAGGCGCTTGGGCGTGTATTTGATTTTCCTGGGAATTTTCCTGCTCTACGCTTTGATTGCGATATTCGCAGGGTTTCGATAGCCGAGCGCGTCCAAAGTCTTCGCGCCGTGCCTATTCCACCTCACGCACATTCGTTGCCCGCATTTTGCCTGTTTTGGGGTCCCGCTCAACATCGAAGGTCACCTTTTGCCCTTCGCTGAGATACGAGATCCCGGAGCGTTCTAGCGCACTGACATGGACAAAGACGTCTCCGCCGCCCTCGTCCGGAGCGATGAAGCCGAAGCCCTTGTTTGGATTGAAAAATTTCACTGTTCCTTGTGGCATTTGGGGTGCGTCTCCTCCGCTTGATTTCCCGGCTACTTCCTTGCGTCCGAGCCACCGCTGGGCTTTTTCAAAATCGAAGCGGACGCTGCGGGCGCTTTTGGCTTCTCCGCCTTCGGTTTCTCCGGTTCGTGGTTGGACCTCTTTTGACCCTTGGCCATGATTGCGTCCCATGTGGGTGAATGGAAATTGAAATCTTATCTCACCTTACTCGCGGCGCGTTTGCTGTGCGAAGCCTGTCGAACATCTGCGGTTCGAACCTCGTCGCCCGCTCCAATAAAATCAATGGTTCAGATCGAAATCGGCGCTGCTTTTGTGTGCGCTTGCTTGTCCGGCAATCACATAGCAAGCACGCTTGATCGCTTGTGGGCCCTTCGGATTCCGAAGTTTAGCTCGCTTGCCAGCAAAAGGGGCGAATTACGGGCACTTGCGGCGCGGCAAGCTGTCACCTTGAGGAGCATCGGTAACGACCCGCCCCGCGCAAAAGCCAGCGCGCCCGATAGACACGGTTCATTGAAGGTTCGGGTTGCGTCACTACCTTGGAGGAGGCCGCACCCAAAAGCCCCCCTTAAGAGTGCGCCCAAGAGCGGCTAGGCATTTTCATTTCCCCCCACCCACGAATGCCTAGCCGCCGCCACCTAGCATGATCTCGGCTGTTCACTCAAGCGTTACCGCCTCCCGATAGACTAGGATGTACCTGCCCTGTTGCCCCGCTACGGCGGAGCTGGGGAGAAGAGAATAGCCCTTCCTACTTGATACGAGGTGGGTTCGGCAAGTGGGCTTTGGGGCAATGGATGAGGCGGAAGCCAACGCCAAGCCCACGTGAGAGCCGCGTAGTGCTTCCGCCTTGCCAGCTTGATCCGCGCTAGTTCGGAAGGGAGGGGCCAAGCCAGCTCCGCTGGCCTAAGCAGCTTTCGAGGGGTAGCTTGCTCCAGCCTTTCCAAGTTCGCAGCTTTGCCAAGTGAATTACTGCTTTCCACCGTTTAGCTCAGTTGCCCACAAGAGCGACAACTTCCTGGAGCCTTGCGGGACGGGCAAGCCGTCGGGTGTAAGAGTCCGTCACGGCTAGTCCTGCTTGTAGCTGAAGCATTGAACACAACCGATCACTTCATAAACCCGTCAAAGTAAGCCACTAGGGTGTGCATGACCCGCCCCGAAAGGGCCCTTTCCACGGGCGCGGTCAGGCGGGCTAGGCATTTTATGTCCCCGCGTAAGGGTGCCTAGTCCGCTTGCGGCGCCCAGCATAACCTTGACCGTTCACCCAAGCTTTACCACCTCTCGCTAGACAAGGATGTGCCCACGCCTTGTTGCCCCGACACTGTGTGGCAGGGACCAAGCTCCATTTTCTTCCGTGTCGCGTTTTGGAGCTTGTCCCCTTGGGCTAGATGGCCCCCTCGACCCCATTTGCGAGTGTGAACGCAAGCTCTGTGGCATCAGGTATGCTCGGTGAAGCTTCAGGCGGGCTTTGGCGCTGGATTGCAACCATAAGCTTAGCACGACTTTGGGTGTTGTAGTCCCATGCTGACCGGGGTCGCTCGGTTTTTTCTCGGAAGCCGAGCAAATCGCACATATTTTTGAGAAATAGCTCGGCTTTCGCTATCCCCACTCCTGCCACCTCGAAATGCCTTCCATTTTTATACACAACTTAAGATAGCTTAATACATTAAAATTCTACTTTTGCGCTATATGGTAGCGCAATGCACACGATTCGAAGGCTGAAGGACCCTCATTATTGCCTAGCGCAAGCTAAGGCACTGGGTGCTCAGGTTGAGAAAATTGGAAATGGACCGGAAAAGGCGAGCTTAATGAGAGTGTTCTATTCCTACACTCTCCTCGCCAAGCTTGCGGCAACAAAGAAGAGCACTTCTAGCAACGAGATAAGCGAGAGCACAGACCCATGACCAATTTGGACCTCATGCTCCTGCCATTCGAGCTTATCCTTCTAGGCACTGCCGCTTGGATTACCGTAATGCTTGTGAACCTCGCGATCTCAGACTTCAGCGAAGTCATGACAAGTGAACACCGCCTTCGACTTGCAGAAATGCGTGATGCGGGTAAGCCGGTTACGAGGACAAAGATTGCAAAATCGATCACGGCCGGTGCTAGCTAATTCACTGGGCTTCCCGCCACCAAGGCAACGCTTAGTCCGCTGAGCCCGGAATTTGCTTCACGGTGAATACACAGTGCCTACTTATTCGGCGATTGACCAACACTGTGTTGTCATTCGCCATTGATGTTTTTGCAGCACCTTAGCATTTAAAACTTTTGCTACTAATGTTACAAATATTCCACCTAAGATTGCTATAAACATCCTAGCCCCTTGCCCCCCTACGCGTGAACGCACAGAGGCGGGCTCGCCGGCATCGGTCACTCTCTGGTTAGCCCCACAATCCGACGCAGATTGGATACCCCGCGATGCGAGAACGAGATGGCTGTCCAAATCGCAATGAGGATTGCGATTTTTCCGATGTAAATGAGCTAGCGCTTACCCGGAAGATCATGGAGGCGATCAGCCGTTTTAGTCAGGACGAGCAGATCACCCCTTGCCCCCTTTGCCTGCGCGATACCATGCTGACTGTCGCCGCGCTTTTACACCTTGAAGGCATGAAGATTAGCCGCGCACATAGGGCACACACTTCAAAGCGCGCTAATGACGAGTTCACGCAGGCAGGCCGCCAACGGCTCAAGGCCGTCATTGATGCCGATGCAATTAGGATTGCATCGGACAAACATTGACCAATGCCCGGTGGCAGGCTCCAGGTTTCACTAAGGTATCGAAGCAGGCTCTCCTGTCGGCAATGTTAACCGCCAACCTTGGCTTTGGACACCGGCATTCTCTTCAATTTATCCCTGAACTGAATGATCACAAGAACTTCTAATAAGTGGGCTACAAAATCGTTATAGCTCCAACCGAGCTTATTTGCATCTAACCAAATCCGTTCGATTTTTCTCTCAGAAGAGGCATTAAACTTAGGCCGAGTGGTCTCAAATTGCTGAGGTGACCGAATTGGATAAGCTTTAGACTGAGGTGGCCCCGGTTGTTCGGACAGAATTTCCGCTTCGATAAGTGGAACGTCTGCCGGGGTTAAGCCGCCAAGCGGACTGGCGGCAAGCTGTGCG
>JBAUNL010000239.1:0-11323 GCA_049579205.1 Rhodomicrobium sp. | reverse complement strand
ACCGTGAGATGATCGTGTCAAGCCCCGGAGGCAGTGTGCCAGCCGCCGCACTCTTTGGGCTGTTCCAGGAATGGGCGGCGATCCACGATGCCGAAATGATAAGCCGCAGCGCGTTTGTGCGGAAGTTGAAGGACCTCGGTCACTCGTTCGATATTCTAGGGAACCAAGGCTTCTTTCAGGACATCGCAGCCCGTGGTGTTTTCTGTGGAACGGTCATGCGGTCCTAGACGCTCCGCGCGCGGAAGCGTGGTAGGAATGAAACTAAAATGAAATCTATCCGCCTAGCGCCAATTATTCGCGAAGGCTGTGTGGCGGCAGGCTGGCGAACTCCGCCAGCCGGATTAACGGTGGCGTTGTGAGAGCATTTTGAACGCATTGAGAGTTGGAGACTGCCTTCCTCTGCAACAGCGACGAAATAACGAAGATGCCTCAGCTCCATATTCGCCATCATGCCTACGAGGTATGCCGTCCAACATACAAAGTCTTTTTCAATGGAACCAGGAAAACCTAAATGGGGTGCTGCAGGAACAATTGTAGGAAAAACAGAATTCCGGAGCATTACGCGGGTGCGGCGAAACCGCACCCAACTGGGTCAGCATAACACCGTCACAGGGAACGACTGGACGGCGCCAAGGGGGTGATGTCGACGTGGCTTTGGCAGCCGCAAACCACCGCCGCGGTTTAAGCCCGCGCTAAACTCCCCAACCCAGCTTAACGGAGACCACCATGTCAATGGCTGCTTAGTCAATAACGAAGCGGAAATGCTCAAACGCCGCGATGGCTGGAGCTATGCGAACTGATAACCTTAAGAGTGAGGAACGCTTTCCCGTGCCAGACTGGCTATCAGGAACGCCCGTTTGGCAACGCCGCGACGCCAGACTTTTAGCGCGGCGATCTCTATCTAAAAGAGGCGGCGGGGTTGGTAGTTTTATCCTTAAGAAATCTTGACCTCGACGATTCCAGCCGCCATGCAGCTTTGCTACTTGCAAACGCTCGCGGAGCAGAACTCGAATCCGCTGCGTTGGATGTACCAGAAACGAACGCCCGAGACGGCAAAGCTAACGCAGTTCATTTACTGAGCTTTTCGCGGATTGACTGCAATTCACGCTGCCGGTCCGCGCTCATTTTTGGATAAGCCATCTTGAGTTCGCCGAACGCATCGAGGACGATTTGCGATACAATCAGCCGCGCGTTCTCTTTGTCGTCGGCGGGAACGATGTACCAGGGGGAGTCGCTCGTGCTTGTTGCGCTGAGGCACTCCTCATAGGTCTTCATGTACTTCTTCCAGAACTTCCTCTCCTCAATGTCCGCAAGGCTGAATTTCCAGTTCTTGTCCGGCTCATCGATACGCGCCAGAAAGCGCCTTCGCTGTTCTTCCTCCGAGAGGTGAAGGAAGAACTTCACGATGCGGGTTCCGTTGACATGGAGATGTCTCTCCAAATTCGAGATGGAGCGATACCGGTCGTGCCAGACCGTCTTGCCGCCACGAGGCGAGTCCGGCAGCCCTTCGCTGTCGAGAAGTTCGGGATGCACGCGGATGATGAGCACCTCCTCGTAATAGGATCGGTTGAAGATGCCGATCCGCCCGCGTTCCGGCAGATCACGGGTGGTGCGCCAGAGAAAATCATGTTGCAATTCGGCAGCGCTAGGATGCTTGAAGCTGAAGACTTGGCAGCCTTGCGGGTTGACCCCGGACATCACATGCTTGATGGCGCCATCTTTTCCGGCTGCATCCATCGCCTGAAAAATCAGCAGCACGGCATAGCGGTTGGATGCGTAGAGCAGCTGCTGTTGCGAACTGAGCTGCGCAACATGGTCTCTCAGAAGCTCCTGGTAATGCTCCTTCGACTTGTACACGGGATCGACAGCCGTCGGCCATTTTTTGAGGTTGACCTCATCTCCCTCCTTGACCCGAAAATCATTTGAATCAATCTTCATTTTTATCCTTTCGGTGAGGCTGGTCACGTGCATCGCGTTCCGCCGCCTTGGATCCACGCTCGCTCCTCCGGTGCTCCCGCTATGCCGGTTGAGAGATGCCGTCCTAGGCGATGCCGAGACGAGCGAATACCGGAACCTTCACCATGTCCAAGAACAACGCAAAGGCAGCCGCCGCTGCAAGCGTGCCGGTGATCACCAAGACAGGAAGAGATGTCATGGCGATTCCCGCAATAGCTAATATTGAAGCGATGGCGATATCCGCTAGAGACGACACCGCCAGCCACAGGCTCGGACGGGAGCCCCATAAATGCCGGCGCAGGCGAATGGCATAGATGGCCGCCTGACTCCCGAACACCAAGGCTATGAAGGCGAGGGTTCTCAGCGCTTCGATATCGAGGCCCATCTCGAATTTGCCAACGGCAAGCACACCGGTGCAAAAAACGAGCAAGCATATGCCCATGACGGCGCCCGCCATTGTCAAGCTGCCGATGTGCCAGGTATTTGGCATCGGGGACGGTTGCACGTTGTCCGTTGTCAAAGACATCGTGAGGAAATCGCCGGTGATCATTACAATGATCATCAGCAGAGGAGTCAGGATGGCGTGTCCCGTCATAATCAGGCCGGCGATCAGGAAAAGCACCGTCACGATTTTCTTGACGATGGAGTTCAACGTGTAGGTCATGATGCGCTGAAACGTGACTCGTCCTTCTTTGACTGCGGCAACAATGCCAGCTAGTCCAGGCTCGGTCAGCACGATGCCGGCCGCTGATTTGGCGACGTCTGTCGCCGTCGAGACCGCAATTCCCATCTGCGCCTGGCGCAGCGCCGGCGCGTCGTTGGCACCATCGCCGCACATGCCGACGACATGGCCGCCCGTCTGGAACGCCTTCACGAGCTTGTACTTGTCTTCCGGCAACACACCGGCGAAGATTGCAAATTGCTCAGGGCGGACAGCGTCTGGGATCGGCCCGGGCGGACAGATGGCGCCATCGAGCCCTACCGCCTTCGCTACGATTGCTGCGGTCGCCGGCGCATCGCCCGTCACCATTACGGTGCGCACGCCTAATCCGTGCAATTCGCTGACGAGCGCCGCCGAGTCCGCACGCGGCGGGTCGCTAAGCGCGATCAGCCCTGCGAGCTTCATTGCATGTGGCCGACCGGCCGCGACCGCCAAAACTCTAAAACCCTTTCCTTCAAGCTCGTTCGCCGCCACGGCCGCGTCCGGCGATGGCGGGGCAAGGCCGATGACGGTGGCGAAGGCGCCTTTCGCGATCCGTTGAGGGTTTCCCGGCGAATCTGTAGCCGTCGCCTCAGACATCTTTTTCGCTGGATCGAAGGCGGTAAATTCGATGAGTTCCGGCGCGTCAGAGACGGCATTGCTCGCGGCAGCCATGCGGATGGCTCCGTCGACTGGGTCTTGTCCGCCATCCGAGCTGGCCAGCGCGGCCAGCGCCACAACGTGCGCCTCATCGAAACCAGGCATAGGCCGGACGGTCGTCACGGTCAGTGCGTTTTGGGTCAGCGTGCCGGTCTTGTCGGAGCACAAGATTGTAATTGAGGCCGCTTCATCCACCGCGGAGAGGCGGGTCGGAAGGACTCCCTGTTTTGCCAAGACACGCGCTCCGATCGCCGACGCAAGGGTGAAGGTGGCCGGCAGCGCGACAGGGATCGAGGCGAGGACCGCCGTCAGGACCAAGGGGACGATCTCGGCGAGCGGCATTTCGAGAAAGGTGGCATAGGCCACCAGCATCACGATGACGACTCCATTGAACGCGGCGAGATTGCGCACCACGCGCAGAACCGCCTTCTGCTGCGAACTTACGGCATGGGCGGTACGGACGAGCTCGGCGGTGCGGCCGAATTTGGTGCGTGCTCCTGTCGCCGTGACCTGCGCGACCGCCTCGCCGCGCCGGACCAGCGCCCCTGCATAGGTTTCAACGCCTGGGCCCGCTTCGATTGGAACGGATTCCCCGGTGAGCATGGATTGATCGAGCAGGACCTCTCCCCCGGTGATCCACACGTCCGCGGCAACCACCGCGCCGAGTGAGACCTTTACGGCATCGCCCGGCACGAGCTCGGCCGCGGGCACGGTTTTCCACGCGCCGTCGCGCCGGACGGATGCACTTAGCGCGAGCCGCGACTTCAGCGCAGCGAGGGTTGCCTGGGCGCGACTCTCCTGGAGCAATCCGAGCGCAGCATTGAACACTAGGAGAGCAGCGATGACCACGGCCTCGACATATTTGCCGAGCACCAGTTCGAGCACGATTGCAGCCTCAAGCATCCAGGGAACGGGCGCCCAGAATTTTTCAAGCGCCATGCGCAATGGATGCATACTTGTATCCGGTACCGCGTTTGGGCCGAACTTCTCTAGGCGGCTGCGGGCCTCATCGCTCGTCAGGCCGTCCGGCAGACCGCCGTTGCCGGCGTTCACCGGCCCGGCGGGCAACGCGTTTACGGCAGAAAGTGGGTTGGTCATGTCACCCTCAACCCTAGGCTCAGCATCAGACCACCAAACGCGAGAAATAGGCTCAGCATGTCCGAAGTTAAAATATGAAAGCGGTCGTGGTGACGCAACCTAAGGCGCAGCCCAACTTCGGCCGGTTCGGGTCAAAGGCGGCTGTTTTCTGAACGAAATCAATGAGTCCGGTCATCCTCAACTAACCGACGGAACTGCTGCGGATGCGAGAGATCCGGTAATCGCAGCCGATCCGCTTGCTGGCAAGTTCTTGCACTCCGAATCGCCCCCGCCATCGCCCGATATGCTGATTGATTGGCATCAAAGCTAAGCTTACAAGCTCGCTTGTATGCTGAACGCTCCAGGTGCGGGACCTGCCGGGTTGGTTACCCGGCAAGTCCATAACAAAATTGCATCAGGAACAGACATGGGCGCCCCGGACCAAGCAAACGCACCGCAAGCAGAAGAGCCGCCAGAATTTGAGCTGCGGGGCATATGCAAACAATTTCCGGGCATCAAAGCCCTCGACGATGTTACTTTTGCAATTCGCGCCGGCGAGGTTCACATGCTGCTCGGCGAAAATGGCGCCGGCAAATCCACTCTCATGAAAGTGTTGGCAGGGGCCTATCGTCCTGACGCAGGCACATTCCTCTACAAAGGTGTTCCGGTCGAAATCGGTTCGCCTGCGGCTGCGCAGCGCTTCGGAATCGCGGTAATCTTCCAGGAGTTCAGCCTCGTCCCCTATCTCGACATCGCCCAGAACATCTTTCTCGGCCGCGAGTTTCCCGGGCGCATCCCCGGCACGATCGATCGCTGCCGGCTTTACTCCGAAGCGCGCTGGGTGCTTAAGACAATCGGCTTCGACATCGATCCTAAACTACCGGTGCACACGCTGAGCATAGCCGAGCAGCAGGTGGTGGAAATTGCCAAGGCGCTATCGCAGGACGCGCGCATACTGGTCATGGATGAGCCCACCGCAGCGCTATCGGACCGGGAGAGTGAGCTACTTTTCGCCATGGTCTTACGGCTGAAGGCACAAGGCGTGGCGATCGTTTACATCTCGCACCGCCTGGCCGAGGTGTTTGCCTTAGGCGACCGCATCACTGTACTGCGCGACGGCCGCAAGATCGACTCGTTGCTGCCGTCTCTGACCACACCTGACGAGCTGGTAAAGCTGATGACCGGCCGCACAGTGGAGCGGATTTATACCCGCCAGTTCCTTCCGCCAGGCGGGGTTGTCCTGGAAGTCAAGGGACTTGCGTCCGATCACGGTATTGCCGGCATCAACTTGACGGTGAGGGCGGGTGAAATCGTTGGGCTTAGCGGCCTTGCCGGTTCCGGCCGAACGGAGGTCGCACGCGCCATCTTTGGAGCGGACCGTGCCACAGCCGGCGAGATCCGGCTTTTCGGCGATAAGGTTCCCGGCATCCCATCAGATTCGGCACGGCGCGGAATGGCGATGAGCCCGGAGAACCGAAAAACACAGGGCCTGGCGCTTTCCCGCTCGGTCCAGGAAAATATCGTGTTGGCAGGCTTGGAGAAGATGTTTCCGAATGGCATGTTCTCGCCTGCCCTGGCCAATCGTGCCGCCCGCTCAATCATCAACAAGCTTCGCATTGCCACGCCGAGCCCTCGGCGGCCGGTGGGCACGCTGTCCGGCGGCAACCAGCAAAAGGCCGTCATCGGCAAATGGCTCAATGCCGAGGCAAAGTTCTTCATTTTCGACGAGCCGACCCGCGGCATCGATGTCGGGGCTAAGGCAGAAATCTTTTCACTGATGGAAAAGCTCGCCGTGAGGGATCGCGCAGGCATCCTGCTTATCAGCTCCGAGCAAAGCGAGATCGTTCATCTGTGCGATCGCGCGTACGTCATGCGGGGCGGACGTATTGCCGGCGAGCTTTGCCGGGACGAGCTCACCGAGTCCAACATCGTGCGCATGGGGATGCACCAATGAACACGCCTTTGTCCTCCTCTTCATCCTCACTGGCGCGCATCGTTTTGGTCCGCACCCCCGGCGTTGCCATCGTCATCTCTTTGCTCGTGCTCGCGTTCAGCCTTACCAGTGTCAATTTTCTCGCCGTCGGCAACATCTCCAACATTCTTATCCAATCGACCATTTTATTGCTGATCGCCTTGCCGATGACGCTCATCATCTTGACGGAAGGTCTCGACCTCTCGATGGGAGCGGTCTTAACGCTGGCCTCCATCGTGCTTGCCGCTATAGCGATCGCCACCGGTTCGGTAGCGCTGGGTCTCGTCGCGGGTCTCGTCGTTGGATTTTGCTTTGGCGTGGTCAATGGCACGCTCGTGGCGTATCTTAAAATCCCGCCCTTCATCGCGACGCTTGGCACGCTTGGCATTGCCCAAGGCCTGTCTCTCGTCATCACCGACGGGCAGAGTATCACTGGGATCCCCCACACTATCCCAGCCTTCTACGCAGGTGCGTTGTTAGGCGTGCCTCTCCCCATTGTCGCCGCCGCCGCAGCTTACTTGGCCGCGCATGCGCTTCTCTATCATACACGGTTCGGTACTTACGTATTTGCCCTGGGCGGCAACCGCGAGGCACTCAAGCTTGCCGGCGTCAACGACCGGCTAATGCTGGTTGCGGTCTATGTGCTGGGCGGGCTCACTGCAGGCATTGCGGCTTTTTTGATGGCGGCTCGCATGAATAGTGCCCATCCAACCGCCGCCATCGGCATGGAATTCGACGCGATCGCTGCCGTTGCGGTTGGCGGCACTTCTTTCGAGCGGGGGAATGGCTGGCTATTCGGCACCTTCTTGGGTGTACTCGCCGTGGGCGTGCTGCGCAATGGACTCAATCTCTTGGCGGTGCCGTCCTCCGTACAAGTCGGCTGCATTGGCGTGCTGGTCATCTTAGCACTGTTCCTCGATGCCTTGCGGAGCCCACCATGACACTGCCGTTGGATGAAATTCCGCTAGCTTCCAGCGCCAGCGTCCGATTCGCGATCCCGGCCGAGATCAGGCAAGCAGCGTATCGCCTGCTTGCGGCTGCCATCTTGTGCAGCGTGCTTGCCGTATCAACCGATGTCTTTCTGACCGCGGGCAATCTCTTGAACGTGCTGCGGCAGACGGCGCTCCTGTTTCTGCTCGCGTCGGGGCTGACACTCGTCATCCTAACGGCGGGACTCGACCTTTCGGTGGGCGCCAATGTCGCGCTTTCCGCCTGCCTTGCAGCGAGCGCTATGACGGCTACCGGCTATGCTTCGCTCGGCTTTCTTACCGGCATTTGTTGCGGGGCATTGATCGGCTTGGTGAACGGTTTGCTGGTCACGGCATTGCGCATCCCATCGTTTATCGCGACCTACGGCATGCTTTGGATCCTCTCCGGAATCACCTATTACTATATGGCGGGCGGGACTATTCATGGTTTTCCGGCATCTTTCCGCCAGCTCGGCAGCGGCCATTTTTTCGGGATACCTGTGCCGGCCTACGTCATGCTGCTGTTCCTCTTACTCGGCTCATGGTTCGCGCAGCGTACCGTCTGGGGGCAACAGGTCTATGCCATCGGCGCAAACCCCGTGGCTTCCTACCTGTCGGGAGTTCCGGTGAAGCGGCGGCTCGTGATGGTGTACACGTTTAGCGGCGCCATGGCGGGTCTTGCCTCGCTCATTATTCTCGCCCGCATCAATTCAGCGCAAGGCGACATCGGCGATGATCTGACGCTGCCCGCGATCGCCGCGGTTTTGATCGGCGGCACCTCGCTGTTCGGCGGCTCGGGCACCGTGAGCGGCACTCTGATCGGCGCACTCATTCTGACCCTTGTTGTCAATGGCATGAACCTGTTGCAGGTCAATGCCGCCTATCAGCCTTTGGTCACGGGCGTCATCATCATTCTCGCTGTCTGGACCGACACGCTTACCAAGAGCACAAGTGAATGAATGTTTCTTATACAAGAAAGCCCAAGGAGGGGATCATGAAAGCCATATCGACGACGCTGCTCGCTGCTCTCGCCATCGGAGGATCGTTTACAGGGGCACATGCCGAGGGCGAAACCATCGCGGTCTTCACGAAGAACCAGACCAATCCGTATTTCCAAGCGGTACGTATTGGGTCTGAGAGCGCGGCCAAAGCGCTCAATGCCAAGGTCATTCAATATGTGCCGACCAAACCCGACAGCATCCCTGAGCAATTGTCCCAGGTGGAAGATGTTATCGTGAAGAAACCCGACGCCATCGTCTTCATCCCTGTCGATTACAAGGCGCTCGTACCGGCGGTCGAAAAAATCAATGCGGCCAACATTCCCGTCACCAACATTACCGACCGTATCGCCTCCGGCAAAGTCATCGCTTATGTCGGCGCCGACGACTACAACATCGCGCTCTTCACAGGCCGGTACCTTTTGAAGGCCATGGGCGGCAAGGGCAATGCCGTCATTTTAGAGGGCGTCAAAGGCTCACTTACCAGCACCGACCGCGTGCGAGGCTTCAACGACGCGCTCAAGGAATTTCCCGACGTCAAGCTGCTTGCTTCGCAGCCCGGCAATTACCAGCGGCTGAAAGCGCTGGAGGTGATGGAGAATTTGATCCAGTCCCATCCGCAAATCGACGGCGTTCTGGCTGCCAATGATCCCATGGCCGTGGGCGCTCTTGAAGCACTTGACGGCGCCGGTCGCAAGGCCTTGGTTGCTGGTATCAACGGCAGTCCGGAAGCGATCGGGCTTATCAAATCAGGGAAGCTCTTGGCCACCGGCGACTTCAATGGATTCATTCAAGGCTGCCTCGGGGTTGAGATTACGTTGCGCAATTTGCGCAAACTGCCGGCCCCGAAGGAAATCATCTTGAAGCCGGTGGTAATTGAAAAAAGCAACTATCAGCCCTATGAAGTTCCGGTCGAACAAAGGGCCTGTCCAAAGCTCACGGACATAGCGGCGAATTAACGCCACAAGCCATGCAAGAAAGTCTGCTTGCAGCCCTGCAAAACATCTTGGGCGGCCGGGCTACGAACGCGCTCGGGGCCCGGGAAGCTCATGGCCGCAGCGAATCTTATTTCCCGGTCTTCCTGCCGGACGCCGTGGTGTTCCCGGAGAGCACCTTGGAGGTCGCGGAAATCGTCAAGATCTGCGCAAGCGAATCTGTCCCGATCATAGGCTTCGGCGCTGGCACCTCGCTTGAAGGAAACGCGACCCCGATCCATGGCGGCGTCTCTGTCGATTTCGCTCGTATGAACGCGATTGTCTCCGTCAACTCTGAAGATCTCGATTGCTGTGTGCAGCCTGGCATCACCCGTAAAGGGCTCAATGCCGGCTTGAGGAATACAGGGCTGTTCTTCCCGATCGATCCCGGTGCCGACGCATCGATCGGCGGCATGACCTCAACCCGGGCATCCGGCACCATGGCGGTCTGTTATGGAACCATGCGTGATAATGTGCTTGCGCTGGAAGCCGTGTTGGCCGACGGGTGCGCGATCAGAACCGGCCGGCGCGCGCGAAGACCGGGTGGAGGGTATGATCTCACCCCTCTGTTTGTCGGAGCCGAAGGCACGCTTGGGCTGATTACCGAGATTACCCTCAAGCTGCATCCTTTGCCGGAAGCAATGTCCGCCGCCGTCTGTTCCTTTGCATCTTTCAAAGGAGCGGTGGACACCGCTATCGCGATCATCCAAGCAGCGATCCCTGTCGCGCGGCTAGAACTGCTCGATGAAATTATGATCCGCGGCGTGAATGCTTACGCGAAACTCGGCGTACCGGAGAAGCCCACACTCTTCCTCGAATTTCACGGCAGCGTGGCTGGCGTGATCGAACAAGCAAAATTAGCCGAAGAGATCGCACACCAAAACGGTTCCCTCTCCTGCCAGAGGACTGGCAAGCCCGAGGAGCGCGCCAGACTATGGAGTGCACGCGACAACACGCTCTATGCAGGCACAGGACTACGTCCCGGATCCAAAGCACTCATCACCGACATCTGCGTTCCGATCTCCCGGCTCGCCGAATGCCTTGCCGAAACCAAGCGCGACATTGAAATGTCCGGCATGACAGCACCCATTGTGGGCCATGTGGGTGACGGTAATTTCCACACCTTGATTTTAGTGAACCCAAAGGATGCGGAGGAGATTGCACAAGCAAAAGCCCTGCACGGCCGTATGGTCATGCGGGCGCTTGCCTGTGATGGCACTTGCACCGGAGAGCACGGCATCGGCATGGGAAAAATTCAATTTCTTGAACGTGAACTTGGATTGGGCACCGGCGTCATGAGGAATATCAAAAAAGCTTTGGACCCTGCCGGCATTATGAATCCCGGTAAAATATTTGCATCATAGCAGGGGGGCCAGCCCGCTCAGGGCAGCGGCGGGACAATATGGAATCCGCGCCATTGGTGCGATTGAGGTGCTTGAGGGGGGAAACCGCAAATCAATCGTAGTCCGCATCGCAAATTTTTAGACACCCGAAGAGCGGAATCGCCCCACTATACCCGCGTCGCCACGGGCCAGCTCCAGGACGAGCATTTTGTTGAGCGCCGGGACCGCCATGAAATCGAAGCTGTCGAGGCTCTTCACCGTGGGGAAGCGCGCCGCCCGGATGCGCCGTTCCACCATCCGCCGCTCACGCTCGATGAGCTCCAACTCAGCCAGCCTGAGCAGGTAGCGGGTATGATCGATACCGTCCCGGGCACATTCGCGTCCACCGCATACATCCCCCGTTGACCCCTCCCAATTCGGAAAGGATCAACCTAACCAGTGGCCGGTTATTACTCCGCCACGCAACGGCACCACGCCGTCGCTCCACTGGCCGACTTTGTCGTTGCCGCCTCCAGTCCCCCTCTCCTCGATCTCCACGGCAAGCAACTAAGTCGGCGAAACCGCAGAGCGGGTTGATTTTAGACGAATCCATAGCCGCGATTTTTGAGGTAGTTGCAGCACTCTTCCGGAGAGAAAGCGCTGAGGTGTTTGCGGATGGCCTTGAGTACCTCACGA
>JBAUNL010000238.1:0-12048 GCA_049579205.1 Rhodomicrobium sp. | reverse complement strand
GACTTCGACAAGCTGGGCGGTCTCATCCATCGCATGCCACGAACCGCGGTTTATTTCCTGATAGGGGCGCTTGCGATATCGGCGCTGCCTCCGCTCAACGGCTTCGTGTCAGAATGGCTCCTGTTTCAATCCGTCCTTGCAGGACCGAGCATCCCCGGGCCAGTCTTGCGGTTCTTGACACCCGCAGTGGGTGCGCTCCTCGCTTTGTCAGCCGCGCTGGCCGCAGCCTGTTTCGTAAGGGCTTATGGCATTATGTTCCTGGGCCGACCCCGCAGTTTGGCTGCGACTGAAGCTCACGAGGTTCCCAGCATACAGACGTTTGCAATGGGGATGCTGGCCGGACTTTGCGTGGCTGGCGGATTATTCGGCAGTTTCTTCGCCGCTGGCATCGCTCCCGTTGTCGAACGGCTCGCGGGTGCGAGGCTGCCCGGCCTTGATGCCGCGCCCACACCCTTTTCTCTTGTGGCATTCAGTTCAGCCCGGAGCAGCTATGATGCTCCGGTAATCGCCATGTTTGTTGCCTTGTCGGCGGCTCTGACCACGTTGGTTGTTCACTGGATCTCTGACAGGAGGACAAAGAGAGGCCCCGCCTGGGATTGTGGATTTCCGGAACCATCCCCCGCGGCTCAGTATACGGCATCGAGCTTTTCTCAGCCGCTTCGCAGGGTTTATGGCTCGGCAGTCTTTTCCGCAAGCGAAGAGGTTGACATGCCCTCGCCCGGCGATCTCAGGGCTGCCCACTTGCGCGTAGCACAGACAGATTACGTCTGGGAGAGTCTGTATGCTGCTCCAGGCCGGGCTGTCATCGCTGCGGCGACAGCCTTGAACGGCCTCCAGTTTCTGACTATTCGGCGCTATTTGGCGCTGATGTTTTCTGCGCTCACACTCCTTCTTGTCGTGACAGCGGTGCTGGTATGATGCTGGACACGGCCCTTTCGCTAGCCGGGCAGACGGCGCAGATGTTTCTCGTTCTGCTGATCGCTCCGGCCACCGCCGGTATCGTCAGGGTCGTGAAAGCACGGTTCATGCGGCGGCAAGGCCCGCCTCTGCTGCAGGGCTACCGCGATCTTCTGAAACTCACTCGCAAGGAGGCCATTGAAGCGGAAAGCGCCTCCTGGCTTTTCCGCGCCTCGCCTTATCTGATTTTCGCACTTACCTGGGTCGCGG
Source organism: Rhodomicrobium sp. (assembly GCA_049579205.1). GTDB lineage: Bacteria > Pseudomonadota > Alphaproteobacteria > Rhizobiales > Rhodomicrobiaceae > Rhodomicrobium. The sequence goes on along the minus strand of JBAUNL010000238.1, from coordinate 10,881 downwards.
CTGCTCTTATTCCCACCTTCGCTTCCGGCCTGATGTTCAATTGGGCCGCCGACGCCATCGCGCTCGTGGCCATTCTTGGTGCCGCTCGCGCGCTGCTGGCTCTCGCCGCCATGGATGTTGGCACAAGCTTCGGGGGTATCGGCTCCTCCCGCGAGATGATGATTGCCACGCTTGCGGAACCGGCAATGTTGCTAGTGGTGCTCACCATCTCGCTCGCGGTCGGCTCCACGCGGCTTCCAGAGATCGCGAATTTCTTTCTTGGCCAAGCGATCACCGTGCGGGTGTGCCTCGCCCTGGCGCTCATATCACTTCTCATCGTTGCGCTAGCCGAAAACGCCCGCATTCCTGTCGACAATCCGGCGACCCACCTCGAACTGACGATGGTGCATGAGGCGATGGTGCTCGAATATTCGGGGCGGCATCTGGCCATGATCGAGGCTGCAAGTCAGCTTCGGCTAGTAGCCTACATGTCGCTCATCGCCTGCCTCTTCGTGCCGTTCGGCATGGCCCCTCCAGGAGCCGGCGTCTCCGCTTGGTTCGCAGGAGCGGGCTATTTCGTCGCCAAAATTGCCGGTGGCGCGGCTGTTCTGGGAGTCTGGGAAGTCAGCATCGCTAAAATGCGCGTATTCCGCGTCAGCGAATTCCTCGGCGTCGCTTTCATCTTCGCCTTCCTGGCCATCCTCCTCTCGTTTTTGACGAAGGAGTTGCTGGGATGACGAACCACGCCTATGACGTGTCGCATTTCTTTGCGGGCTTCGCGCTGATCTATCAGGATCATGTTCTCGCGGTGCTGCGCGCCTTCGCCGTTCAGGCCATCATCCTATCAATGGCCGTCGCCTGGGAGGCCTGGGTTCAGGACCGGCCCAACTTCTACATCACGGCCGCGCTCGCCTTTGGTTTGAAGGGCATCGTTATTCCCTGGGCCCTCCACAAGATGATCTTCAAGCTGGGCATACACCGGGATGTCGAGCAGGTGGTAGGCGTTGGCTTCACCTTGATGCTTGGCCTAGCGCTTACGGCGCTGTCGCTGATGCTTGTTCTGAAAGCGACCGGCAGCGCTCCTTCTGCTGCGCGCGAAGGGCTGGCAATCGCCCTCGCGATCATTCTTCTGGGCATGCTGATGATGATTACGCGCCGCAACGCCGTGACTCAGATCATTGGTTTTATGTCCATTGAGAATGGTCTGATCCTCGGTGCCACGGGCGCGAGGGGAATGCCCCTCGTAGTGGAAATCAGCGTGGCCTTCTCTGTGCTGATCGTTCTTTTCGTTTTCGCCATGTTTGTTTTCCGCATTCGGGAACGCTTCGACACTGTCGATGTCGGTGCCCTGGAGCGCGTGCGGGGGGATAGAAGATGAACGAGCAGGTCTTAGCCGTTATTGCAATCCCCTTCGCTTCCGCTGCTATACTTGCGCTCCTGCCCGGTTACCGGCTGACGGCTGCACTAAACATGCTGGCGTCGTTCCTGACGCTTCTCGCGGCACTCAACCTTCTGCACATGGAAGGCAAAGCCGATGCTTACCTCATCGTAGATGAGGTCAACATCGTCTTCATCGTGCTGAGTGCTTTGGTGGGGTTCACCGCATCCTGGTTCAGCGCAAGCTATATCGGACATGAGATCGAGACGGGCCGCATCACGATTCGCGCTGTGCGTTTCTATCACGCCATGTTCCAGGCCATGATGGGAGCGATGAATGTTGCGCTGGTGGCAAACAACATCGTCTTGATGTGGGTCGGCCTCGAGCTTGCCACGCTGATCACCGTCGTGATGGTAGGCCTCTATCGCACCCCGGAAGCTATCGAAGCCGCGTGGAAATACTTCATTCTTGGGAGCGTTGGCATTTCGCTCGCCTTTTTCGGCACGATCCTTACCTACCTTGCCGGACAGGAAGCGTTGGGCGAAGGCTTGCCCGCAATGTCGTGGAACTTGCTCCATACCAATGCGGGGAAGCTGGATGTCGCTCTCCTGAACCTGGCCTTTATCTTTCTCCTCGTAGGCTACGGTACGAAGGTAGGCCTCGCACCCTTTCACGCATGGCTGCCCGACGCTCATTCTGAGGGGCCGACCCCTATTAGTGCCGTCCTCTCTGGCCTCCTCTTGAATGTGGCTTTCTATGCCTTGCTCCGCTTCAAGATGATCCTCGACGGCAACCCGCTGGCCATGAAAACCGGCCCGGTGTTGATCGCGATGGGGCTCATCTCCCTGATCTTTGCAGCGTTCATGCTTTATAGGCGCCGCGATATAAAGCGGCTGTTCGCCTATTCATCGATTGAGCATATGGGCCTGATCACCTTTGCCTTCGGGATGGGGGGCCCGTTAGCGAATTTTGCCGGGCTCTTGCATATGACCATGCATAGCCTGACGAAGTCGGCGATCTTCTTTGCGGTTGGTCATGTGTCGCAAGCCAAAGGCACTCAGCGCATTGCCAACATCCGAGGTCTCAGCATCACACATCCAGGCCTTGCCCTGGGCCTCGGCCTCGGTGTGTTGGCCATCGCCGGCGTACCTCCTTTCGGGGTGTTCATGAGCGAGTTCCTGATCCTCACGACGACCTTCGCCCGGGAGCCTTGGCTGGCACTTCTCGTTGCCTTTGGACTGCTTCTGGCGTTTGGCGCACTTGTGATGCGGCTGCAGGGTATGCTGTTCGGTGAGCAGAGCGAGCCGTCGCATGAAGTGAAGGCATCGCCGTTCCCGTTCTTTCTGCATCTCACACTGGTACTCATCGCAGGGCTTTATCTCCCGGCAATGCTCGTTGCCTGGTTTCAGCGGGCGGCGGAGTATTTGGGATGAACGAAGCCGTATCCGGCACCTTGATCGATCGCGCCGGCCACCAGGTCGCGGACCGGGATGGTTTCGTTCGCCTGGCTGTATCCGAAAGTGAATGGATCGCGCTCGCGCGCTCATGCGCGGAGGGCGAGCAGGATCTGACTGCGCTATGGATCGATGGGGTTCGTGCGCGCACGGCTCTTATGAGCCGTGATAGAACGAAAAAGGTAATTGCCTCGGTAGACTGCGCCGGCGGCAGATATCCCTCCGTGGGGCTGCATCATGCCCCAGCAATTCGCCTCGAGCGCGCGATGCGCGACCTTTACGGTGTGGAACCTGAAGGCCTCCCCGATGAGCGTGGCTGGCTTGATCACGGGGTCTGGCCGGAGAGCTATGGCAGGGCGGGGCGGCCGAGCAAGCGTGAACCATACCGCTTTCTGGCGGCGGAAGGGCAGGGCCTGCACCAGATACCTGTGGGACCGATCCACGCAGGCATTATCGAACCGGGCCATTTTCGCTTCACGGCGAACGGCGAGACCGTCGTTCGCCTTGAGGAGCGCCTCGGATATGTCCACAAGGGCGTCGAGTCTCTTTTTGCGGGCAAAAATATCGATGGCGCCGCAAAATTAGCGGCCCGCATCTCCGGTGATAGCACCGTGGCCTACTCTTTTGCCTTCGCGCGAGCCCTAGAGGCAGCGGCTGGCATTCAAGTGCCACAGAGTGCGGTGTACCTGCGCGGCATTATGGCCGAGCTGGAGCGCATCGCCAACCACATCAACGACGTGGGTGCAATCTGCAACGATGCCAGCGCTGTTGCTGTCCATGCGCATTGCACGCTTCTGCGTGAAAAAATCCTTCAGTTTTGCGGCCGCTGTTTCGGGCATCGACTCATGATGGATCGGATTGTCCCGGGCGGAGTGACGGTGGATCTATCGGATGAGGGGATTGCTGGCCTGCGCCGTCTGATAAAGGAATGCGAACGGGACTTCAAGGATGCCGTACGCGCCTACGATGGCATGCCATCCATTCTAGACCGCACGGTAAAGACAGGGTGTGTAAGTGCTGCACTAGTGCGGGAGTTTGGCGCGGGCGGGTTTGTGGGGCGGGCATCGGCGCGGAATTTCGATTGCCGGCGTGACGCGGCTTATCCGCCCTACGATGGGCTCTCTTTCGCGGTGCCTCTCCGCCAAGAAGAAGATGTCAATGCACGCACCTGGATACGCATTGACGAGGTGGGGGAGAGCATTGGGCTGATCAGAAAGTTGCTGGATTTGCTTGAGCCCGGCCCCGTGGCGGCTGAGGTGCCTATTGCCTCCGAGTCCGAGGGTGCGGCACTTGTGGAGTCTTTTCGCGGCGATATCTTTGTTTCGGTTCGCCTTGACCCGAATGGGAGGGTTGGGCACTGCCACATGCGCGATGCCTCTTGCTTCCAGTGGCCTCTGCTTGAAGCGGCAATCGAGGGAAACATTGTCGCCGATTTCCCCCTTTGTAATAAATCGTTCAACTGCTCCTATTCCGGCCACGACATGTGAGGGAACGTCATGCGGTCGTTGCTGCTCCAGGCTCTTTTGAGGGGGTGTGCGGTTCTCCGAAGGCCTGAATATGATCCCATCATGCTTGATGAGGCCGCACGGGCGCTAGCCGTTAGCGGGAGAAAACGGCTCGGCCGTTCGCTCGCGATCCGCGAGATCGACGCGGGTTCATGCAACGGTTGTGAGCTCGAAATTAATGCTCTGAACAATCCTGTTTACGACATAGAAAGGTTCGGCCTGAAATTCGTGGCCTCGCCCCGGCACGCGGACATTCTGCTCGTTACCGGGCCGGTTACCTGGAATATGCGCGAAGCCGTCAAGCGGGCCTATAACGCGACGCCGGAGCCAAAATGGGTGGTCGCGGCCGGCGACTGCGCGATCAATTGCGGCGTGTTCGCCGGAAGCGCCGCATGTGTTGGCCCTGTCTCCAGCGTCATACCCGTCGACCTTCATGTCCCCGGCTGCCCCCCTGCGCCGATCAAGTTATTGCAAGCGCTTTTGGCACTTGTTGATGGCAGAGAAGCGGTCTGCGAGAATTAGAAGAGTACCTTCCCTCAAATCTCCTAACCGAAACTTGAATGGCTGCCGCCGGCATCTGCGCCTATTATCCGAGCGAATATGGGTTGGGAGGGAGACTAATGGCCAGGATCTTATTCGCTGTTGCGGTGGCACTCATGCTCCCCGCTGCACCGCTTCTGGCGCTGGCGCAGGAGACAAGCAAGAAGTCGCATCATCGCCACGTCGCCAGAACGCACCAAGCTGGCTGCCCCATTCACTTGACCTCCGAGGGAGAGCCTGTTGATTGCCATGGTTGGCGGTACAGGTCTAACGCCGGCTGGGACAATACCTGCTTAAATCTTGATTATCTTCCTTCGGAGTTCGCTTGCAGTATGGGCATCCGCAGATAAACCAGTCCAGATCGAACTCCATTGGCGCGAGGCCGCTAACGCGTAAGCTTGATCGAAGCGACCGGAACCTGGCGGCCTGTCGCATAGTCTGCTTGCGTGATGGAGACCAGATGGTCCGTCTCGCTCTTGAACAGCACCTTGAAATTACCTTTGAAGCCTGGGCTGTCGGCTTCAATGAATAGATAGTTACCGCTAATTTCCCCGGTCACATGGCCGGTACTGTGTCCGGTTTTCTCTTCAAATGCGCCATCCACCCGATTGCCATAACAGGTGACACGGCTGGAAGCCTCGATCTTATAGTCCGTTCCGGCACAAGCTATCTCCTGCTGGATCGCGTCGGCGGCGACCATCGTATAGGAAATGCGGCAAGACACGAATTCCGGCGAGCCGCCAATCGGCGTCACGGCGCCTTTTCCCCGCCAAAGCCCGTTGAGGTTCCTCATGAGATCGAGTCCCTGGCTGCTACACATTGCCGAGACAGGGCTCGTGGCCAGGACGGTAACAGCGCATAAGTATGCTGCGAGGCGGCAGAGCGATTTCGATATCTTCATTTCGGACCTCGGCGAACGGGCTGAATGCAGAGTATTCGGGGCGGGATAAAGGCCTGTGAAGGCGAATTTGTGAAGCCGGAGTTTTTTTGACCTCACAGAACGCGGCCGGGAAAAAGCGCCGGCAGAGGGGGAAACCCCCTCGCGTTTTGCAAACCTCTTGAGGAAGAGGCGGGAAAAGGCACTTTTTTTGCATTTCATTTTTTGAATGCGAGAAGGAGGAACTTATGACCCGAGAGCAGCTCACTGAAAAGATACTGGATATCAAGCGCAGCAAGGGCTGGAGCTGGAAGTACATTTGCACTGAGATCGGTGGGCTCTCGCCCTTGCTTATTGCAGGCGCGCTTCTTGGCCAGCAGAAGCTCGTGAAGCCGCTTGCGCATAAAGCGGGGAAGCTCTTTGGGCTTACGGAAGACGAGGCGCGCATGCTGAACGAGGTGCCGAACCGCGGCATGCCGATGCCCCCAACCGATCCCTTGATGTATCGCTTCTATGAGCTAGTGATGGTGAACGGGCCAGCCTGGAAGGCACTTATCGAAGAGGAGTTTGGTGACGGCATCATGTCAGCGATCGATTTTGACATGGAGCTCGAGCGGATGCCTCATCCCAAGGGCGATCGGGTTAAACTCACTATGAGCGGCAAATTCCTGCCATATAAATATTACGGAAACGGTGAGGGCATCCCTGAATACGGCTTGAAGGAGGAGTAGCCGGTGCTAAGATGCACGACTTAGTGAAAGTGGCGCCGCCAGTTGCAAACGCGGCGCCGGCTCTTCGAACGCTAGTCCCTCACTCGAAGCCCAGAATCGGGGACCTGATGGACTCGAACGGACTAATCACCACTGCCAGCGCCCATTCCGTCAAAGAGACGGTGGACCGCTTGGCCGCCTCTGCTTCCGCAAAAGGCCTAACGGTGTTCGCGCGCATCGATCATAGTGCAGGCGCGGAGGCTGTTGGCCTTAGACTTCGCCCCACGGAAGTTCTTTTGTTCGGCAATGCCAAAGGCGGAACGCCGCTGATGCAGGAGAAGCAGACGGTTGGGCTGGATCTGCCATTGCGGGCACTTGCCTGGGAAGATGCGGGGGGAAAGGTATCCGTAACGGTCAACGACCCCGTCTGGATCGCTCAGCGGCACGGCTTGGGAACAACTCACGAAGCCGTAATTGCCGGCATGCGGACACTGCTAACCACTCTTGTCCAGGAAGCAACTCAATAGGCGATCTTCCGCGTGTAAAGCGAAGCGGAAGAGGGGCCACAACGGTCTAAGACGGCTCGTGTCAGAGCATTTCGGGCTGCAATCGTATCGGCGCCCGCGGCGAGCGCGTTGACGAGGATTTTTGGAGAGTGAGGGTATCGTTTATCAAGTAGGTCATATGCCTTAGCCAAAGCGCCGGTAACAGCTGCCTCGCTGGCTCCCAAATCGCGCTTGGCTACAAAGCCGATGACTAACGAAGCGAAAACCTGGCCGCTGTTCATAGGCCCCCTCAATTACGCAAAAGCAACGTAAAAACACGCCTTACGAAAGCGCGAGTTTGCGCAAAGGCCCCAATTAAATGCGAAGGCTTACAGCAGAATACGGACAGCTGCTATCCAAAAAGCGATCCCCACCAAGAGGCAAACAATCCACATGAGAGGTGCGAGGATGGGATCGGCTTCATCAGGGTTGCGCATAGGAGACGAGTCGAGGGCAGAGGCGTGGCCTGCCTTCGGGAAATCAGCAGGCTCGCTTCTACGCCAGTGGCTGTCAATCTGTCGCAGGCGGCGCCGGCTCGCGGCAAGAGTGTTCCTCAGCATTGCAAGACAGCCTCTTGTTAGGCGGCCGACTTAGCCTGAGCAAGACTTGCTTCAGCCTCGCCAGGCACGGCTTTTCCACGGCCAAGTTGGCATATATGGTAAACTTACAAGCTGATTTTGCCTAGCAGGAATTAGGTCTTTATATGGCGTGAATGGTTCTGCCTGATTCCTCAGAGAATTATTTCTTTGCCGCTAATAGGCGCCTCTGCGAAAAAGACCGAACAACGGCGTCATGATAATGATTTTAAGGTCAAGCCAGATCGACCAATTGTCGATGTATTCCAAATCATACCGCACGCGCATCACCATCTTTTCCGGGTCGCCCGTCTCACCCCGGAAGCCGTGGATTTGTGCCCAGCCCGTCAGACCGGGCTTCACGCGATGGCGGTTCGCATAATTTTCAATCAGGTTTCCGTAGTAGCTATTGTGTGCCAACGCATGCGGCCGTGGCCCGACAATCGACATCTCGCCTCGAATGACGTTCCAGAACTGCGGCAGCTCATCCAGGCTCGTGCGCCGCAGAAATGCGCCAATGCGCGTTACGCGGTTATCTACTTTTGAAGCCTGCCTTATGACATCTCCATCTTCTAGAACCGTCATTGTCCGGAATTTCAAAACCTCAATGACCCGATGATTATATCCGTGCCGGCGCTGCCGGAAGAAGATGGGGCCTTTGCTGTCCAGCTTGATCGCAGCCGCGATAAGTGTAATCGCAGGCGCGAAGAGGATCAGGCAAAGCAAGCCAATGCAGCAATCCTCGGCGGCCTTGAGGAAGGAGCCCCATTCCGACATCGGCTTTGATACAGTGGTGACAACCGATAAGCCGGCGATGCTATTGACTTGCATGATCGGGATTTTCGCGTCGCCAAAATCCGGGATCACACGCACGTCCACAGGGAGCATCTGGACCTGCTGGACTATAGCCTCCAGCTCTTGGCCCATCGAGGCCGGGACCGCGATGATAACCTCGTGGATTTCCTTGTCTTGCGCCTCCTTTATCAAGGAGTACATCAGATCGGCAGAGACGCCGGACTTCGGGGAACCATTGGGCGCCGGGAAATTCAGGGCGCTGACAAGGCTGAAATGACGCTGATCCCGCTGTAAGGCCGCTTTCGCCGTATCGAATTGGCTCCCGCTGCCGATCAAGGCAACGCAGCGGCGGAGAAGCCCTTTGCGCATGAGCAGTTCGATGTAATGATTGAACAGCGCCCGGCCGGCAGCCAAAAATGTCATTAGCAGACCCGCCCACAAAAGCACCCAAATGCGCGAAAACTCTGCCGGAACTTTCATGAAGAAGAGCACCGCGAAAGTTGCGGCGACGGTCGCGGCACTGATATAAATCAGTGAGGCAAGCTGGTTCACAAAATCGAACGGCTGTTGCAAATCATACTGTCTTCTCTGCCGCGCAACGGTGTGAAAGACCGCTGCAGCGATTACAATAATAACCGCATAATTCATACCATCGACAGGGCTGTGGTTAATTAGAAAATGATAAAGATAATACGCGAGCAAGGCGCTCGTAATCGTCGCAGCGATATCGAACAAGGCTAAAAGATCCGCAAGGATTTTCCCGGTAACCCAGCCCGGTTTGAAAGCAGCGGAATGCGGCTTCATCCGCGATCCAGGATGATCCAGCAATTCTTGGTATCTTAAAGACTTTACCATAGCCCCACCGTGGTTATCTGGCCGGTTTTGGGCCAGCCCAGCTTCGCTTGAGCTAGTATGATTTTCAGGAAGGTAGATGCAATCTTAAATTGCTGTGACAGTTAAATCCTCAAATTCAATGCATTATTAAGGTAAGGCTACTGGCGGGCAGCGCGGGGCCGGCGGGTCCCTACAGGCCTGGCCAGAAGCTGGAAGAGGCGCTTCAGCTCAGGCGTTAGATCACATATCCGTAATGATGGCTCGGGTGTTCAAGTCATCTCCAGGGTTCGATAGGCGACAAAGCAGCGAAAACGAACGTATCTGAAGGCCAGCGGCTGTTATCTGCGAACGCCCTCTGGCGCGATCGGGCTTTTAGCTTTATGGTCGCGGTCACACGCCGGTTACAAGTCTGGAAAAGCCGCTTTAGCTCAGCCGGTAGAGCACATCATTCGTAATGGGGATGTCAGCGGTCAGATTGTATAGGTAAATCAAGCACTTACAGCACTAGGTCGGTCCTCTTGATGCACATCTGATGCAACAGGAGATGAAAATGGCCTCAATTACGAAAAGAAACGGGAAGTATTTTGTCCAGGTCAGGAAGCTTGGACACTCTCAATCGAAGACGTTCACCCAAAGACGAGACGCTGAGACATGGGCAAAGCAGGTTGAACTAGACCTCGAACGAACCGACCTGCCTCAAAATCCTAGGAAGCAGCTTCAGGGACTAACACTAGGCCAGCTTGTCGAACGCTATAGGGACACTGTCTCGCCTCGAAAGAAGTCAGCCAAGAACGAACAAATCTTCCTGAATGCCTTCCTACGACATGACCTAGCAAAGAAGGCTGTTGCTGATATCAGGGTCCAGCATTTTTCAAAGTATCGTGATGCAAGGCTGGAAAGCATATCGGCCATATCATTGAAGCGTGAACTTGCTATCCTGCAAAACGTTTTCGAGATAGGTAAGACTGAGTTCGGTTTGCCGTTGAAGATTAATCCAGTAGCAGACTTGAAGTTCTCAGCACAGACAGTCAAGCGTGATCGTACCTTGGAGACAGGGGAACTAGAAGCAATCCTTGATGATGCAAGGCAACGAAAGAATCTTTTCATCCTGCCCATTATCCTGTTTGCCATCGAGACAGGGATGAGGCTGGGTGAAATCGTCAATATGCAATGGGATCACTTGGACCTTAAGAACAGGATGCTATTGATCCCAGAGACGAAGAACGGAACACCAAGGAAGATACCGTTGACGAGGAAGGCTCAGGAGGTCCTAGAAGGCATTGATCCAATCGGTGACTTCATATTCCCGGTAACGGCAAACCTGCTTAAACTGACCTGGAAACGCATCCTGCAACGTGTTGGAATAGCCGACCTGCACTTTCATGATCTTCGGCACACCTGCATTACGGCCTTGTTTGATAAGGGGCTCCACATAGGAGAAGTTAGTGCGATCTCGGGACACAAGACCTGGTCACAATTGAAGACGTACACAAACCCTAGACCGGAAAGTATCCTCAGGAAGCTTGATGCATTCGACGGCAGGGCATCATGAGCAAGGTCTCGGATGTGGTACGATTGCTCAGAGATGCTGCTGGGTTGATTAGGGACGCAGAAATAAAAGCATCAAGGCTAGGTATCAATGGTGCTTCGGAGCGGTATGAACGGATTATAGAGTCGATTAAGCAGGAG
>JBAUNL010000237.1:0-3562 GCA_049579205.1 Rhodomicrobium sp. | reverse complement strand
CCGAACGCGCCGATCTTGATGGAATCTGCGGTAACGCCCGGCTCGGCATGTGCGGCGCCTATCCATAGCGCTGACAATACCAAAAGGAGCCTGGCAAGCGGCCCTTTGATCATTTTTTCCTCCCTGGAGCTGACTGAGCGCTCAGTTTTTTGCCAGTCTGGAGGCCAAGCTTGCTTGTTGTCAACACGCCTTTGGCTTAACCTTCAAGGGACTTGATGAGGCAAGCGACCCAGGAGTTGTGCTCAACTTATGACAAGTCCTTCGCAAAGGCTTTTGCCGCATCGCTCCGTACACTCCGTCACCAAAAACAGCGAATTGATCCGTGACCGGCGTGAGCAGATCATTCAGGCCGCCATTCGCGTCTTTGCCGCAAAAGGATTCCATGAAGCGACAGTGCGCGACATTGGCGGGGAAGCGCAGCTTACGCAGGGAAAGCTCTATAATTACATCCGGACCAAGGAAGATATTTTATTCCTGGTCTGCGATCGCATCGTCACTGAGTATCTCGATCGCGTGAGGGAGGCGCTTCTTCTGGAAGGAGACCCTAAAGCAAGGCTCGAAGCCGCGATCAAAGGCATCCTGCGGGTCATGTGGGCCCGCCCGGATAGTATTCTGCTTCTCTACCACGAGAGTCATAATCTAGAGTCGAATTCGCTTAAGGTTATTCTCGGCCGCGTCGATGAATTCATAATATGTTTCGAGAAGCTCCTGAATGAGGCCAAGGTCTTGCACAAGCCGGATGAGCCGAGGATCCGGCTTCTAGCGAACATCGTCACATTTCTGCCGACGATGGTGGCGCTCCGGAAATGGGCTTTGCCAGAGACGCTCTCTGAAGAGGAGATGACAGCAGAGATCGCGGCTTTCATGCTGCGTGGATTGGAGATCGCAAAATAGGGAGACGGACATTTTCTAGCTGTCAAGCGGACGCGGTCCCCGAATCTGTGCTCCGATCAGCGCCGGGCCAAAAGCTGCCCTTTACCTAATCGAGCGGCAAGGAACTCGATGTGTCCCCTCAATGGCTCAATTCGTCGCAATTAGCGCGCTAACTGGAACTCGCCAATAGTCAATTTTTGCCGCTTTGCTAAAGCACGCTTATGGACTTAGGTAAGGCAGCCATCCGTCGTGGGAAAAAGCCCCCATTCGTGTGAGCGGCAATTACCGTTGCGGCACGAATTTCCGTGCACATTCGCCGATCGGAGGAACGCGCACGAGACCAGCCCATGTTATAAATCAGTCGGGTATCGCCGGTAACGCTGCCCAAAGGGAGGAAGAAAGTGAAAAAATCACTGGTTGTACTGACAGCGGCGCTTTTGCCGATCTTCGCGGCGCAAAAGGCTAGTCAGGCCGCGCCCTATATGATTGTCGGCAATGACGAGAAACTGCTTTGGGACAACGACGGCAAACCCGTCCTGTTGCCGCCCGGCAAGGATTCGGTTCTTATAGTCGACCTTGCCAATCCCGAAGCTCCCAAAATCGTAGCGAACCTTCCGCTCAAAAACTCGGTCGTTGGACCGCCAGTCAATCTCGACATCGATCCAACCGGCTCGATCGCCATTGTCGCGGATTCGATCGATGTGACGAAAGATGGCGACGTGCTGAAGCAAGGCCCGGACAATAAGATTTACGTCATCGATTTGAAGTCCAACCCGCCGAAATTGGCGGCGACGCTGACAGGCGGCAAGCAGCCATCCGGCCTCAGCATCAGCCCGAACGGGAGGCTCGCTCTTGTTGCCAATCGCGGCGATAACTCCATTAGCGTGCTTTCCATCAATGGAACTGAGGTGAAAATCATCGACACAGTGGCAATGGGCGATTCCGTGTCTCACGTCACGTTCACGCCCGACGGCAAACGCGCGGTTGCAACAAAGGCGGTCGCGAACAAGGTTTCGATCCTGGAGGTCGATGGCGACAAGGTCACTTACAACAAGCTCGACATGTTGGTCGGCCTATTTCCCTATAATGTCGCCGTGACCCCGAACGGCAGCCTTGCGATTACCTCCAATAACGGCAATGCGGGTTCCTCGGACGGCAATATCGACACGGCGGGTGTGATAGACCTCACGGCGAACCCGCCGCGCGAGATCGATCAGGTCGTTGTTGGGGACGGCCCCGAAGGGCTTGCCATCTCACCAAAGGGCAACCTTGCCGTTTCGGTGATCTTACGCGGTTCCAATAACAAAAAGGCCTTCTTTTATCACAGGAACGGCAGCATTTCGGTATTGTCCATCGATGGCAAGAAAGTCACCAAAACCCAGGACATCGAGGTCGGCGGCTTGCCTGAAGCCGCGGTTTTCACCCCCGATGGGAAGTATTTGTTGATCGGCAATTATCTCGACAGCGACTTTTCCATCCTAAAGGTGAGCGGCAACCAGATCGTGAATACCGGGAAGCGCTTCAAAGTGCCTGGGCATCCCGGATCCGCCCGCATGAGCCCACACTGAGCGATATCAAAGTGACGTCGTCCCGGGAGCGCTTCAGCGTTTTTCCGGGATCGCAAAGATGATGGAGGTCGTCCAGCGTCAATCTATATGATGCTTACGCCAATTCCTCTGATCGAACACCTTCGTCACGGGGGTGGGTCAACGCATGCGGCCGGTCACGATCGCGGTGGATGCGTCCAGAGACAGGCGATGCTCGCTTTCGGATCTCTTGCGAGCCTTTCGCGGAAGTTCCAGCGCCGGGTAAATTGGGCCAATTTCAGCCGCAAGCCCCCCTTCCCGCTGCGAAGGCTGTTCAATAATTAAGGACTGCCATGGCGAGGTGCCGTTAGTCCCTAGGAGCAGCTGGGGAACGTTGTGGTGCGTCAGTGGATCCTAATGTCATGATGTGATACCCGATCGACACAAGCGTTGACTGGGCATTTCAACGGGGCATGGCATGGCAATTCGATTTAGTATGGCGCATTCCGCCGTAACAATCCGCCGTTGGAGGCCTCTTGTCGTAGTAACGTTCGCGGCCATTGCCTCGCTGACGGTGCTGCCCGCTGGCGCCGAAGCGAGACAGGCGCGCTCTGCGCCCCCAACGGAGGCGACGGCGCCGCGCCATGCAGGCGAGCCGATCATGGCAATCGTGTCGCTCAAGACCCAGCAAGTCACTTTCTATGACGGTGACGGATGGATCATGCGGGCACCGGTGTCGACCGGCACCAAAGGACGCGAGACACCAGCAGGCGTCTTTGCCGTTCTGGAGAAGGACGAGGACCACCATTCCAGCCTCTATGACGATGCCTCGATGCCGCACATGCAGCGCATCACCTGGAACGGCATCGCGCTGCACGGTGGCCCGCTGCCGGGGTATGCGGCCTCGCATGGTTGCGTGCGGATGCCCTTCGGCTTTGCGGAGACGCTGTTCGACAAGACGCGGATCGGGATGCGAGTGATCATCTCGCCGGACGACGCAGCCCCGTCCGAGTTTTCTCACGCGGCGCTGTTCATGCCGAACGCAGAGGCGGTCGCCGCTGCTCCCGCGCGTGCCGAGAAGCTCGCCCGCGAGGCCGCGGAGGCCGCCATTACGGCCGACGAGACGAAGAAAGCCGCCGCGGCGTCGGCGCGCGAGATGGCAT
>JBAUNL010000236.1:0-7269 GCA_049579205.1 Rhodomicrobium sp. | reverse complement strand
ATTTTCTGTGTCGCGGGCAGCAACGGCACCACCGGCTCGATCGACTTCGTCAAAGAGAACGGACGCGTGATGTTCGTTTCCTTCGCATCTGCGCCCGCAGTCACTTGGCCATTCTCACGCAATTTGTTCCGGGGCGGAACCACCGAAGTTCCGCGCTACGGCGAACTCTATGCCGAGTTCATTGCCGATCACATGAAGGCGAAGAAAATCGCCATTATGAGCGGTCGCGAGGAGTATCCCAAAAACGAGGGCAACGCTCTAACCAAGCAACTCGAAAGCTGGTATGGGATTACGCCCGTGAAGCGCGCCGAATTCAATATCGGCGACAAGGACTTCACCCCCCAGCTTCTCGAAATCCAGCAAGCAGACCCACAAGTGATCGCCTTTTTCGGCAATCCAGCAGAGGCTGCGATTGCACTTAGGCAAGCGAAAGAACTGGGCCTGAACCAGCCCTTCTTCGTGGGCACGACCATGGTCGATCAAAACCTGCTCACCGCGGCGAAACAGTCGGCCGAAGGCGTCAGCGGCTTTGCCTTGATTCCGTTCCTGCCCGGCTCCTCCGCGCCGGAAATGAAGGCGTGGGTCGCGAAATGGAAACAGGAATACCCCAACATGCCGGCCGGGCGCCCAAACATATTCGACGTGTTGGCTTATTCCGACATGTATGTCTTGGCGGATGCGCTGAAGCGGGCAGGTAAGGACCTGACGACTGAGAAGCTGATCGATGCGCTCGAAAAGACGAAGGATTACCGGATCGGCCCAATCGCCTCGCCTCGCACCTTCACGACGAAGCATCATATCGGCAATCTTCGTCTGCAGGCCATGCAGGTGAAGAACGGGGAATGGCAGCCGCTTGCCTGGGAAGGCAAGCGCGAGAGCGATATTCTCAAACGCTATCAGTAATCCTGACGCCGTCCCGGATGTGAAAAGGCGGCCAGCATGACCTGGCAGGTGGCATCGCAACTCGCGCTTTCCGGTCTTAGTATCGGCAGCATCTATGCGCTCGTGGGCCTGGCGCTTGTGCTGCCATACAAGGCCAGCGGAGTCGTGAACTTCGCCCAGGGCGAAATCGTCACCCTCGGCGCATACACAGGCCTCGTGCTCGCGAATTTTGGGCTGCCTTATCTGGCTCTCGTGCCGGTTACTTTGCTGCTTGCGGCGGCAGCAGGAGCGCTGATCGAGCGCGGAATCATTCGCCGGATGATGGGCGGACCCGAGTTCACGCTGGTGATCGGCACGTTTGCGATCGGGATCGTGATCAAGGCGCTGATAAGACTGCATTGGCAGGATAATACTTTCACCCTCGACGCGCCCTTCATTGGAACGCCTTTCCGGCTGGGGCCGCTTCGCCTCAATCCGGCCTATCTGGTCTTCGTCGCGAGCATGGCGGTGATTGCTGGGGCACTCGCGGTATTCTTCGTCTACACGAAATTCGGAAAAGCGATGCGCGCCACGGCTTTAGACCCGATTGCCGCGCAGCTCATGGGCATCGAGACCGGATCGGTTTTCGCGTCGGCTTGGGCGTTGGCCGCGATGCTGGGTGCATTGGTGGGGCTTTTACTTTCTCCGGTTATCGGCATCAATCCGGATATGGGGCAGCTCATCCTCAAAGGTTTGGTGGCCGCGGTCATTGGCGGCTTTTCCAGTCTCGGCGGTGCTGTCGCGGGAGGCATCCTCCTCGGATTGCTTGAGACTTACGCGGGCGCCTTTTGGGGAGCGACGTTCAAGAATCTGGTTCCCTTCGCTGTCCTCATTCTGATCCTCCTGGCCAGACCCGAAGGCTTGGCGGGTTCTTCCTCAGCCGGGCGAGTATGAATGGGATGCGCGCCGCGATACCACTTCTTATCCTTGCCGCGGTCTGCTCAGCCCCCGTCTTGGCGACAAGCTACTATCTCTATTTAACCGAACTCGCGATGATTAACATTATCATTGCGGCCGGGCTGAACCTGCTCAGCGGCAATTGCGGGCTGATTTCGCTTTGCAACGCCTCCTTCATGGCGGCCGGCGCCTATGGAACGGTTCTGCTCGTGAACCAGGGCATATCCTGGTTCGCGGCCATGCCCGCAGCGGCTTTTCTGACATTCTTGCTTGGCGCAGTCGTTGGCTTTCCTGCACGCCGGCTGTCCGGGCTCTATCTTGCCCTGGTCACGCTCGGCTTTCTTGAACTGGTGCAGATCGCAATCGAGGAATCCCCCGATTTCACCGGCGGAATAAGAGGGCTGAAGGTGGCCCGACCAGAGGTCTTTGGGATTCCGTTCCACTCCGAGACCGCGATTTATCTACTGGTTGTGACGCTGGCGGCAGCCGCTATTCTCGCAGCTTGGAATATTCAGAACTCGCGATTTGGCCGGGCCTTCGATGCCGTGCGGCAAAGCCAGTTCGCGGCGCAAGCGCTCGGAATTCCCGTGGCGCGGGTGAAGCTTCTCGCCTTTGCCATCAATGCCGCCTTCGCCGGATGTGCGGGGGGTCTCTTTGCGGTCGTAGCTGGCTTCATCGATCCGACAGAGTTCGGCGTGCTCGAATCCCTAAAACACATCACATTCATCGTCGTTGGCGGCTTAGGTTCGGTCGTTGGCTCGATCATCGGTGCGGTGCTACTGACTGTGCTGCCGGAGGCTCTGCGCGGCACCCAGGAATACAGCGAACTGATCTACGGCCTGATCCTCCTTGGCTCGCTGATGTTTATGCCGCGCGGGCTTGTTGGGTTACTGGAAAAGCTCCCTAACTGGAAGCTTTCAGAGCGTGCGCGAAAGGAGACCGTTCATGGCGCTCCTTGAGACCAAGCATCTGTCCGTCAATTTCGGCGGCATAGCGGCTGTGGCCGATGTCTTGCTTGCCGTCGAGGCCGGCGAAATCCACGGCGTGATCGGGCCGAATGGCGCGGGCAAAACCACCCTCATCAATGCCATTACTGGCGTAGTCGCGGCGCAGACTGGCCGTATCTCATTCGATGGCGCGGACATCACCGGCCTCGCACCCGATGCCATTGCATCTCACGGCCTCGGCCGGACGTTTCAGCATTGCGAATTATTCGGCGATTGCACCGTTATCGAAAATGTCCTGACGGGCTTCTATCGGCGTCAGCCCTACGGGGTCGTTGCGGCCGCATTGGGCATCGGCAAGGCGAGGCGGATGGAGAAGGAGGCGCGGCAGGGGCTACATCATATGCTTGCCGATTTCGGCTTGGCTGACTTTGCCGATGTCCGGGCACAGGATTTGCCCTTCGGACTGCAAAAGCGCATCGACATGGCCCGAGCGTTGGCGGCAAATCCGAAGCTGTTGCTGCTCGATGAACCCGTCTCCGGGATGAGCGAGGCCGAAGCCAACGGCGCTGTCACCACCATAAAAGAAATCGCGCGCGAGCGGGGCATCACGGTCCTGATCGTGGAGCACAATATGCGCGTGTTGATGAGCCTCGCCACGCGTGTCACCGTGCTCAACCAAGGCAGGGTCCTTGCAACGGGCAGGCCGGATGAGGTGCGCTCAAATTCAGCGGTCATCGAAGCTTACCTCGGCGAGGATGCATGACGCTCGCCGCCGAAAATCTCAGCGCTGGCTATGGCCGCTTTCCCGTCTTGAGGAGCGTCAACATACGCCTCGGAGCTGGCCAGATCGTTGCAGTGCTCGGTGCGAATGGGGCCGGGAAGACGACCTTGATGCGTGCCCTGTCGGGCCTCGCCACCATCCATGGCGGAGCGGTCTTGCTCTTCGGCACCAATACAACCCGCTGGCCTTCGGTAAAACTCGTCCGGAACGGCCTTATTCACGTGCCCCAAGGGCGCCGCCTATTTCGGGATATGAGCGTGCGGGAAAACCTCGAAATGGGGGCCTATCTCTTGGGCGATCATGCCCTTATGGAAGCTCGAATGAACGAGGTCTTCCGCCTGTTTCCCGTTTTGCATGAGCGAGCCAGCCAGAGAGCGTCGGTTCTGTCGGGCGGGGAACAGCAGATGCTCGCCATCGGTCGCGCCCTCATGACGGGCCCGCGCTGCTTGCTGCTGGATGAACCCTCGCTTGGGCTCGCCCCAAAAACGTTCAATCTCATTCTCGACGTCGTGCGAAATATCAACGCGAACGGCACTTCCATTCTGATTGCTGAACAGAACGCGTCCAAAGTCTTACGCCTCGCACATTACTCCTACGTCCTCGAAAACGGCCGGATCGCAGCAGAAGGTGCTAGTGAAGCGCTTCTCGCCAACGGCCAAATTCGCGCATCTTATCTGGGAGAGGCCTCATGAAGATCATCGATATCCACTCGCATTGGGGAACGGAGCGCGGCTACCCGCTGCGAACAGCCGCTGAGTTGCAGCAGCAAAAGGCGACCTGGAACTCGGAAACGAAATACGCAACCGAGAAGGAGATGACGGATTATTTCCGCGCCTCGAATGTTCAAACCATCCTTGATTTCGGGTTTGCGAAGTTCTTGCCTTTGGAGGAGATGCGGGCGCTTCACGACTACGCCTTCGAAACCGAGAGGGCGAACCAGGACGTGATCCTCGGTCACTGGATTCACATCGATCCGAGCTCCGGCGAAGAGGGCTTGCGCGAACTGCGGCGCTGCATCGGTAAGCGCATCGGCTTTATCGGCTTTGGCGTCTCCAGTTCGCTCACACCGCCATCGAGCGATCCGCTCTTCGATCCCTATTACAAGCTATGCATCGAGGCCAACATCCCGGTGCTAATCTTTGTCGGAACCACCGGACTTGGTGCCGGGCTGCCTGGCGGCGGCGGTGTGATCCTCGACAACTGCCATCCCCGGCATCTTGACTCAGTTGCTGCCAGATTTCCGGGGCTGAAAATCGTTGCAGCCCGGCCGGGCTGGCCGTGGCAGACGGAGACGCTGGCCGTGCTGATGCATAAGCGGAGTATCTGGTACGAGCTGCATGGCTGGTCGCCAAAGTACTTCGCCCCCGATCTAAAGCATGAGATCCCGCGCCGCCTCAAGAACCGCGTTCTGTTCGCCGCCGATTACCCCCTCTTCAGCTATGAGCGTCTGACCCGCGACTGGAAATCCGAAGGCTATCCAGAAGACGTTCTGGAAAACGTCTTCCATCGCAACGCGGAAGCGTTTTTCGAGAGCCTGAAGTCATGAACTTGGATCTGCAAGGCAAGGCCGCGCTCGTGGGTGGAGCGAGCCAGGGTATCGGCTACGGCATTGCGAAGATGCTTGCAGCCGAAGGAGCGCAGGTTGCTATCACTGCGCGGCGAATGGAAGGGCTGCAAGCAGCGGCGGAAAAGATCGCAGCCGAAACTGGATCGAAAATCGTGCCCATACAAGCGGATTGCCGTCAGGCAGCCGACTGCACCCGCGCCGTGGAAAGCGCTGTGGCTGCCTTCGGCGGTCTTGATATCCTCGTGAACAATGATGGTGCCCCACCTCTCGGCGATCTGATCTCTTTCGACGATGCTGCCTGGCAGAAGGCCATGGAGCAGAACTTTATGTATGTGGCGCGCATGGCGCGCGCCTCCGTTCCTCATATTCAGGCGCGCGGCGGGGGCAGCATCCTGAACATCACCGCAATTTCGGCGATCCAGCCGATTGCCCGGTTCGGACTGTCTGTCGCAAGCTGGGGAGCGGTGATCGGGTATGCGAAAACGCTCGCACTCGAAGTTGCGAAGCATAAGATAAATGTGAATACGATCTGTCCCGGCTATGTTGAGACGCAGCGCCTTGAAAAGGTCTTCGCAGCTGGAGGCAAGCCGGCCGATGCGGTGCGCAAGGAGCTGGAAGACGACGTCCCAATGGGAAGGATCGGGACGGTGGAGGATATCGCGCACCTCGTGGCGCTGCTTGTATCCCCAAAAGGGAATTACATCACCGGCACCGTGGTCCCGGTCGACGGCGGTCTATTCCGCGCGGTGCGCTAGCTGGGGTAAACCGATCCCGGTCCGCTCGCGCCGGCCTGAAACCAATTACCCTACCCGGTAGCCGGAGCTATAAATTTGGCAATTACTTAGCACGGAGCTGACCCAGCGCGCTAACCCAGTTCTCCATGTGATAAGTCTTCGCGATCTTGCCATCTTTGATCGTCTGAATGTCGATGGCCATAATCCTGAAGCTTTTGCCGGTGTGCGGCGCGCCGAACAACTCGCCGGACGGCGTCCCGGTCACTTCCCCGCGTACGATCACCCGGCTACCCGCAACGAGCACTTCCCTGATATCGAACTTCATGTCGGGAATGGACTTAGAAAAATTGCTGACAACCTTTACCGATGTGTCACGGCCCCAGCATTCGCCTGGCAAATAGCCGGAGCAGGATTCGTAGTCCTCGGTCAGCACTTGCTCATGAATGGTTTTAACGTCAATACGGCTGCTTACGTTGAACAGGCTGTACCATGGGGCAATAACAGCGCGCGCTTCTGCCTCGGAAAGGCTCTGCGCAACCGCCGCCGAAGCGCCGGTCAGGGAGAAAAGCGAAATAACGAAATGGAATAGCCTTTTCATGAATCCATCCTGAATGTGCAGGGCTAGTATGTATGCCGGACGTCATACTATGACGGTCGTCATAGTGATTTGCAATTGATAAGTTTCGGCATGACAAAGGCCCCTGATTCGAAAGAAAAAACGATAGCCGCGGCGGTCAAGCTGCTCAGCCGGCAAGGCTATTATGGCACCGCATTGAACGAAATTCTCGATGCAGCAGGGTCACCTCGCGGGTCGCTCTATTTCCATTTTCCGAATGGCAAGGAGGAAATTGGCGTGGCTGCCATGGCGCGCGGTGCGGAGCTGGTGCGCGCGCTCATCGTCGAGTCGGCGGCTAACTCCAAAAATATCGGTTCCTTCCTCGAGCGTATCGTGCGAGCCATGGCGTCGAACCTTGAGCGGTCTGGCTATAAAGAAGGCTGTCCGATTGCGACCGCCGCACTCGAAACGGCCGCGCAGGCTGGCAATCTTGCCGTTGCGAGCCGCACCGCATTTCAAATGTGGGAAACCGAAATCAAACTTGGAATGGAGCGGTTCGGTATGAAGCCTAACGAGGCAGAACGAACTGCCACTGCAGTCCTCAGCCAGCTCGAAGGCGCTCTGCTGCTCGCGCGAACGTACCAGAATCTAGAACCGTTGCGCCGCGCCGAAAAGGCGATAAAGATCTTGGCCGGTCTCGGAGCCAAAAAATGAGGGTCACTGCCTATTCTCGACGCAAATTCACCACGGGAGCCTACGATCTCTGTGAAATTGCTTGGGTCACATAGGCTCCTTTTCTCCGGCTCTACCTATAGCAGCGGAAGTAAGCACGCCTCGCGGTTTTGCCTCGATGCGGGGGATAGGAT
>JBAUNL010000235.1:0-1860 GCA_049579205.1 Rhodomicrobium sp. | reverse complement strand
AAGTTCACGCCGGAGAAAACCGTGCTGTTCGCGCATGGCTCGACCTATCCGGCCGAGACTGCGTTCGACCTGCCGCTCGCTGGCATGTCCTGGATGGATTTCATCGCGCGTGACGGGTTCGATGTCTGGCTCGTGGACCTTAGAGGTTACGGGCGCTCAGACAGGCCGAAGGAAATGGACGAGCCTGCGGACGCGCATGAGCCGCTGATGAGAACCACCGACGCGGTTGAGGACGTTGGCAGCGCCATCAGCCATATTTTGGAAGAACGCGGCATAGACAAGCTTAATCTGATCGGCTGGTCCTGGGGCACCACCATAATGGGCTCGTATACCGCAACCCATAATGACAAGGTGGCGAAGCTTGTCCTTTATGCGCCGCAATGGCTGCGCACCGAACCTTCGCTCACCGATAAGGGCGGACCGCTTGGGGCTTACCGCGTTGTTTCGATAGCCGAAGCGAAGGAGCGCTGGCTCAAGGGCGTTGCGGCGGACCAGCGCGAGTCACTCATCCCTGCGGGCTGGTTCGAGCAATGGGCGGAAGCTACGTTCAGCACCGATCCGTGGGGCAGGTCGCAGGAACCCAAGAAGCTGCGTGCGCCGAACGGAACTGTTGCGGACAGCCGCGAATATTGGGCCGGCGGGAAGCCCAAATATGATCCGGCGGATATAAAAGTGCCTGCGCTTGTTATTCATGCCGAATGGGACGCCGATCTTCCGAGCCCAATGGCGCATGCGGTTTTCGCGCGGCTGAAAAACGCGCCTTGGAAACGGTTCGTGGAAATTGGCGAAGGCACCCACACTGTGATCATGGAGAAGAACCGCATGCAGCTTTTCAGGGAAGTGCAGCTGTTCTTGAATGACAGCGGACCTGGAAGCTGAGGCGGAACGAAGAGGCAGACAATGCCAAAGCTCGATGGAGTCTTGGAAACCTCGATTTATGTCGACGACATGGAGCGTGCAAAGCGGTTCTATGAGGATGTGATGGGCCTAAAGCCCATGTTTTCAGATAGCCGTCTGACTGCCTACGGACTCGGATCTCGAAGCGTCCTTCTCGTATTTCAGCGAGGCGCCTCCGTCAATCCAGCCGCTCTTCCAGGCGGAGTCATCCCCGGTCACGACGGGTCGGGGCCGCTGCACTTTGCCTTCGCTATCGGCGCTTCTGAGCTTGAGGCCTGGGAAGAACAGCTGCGCGAGCATGGCGTCCAAATCGAAGGCCGGATGACTTGGCCACGCGGTGGCAAAAGCATTTATTTTCGCGATCCTGACGGCCACGTTCTGGAACTCGCCACGCCTGGACTCTGGGAAAACTACTAGCAAAGGCCAGGCCGCCCCAAGCGGGATCGTTGACGGTCCCTTAGCGCAAATCGTTATGACCAGGACAAGGCGCTTACCGCGAAGCCATCCGCAGGCCGATCTTAATCAGTCGCTAATTTGGGAACGTACGCACATCCACGAAATGTCCCGCTATTGCCGCGGCAGCCGCCATTGCTGGCGACACAAGGTGAGTACGGCCCTTGAAGCCTTGACGTCCTTCGAAATTGCGGTTTGAGGTCGATGCGCAGCGCTCACCGGGA
The DNA here is from genome assembly GCA_049579205.1 of Rhodomicrobium sp. Lineage (GTDB taxonomy): Bacteria > Pseudomonadota > Alphaproteobacteria > Rhizobiales > Rhodomicrobiaceae > Rhodomicrobium. The sequence continues at coordinate 286 of JBAUNL010000235.1, read as the reverse complement.
CTTAGCCTATCTGCATTCATGGCTAGGCACATGGAGCAGCCCGGCTCGCGCCATTCGAACCCAGCAGCAAGAAAGATCTTGTCCAGCCCTTCTGCCTCCGCCTGCTCCTTCACCAGCCCCGACCCCGGCACGACCATGGCGCTAACCCGATCGGAGGCGCGATGGCCGTTGACAATGTTCGCCGCCGCCCGAAGATCTTCAATGCGGCCATTGGTGCATGAGCCAATGAAAACCCGATCGACGGTAATATCCGTAATCTTCGTACCGGGCTCCAGCCCCATATAGG
>JBAUNL010000234.1:0-3982 GCA_049579205.1 Rhodomicrobium sp. | reverse complement strand
ACGTTTGAGCCGGATCGCCAATCTGATGTGGTATTTAATCCCGCCTGTTAGTAATACCCTAAGTATTTGGCGTAGTTGTATAAACTCGATTTTAACAGGTGCTTTTTTGAAGGGGGGCGCGCGTCTGAGCTGAGAATAAAGCGCCGGACGTAACTGACTTGAGCGCTTTCGAATATTACTTTTGCTTCGTAAATTTGATACTTCGCGGGACACGGGGCTGCCGGGTAATGTAACCGAGTCTTTCAAGCTTGACTAAACCTCTTCGAGCCGCCGTTGCCGAGTACCCCATCGCTGTAGCGATGTCGGCCAAGCTCGGAGATGCGCCGCTCTTCGCGATTTCGCCCTGGATAAAGGCGAATAGCTTCTTCTGCGTTGGCGTTAGCATTTCAGGCCCAATGACCAAATCCGAAAATGGACCACCATCCGCGAGTGGCAAAGCCGCAACAGCGGCAAGCAATCAACAGCCTCTACCCAAGATTGGTGTGAGTTCGGCTGCTGGGCACCTAGAAATAAAGCTGGATGAGGATCTGCGCACTAATGTAGGGGGCTTCTCGATGATCCGGCGCATTATTTTTGCTTCAGTGGGTGTTATTGCGCTGACCTCTGCGGCAAGCGCGGCAGATATGTATGTTCCTGGCCCCGCTGGGGGCCCGGGCGGTTACAAGGATGACTATGTTCCGGCGCCTTGGGCAGGTTTCTATGTGGGGGTGAATGGCGGCTATGGTTGGGGCACTCCCAGCAGCAAGGTTACCGATCTTGAGATTATAGGCGGCACAATCATCGCAGAAAACTCTGCGAACTTTACTCCCGAAGGCGGCTTTGGCGGCGGCCAGATCGGCTACAATTGGCAGCGCGGGCGCTTTGTGTATGGCGTCGAAGCCGACATCCAAGCCGCTAATATTCATGGCGATGCCACGACTGGCTTAGCCCCTGGCATCTCGGCTACCGGCTCTACTGACCTCGATTGGTTCGGGACTGTCCGCGGGCGGCTTGGTTATACCTGTGGCAGTGCGCTTTTTTACGGGACCGCCGGCTTTGCCTTTGGCGGCATCCAGGACAAACTCTCCAAAGTGGATGGTGCCGGAGCCGGCTCGGTTAGCAAAAGCGAGACTGCAACGGGCTATGTTGTGGGTGGGGGTGTTGAATATGCAGTTTCGCCGAAATGGTCAGTGAAGGCAGAATATCAATTTATTGACCTCGGCAAAGATCACCTCTCGGTGGATGCTGTAGCTCCGCTGGTTCTGGCCGAATTGGATGCCGAGCACTCCTACAATACTGTCCGTGTGGGGATAAACTACCACTTCCTTCCGTCATACGAGCCTCTGAAATAACCAGACTCCATCTGGTCATCGGAGCGGCGCCTAGGGCCACAAAGGCGCCGCTTCTGTTTTAAGCAGATCGATCTAGAAGCCTTCCTCACGGGCGGCGCTATCTTCCTCACCCTAGAAGCACTCATCCTCCCAGGAAATCAGGGGGCGGGGAGGAATTCGCGCTTGTTGTTGTCGCAACGGGCTTGCGGGAGGCTCAAAAGCACCTAGCCATTAAAGGGTGGCCGCCGCCCTTCCAGTTGAGACCTTCCGCGCTGGCAACAGCAACTCCGTTAGCCACCCCACCGCCACGTCAACATCTCTCTGTGCCCTCATCCCGCGCTGCGCCACCACCGCCGCTAGTGTCGGCTGCAATCGCACTATGCCTTCCGGCGTCACCGGAAAATCCTGCCGCTTCCAAGTGTGCGATGCGACCCAGGGCAAGATCGCGTTGTCGATATCGGCGCGCAGCAATTCGAGCACATCATAGGTAAGCGAATGCCGCCCTTCAGCGTCGGAGTGAAGAAAGCCCGCTGCGCTTTCGAAACCTGAAGCCTGAAGCGATCGCGCCACCCGAGAAGCAACGACCAAATAGGCGCGTAGTGGCTCCCTGTTGCCCCCGTGTGGCAATGTGCCGTTGTAAAGAAGCAACGCCCCTCGATTTCCGGCTCATGCCCTTCCTTTCACGCTATCGGCTTCTCACCATAGCTTTGCAGCACCAGATTCACACCATGGTCTTGCAGCTCCTTGTGAGCTGGCAAGGTGATTATGTCGAGTGGCTTCCTCGTTGAACCTGGCTGCGGGGTTGCCTCTGGTGTCCTTGGCTGTGCTCCTACGTGAATTTCTACGCAATGCAGAGGCGAAGCGTATTAGGCAATAATTCGACAATAGATTTGTCGTGAGCTTAATCCTTATAAGCCCCCGGATGCGGGACACTCCGCGAGCGATATAGTTTTTGACGCGTTCGCGCGCTTCGAGGCTTTGCCTTCGCGCGATTGGGAAGCGCGGAAATCAGCAATTTGCCTGAGAGAGTTCTCCAGTTGTTCGCGGGTATCGCGCAATTGATCGGCCAGGATGATCGCCGCCATCAGAAAAAGCCGTTCGTCTTGAATGAGGCGGACATCACCTTTGATTTGCTGCACACAGGCATCGATCTCGGCGGCGGGTGACGAAAGTTCCAGCCGTACTCCGGGGACTGGCCAATTTCGCGGCTCTCCTTTTTCCCTTGCGTCTTCAAACAGTCGAGAGAAGGACGAGGCCCTGCGGAGAGTGCGAGCGATCTAAGTACTTAGGTTCGAAATCGGGCCTCGGAGCGAAGCCGCGAAAGTTACAACCCCTCATCGCAATGAATAGTGATTTCAAAGAGATTTTGGGCAGCCCGGGCGGCGTAGTCAACAACCTCGCCGAGCTGCTAAATGCAGAAATGAAGCAGCGTCTTTCGCTAACCCAGCTCGGAGCCCTGGAGAGGGTCATGAAGCGCGCGAGGCGCGAAGCTGGACGGCACAGAGAGGAGCTGGATGGTTTCGAAATCTATGCGTATTGCACTGTAGACGGCAGCCTGATGTGGGGCGTGAATGCGCCCGGGACCGGCTTTTGCGTGGTGAGAGGCGTCGTATAATATAGTATCGCGAAGAGCAGGGGAGGTTCGTCTTCGCCTCCCGCTCCATGGTGCGTTGCGCGAGGACGCGACCCATTAGACCCCTTCGACCCTTTCTTAGAGGGCAACTTTGAAAAAGGGGTCGAAAGGGTCGCTTGGGTTGCGTTTAAACAATGCATCGCGGCCCCTTCGACCCTATGCGCCTTATGCCGCTCCGCGTTGGCATGCGCATACGCAGGTCATGGCCTCAATGATCTGACAAAAAGATGCGGGCTTCATAACAACCTTGGCGCCTGGCCAATCCCGTTTCAGCTCCTCAAAGCCCACCCGGCCCGTATGGAAGACAATACCAGCGCCCTTTTGCCTCAGTACTTCGGCAGCGGGAAAAACCGGCCCATCGCGCAGCTGCACATCGAGCAACCCGCAGCTTAAGTTCTCTTTCTCGGCAAGCTCAAGCGCACGGCCTACACTCATTGCTGGTCCCACAACATCGGCACCCGCCTGCAAAAGCTCCTTCATAATATCCCAAGCAAGAAGTGGCTCGTCTTCGGCAACCAGGACCCTGGCTCCTCGCAACGGCTTGCCGGTGGCTTTCATGGTGCTGAACTTTTGCGGTGTCCCTGAACATTGTCACCCTTGACTGTGGGTGGCTGCCGTCTTCGCCGTCATCCCCTTGCGGTCCTTGCCTCACGATAGACCCTTTTGGGGTTGCGGCCTTGATAATCGTCAAAACGGATAAGAATTCGTTATTACTCTTCTTGTTTAGGCGCTCCCGGCGTGGTCTTTGAACGATCACCGTGACCACCAGCGCTAAGTCGCCCTTCTTCGAAGCGAACCATCCGCACATAGTTCTGGTAAAGGCGCACTAAGCTATCTCGTACTTTTGGGTCCTTCGCTTCCTCTAACCGGGCCAAAGTGTCAGCAGCCCTGTTTCGCCAGTGCTGCAAATTGTCCATCATGCGTAACGGCGCCCTCAAACGCGGTTTCTTCAAAAGAAAGACGCGCGTGGGAAACATGTTCCAGCCGGAGGACGGCGACGTGCGCACGGAAGGTATTCCCAGTAATTCAGGGGCGGGCT
>JBAUNL010000233.1:0-5763 GCA_049579205.1 Rhodomicrobium sp. | reverse complement strand
CCTCCTGCGCCTTGTCGAGAATGACCTGAGACGGCACCATCACGCCAAGGTCGATCACGTCGTAATTGTTGCACTGAAGAACAACCCCGACGATGTTCTTGCCGATATCGTGCACGTCGCCCTTCACTGTGGCCATAACGATACGGCCCGCGCTTGGCATATTTTCGAGCCCGCTCTCGCGCCTCTCCTCCTCCATGAAGGGCATGAGATAGGCCACGGACTTTTTCATCACGCGCGCTGATTTCACCACCTGCGGCAAAAACATCTTGCCCGCGCCGAAAAGGTCGCCGACCACGTTCATGCCGTCCATCAATGGGCCTTCGATCACATGCAGGGGGCGCGCTGCTTCAAGGCGTGCCTCTTCGGTATCGGCTTCGATATAATCGGCGATGCCATGGACAAGCGCGTGCGTCAGGCGCTCGCGGACGGGCCGGGTGCGCCAGGAAAGATCGGGGGCTTGCTTCTTTGCGCCGCCGCCTTTGAAACGATCAGCTGCTTCAAGAAGGCGGTCGGTCCCATCGGCGCGGCGATTAAGGATGACGTCTTCGCACAGCTCTCGCAATTCGGGGTCGAGATCGTCGTAAACGCCAAGCTGACCGGCATTCACGATCCCCATGTCCATGCCGGCCTGGATCGCGTGATAGAGAAAAACCGTATGCATTGCCTGGCGCACGGGCTCGTTACCGCGGAACGCGAAGGAAAGGTTCGAGACGCCGCCCGACACATGCACGTAAGGCAGCTCGGCCCGGATGCGGCGAGTGGCCTCAATAAAAGCAACGGCGTAGTTGTTGTGCTCTTCGATCCCGGTGGCGACAGCGAAGATGTTGGGGTCGAAGATGATGTCCTCAGGCAGAAAGCCAACCTTCCCGGTTAGCAGCCCATAGGCTCGTTTGCAGATGGCCAGTTTCCGCTCCGCGGTTTCAGCCTGGCCCGTCTCGTCGAAGGCCATAACGACAGCGGCCGCGCCGTAGCGCTGAATCCGCTTTGCATGATCCAGAAAGACCGCCTCCCCTTCCTTGAGGCTGATCGAATTGACGATGGCCTTTCCTTGAACGCATTTGAGACCCGCCTCGATCACCGCCCACTTCGACGAGTCGATCATGATAGGAATGCGGGAGATATCGGGCTCTCCGGCGATGAGATTGAGGAAGGTGGTCATCGCGCTCACGGAGTCGAGGAGGCCCTCGTCCATGTTTACATCGAGGACATTGGCGCCGCTTTCCACCTGCTCGCGCGCCACCGCTAGTGCGGCATCGTAATCGCCGGCTTCTATTAACTTGCGGAATTTGGCGGAGCCTGTGACGTTGGTGCGCTCGCCGGCGACGATGAATTGCTGGCCTGTGCCGATCATGGCAAATAAATCTCTTGTCCCTCGGCGATGACCTTGGTGACCAGCGCACAAAGTTTCAAGTTTATTCGAACAGGCCAGAGCGCATCGCTTGGAGTTAGATCAAAATTCAAGCAAAAGCGAGTCGCTCTAAGTCCGGGCTACTCAGCGGCACCCACGGGCACCGGCTGGTGTTCCATCTCGTCATACTCAGCCGAGATATCCTTGTTGGTGTAGTCTTTAAGCAGCGACACCGAGATGAGACTTATGACAGAGCAGACAAGGATATAGGCTGCGATTGCGTAGCCGGATTTGAAGCTTGCAAACAACGCGGTGGCGATCAGTGGCGCCGGTCCTCCGGCAATAACCGAGGCGAGCTGGTAACCGAGCGAGGCCCCGCTGTAACGCAGCCGTCCGGTAAAGGATTCGGCGATCAGTGCAGCCTGCGGCCCATACATCATGTCATGGGGAATGAGGGACAGCACAATCGCAAGAAAGATCCAGCCTGGTACGGCGGTGTTCAGCATGAAAAAGTAGAGAAAGCCGAAGACGCCCGTGGTTGCCGCACCGAGCAGATACATTTTACGCCGTCCGATTCGATCGGAAAGATATCCGGAGAAGGGGATCGTGAAGAACGAAACCATCGACGCAGTCAGGACCGCCACAAGGATGAGATCGCGGGAAGTTCCCAAAATTGTCGTGCCGTATGTGAAGACAAAGGCTGTAAAGATGTAGAAAGGAGCCTGCTCCGCCATTCGCGCGAGTGCGGTCAGGATAATTTCCCGGGGCTGCCTTTTTATGACCTCGAGCGAAGGCGCTTGTTCCAGCTTGTTTTCTGCTGCGAGACGTCTGAATGTGGGTGTCTCCAAGATCCCAAGCCGGATCCACAGCCCAATCCCCACGAGGATAATGCTGAGTAGGAACGGTACGCGCCAGCCCCACTCCAAGAACTCATCGCCGGAGATTTCGCTAAACGCCAGCACTGCCAAGTTCGCCAGAAACAACCCAGCCGGCACCCCGAATTGCGGCCATGATGCCACCAAGCCGCGACTCCCGGCCGTCCGGCACCACTCCATCGAGAGAAGAACGGAGCCACCCCACTCTCCGCCGACACCCACGCCCTGCACAAAGCGAAGGATGGTGAGGAGAACGGCGCCCCAAATTCCAATCTGCGCGTAGGTGGGAACGAAGGCGACGAGAAAGGTCGCAATTCCCATCAGCATCAGCGTGGCGATGAGCGCGGCTTTTCGCCCTATCCTATCGCCATAATGGCCGAAAATCGCTGCTCCGACGGGCCGGGCAGCAAAGCCCACTGCGTAAACGCCAAAGGCTTCAAGCGTACCCACGAGGGGGTCAGCGTGCGGGAAATAGAGCTTTGCAAAGGCCAAGCCCGTGACAGTACTGTACAGGAAGAAGTCGTACCACTCGATAGTGGTGCCAATCGTGCTGGCTATAACAGCGCGCGTGAGCTGTCTTCTGTGTTCTTCTTCACTCAGGGCATCCAATTCAGCGTGGGTCGCGCTCATGGTTTTTCCTCCATTACTTTTATTCTGTCAATTTGCCCCCATCGCCACTAAAGCTGAGAATAAACCCAGAAAAACTTGTTCAGTTTCCGTTTCCAGAAAAAATTAGCGCCAGCGCAAACATTGCGGCGCGAGCGCTTATTCCGATTTTTCCGTTGAAGTTCCGGTCAGTTCTGGCGCTCCCGAGTGCGAAGACGGTCTGGATGGTTTGATTGTTGATTATGCTGAGAGCCAGTAAGAAAAATATTGCTCGATTGCAGGCGCTGAAGCAGTATAATGCATATAACCTAGGAGCAGCAGCTGTGGACGAAATTGTTACATTCGGCGGACATGTAACTGCCACTCGCCATGGCGAGCCTATCGACGATACTAAAATCGAACGCCTCCTTATCCTCGTTGGTGAGCGCGTTCGGAGCGCTCGGGCCCGTGTGGGAATCTCACGGCGGGAGCTTGCAGAGAAATCGGGCGTGTCCCAGCGTTACCTCGCGCAGCTGGAGAGCGGCCAAGGCAATATTTCTATAGCGTTGCTACTTCGAATTGCCGATGCCCTCGACTTCCGCATCGAATGGCTGGTCGCTCAGGACGATCCCTGGACCTCCGAAATCGTGAAGATGGCTTCACTCCTTAGAAGCGCAACCCAGGCGCAGCGGGATCGCGTCCGTGACATTCTGATGCCGGAAAATCCGAGGGTGCGCCGCGCCAGCCGCGTCGCGTTCATAGGACTGCGAGGCGCCGGAAAGTCCGCGCTTGGCCGGTTGGCCGCGGCTGAATTGGGGCTCCCTTTCAAAGAGCTTAACGACGACATCGAGGAGGCCAGCGGCATGCCGGCCGGCGAGGTCATGGCCCTTTACGGTCTGGAGGGCTACCGCCATTTGGAACGCCAGGCGCTAGAGCGGATCGTGGCTCTGCATGACAGAGTTATTTTGGCCGTGGCAGGCGGTATCGTCTCCCAGCCGGATACGTTCAACTATCTTCTGTCCAACTTCCACACGGTTTGGCTCAGTGCCAGGCCCGAGGAGCACATGGCTCGGGTGCGAGGCCAGGGGGATGTGCGGCCGATGGCTGGAAACCCGGATGCGATGAATGAACTGCGCAATATCCTTAAGAGCCGCGAGGCGCTTTATGCGCAGGCCGAGGCCCACGTCAACACCTCAAAATCCACACTCGAGGATAGCCTAAAGGCGGTTTTGGAGGCTATCCAGAAACATCGCTTCATCAGCGGTTCGTACACCTGATGAGGGCTAGAGCATCGCGCCGAGAACTGTGAGCAGCTTTCGAGTAGCGCGCTGCAATTACAACGAAAACTAGAGCCGCGCCGGTTCCAAGTTGGCCGGCGCCGATCCCAAGGCTATCCGGCCAAGACCCAATCGCCTCGCAGCCATCATAAGCCATTGAACTTTGCCGGGCGCTTTTCCAGAAACGCCATCACCCCTTCCTTGTAGTCCGCGGTGGCCGCCAGCTTGCCTTGCAGCCGAGCTTCCTCCTTGAGGTAGGTTTGGAAATCAGTGGCGGATTTGGCAGCTAGAATGGCTGCCTTGGTCGCCGCGTATGCTTTAGTTGGACCCGCTGCAAGCTGGCTCGCAAGTGCTTCAGCTTCATCGCCCGCTTCGGCTTCCATCAGAGCTCGCCGGTCCAGAGACCTCTGCAGATTTATGCATAAGATCAAGGCCTCACCCATGCTACGGATTCTGACATTCTTTCAGTCGAGGATGCACTCGGGCTTGGGAGGGATAGTATTCGGGAACAGGGACTTGGATGGCTTCCAGGCCCCTGTTCAACGTCAATCCTTACCGCAGCTCAAGCTCTCCGGCACCGGCCCCGGCCGCGAACCCTCTCTCGCTCTTCAGGCTGAGAGGCTGTAGCGAGATAGTCCCAGCATTCCCGCCAACGAGGACGTTGGCGCCTCCTCCAACGCCAATGGCTACGTCAGCCGATGCGCCAACATAATTGCCGGCAAGGGCGTGGTGCCTTACGGCGCTAGGCGCAAACACAGCCCAGGTGATGACTGCGTCGCCCGTATAGCCCACATCCAGGCCGATCCGCTTTAGCCGCCCAACGTAATGCTCGCGGCGTCCGGAATCGCTCATGAATACGCACCGCGCTCCATGTGACGATCCCCAGATATAACCCGAGCCCCGTTCTACATGGCAGCGAAGCATGCCGGCGCGGGTTGCTGCGCCGGCGGCAGTCGTTAGGGCGGCCGCAAGAGCAAGCGTGCCCATTGTCAAGAAAGCTTTCATTCCAGTCTCCCTTCTTTGCCCTACGCTTTCACAAAACGCGAGCTTCGCGGCGAAGTTTCGGCAAAGCTCAATTCCCTTCAATCGATGCAATTCTGCAACTGGGATTGTGAGCTAGTTGATTCGCAAGCTTCACTCCAAGGATGACTTTGTCGCATTTTTCACCCCGGCGTGGCGGCCATCTGGGATTGCGGACGCGACAAATAGGCCTGCTGGATCAGCCGGGTGACTCGATCCATCTCATTCAAAGGCTCATATTCCCATCTCTCGATCTCGCCTCGAAACAAACGGATACGGCCGCTTTTTTCGAGGCTGCGGTGAAAGCGGGAGAACTTGTCGCGCTGGCTCTCGCTTCGCCGTCCTTGGGAGGGAAGCGTGGCGACGTGGACCGGCTTGCCGGTACTGCAAGCTTCGGAAATCATGTTCACCGAGTCGCAAGTAACAACGAAAGCGTCTGCATGCGCCAGCAATCCAAAATAGGGATTATCTCTGGAGCCGTCGGATATGAAGGCGGCGCAGCCTGAAAGCCCTCTACGCAAAGTCTCAATGTTGTCTGCCCCGGTACGGCGGGAGCCTGTTATGAGCAGTCCATAGCCCTTTTCCGACAGGGCTTTGAGTTGACTGGCAAGCTCGTAGACCTCCGGGAGCCCAAATCTGTAACGCGAGTTGCTACCCC
>JBAUNL010000232.1:0-53007 GCA_049579205.1 Rhodomicrobium sp. | reverse complement strand
CTTCCACAAGCACGAGCCCTCTTCCTACACCCTTAGCTGCTTTTCCGGTCCCGTTATCGTCGACCCGAACGAGGCATTCCTTCTCGTGAACCATCAAAGTGACAATAATGTTTCCGCGCCGGTTGCCGGGAAAAGCATACTTGGCAGAGTTCGTGACCAGCTCGTTGATGATCAGCCCCAAGGCGACGGCTTGTGGCAGCGGTAGCGTAAGGCTAGTGGCTGAATGCTCGAACCTTAGATTCGCTTCGCGCGCTGACGTTTGTTCAAGTGCGGCGCACAAACTGCCTATAAATTCTATGCAATCTACACAAGGTTTTCCCTCTCTGTCAGGCTGCAGTTGGCTGTGAACGCTGGCAAAGATATGAAGTTGGTTAAGCGCGTCATAAAGCGCAACCTTGGCATCGGCATCATGAACAGTTGTTGAGACGCGCCTGAGAATTCCGACCGCGGCGGCGAAATTGTTTGCTACCCTGTGTGCCATCTCACTGAGCATCAGGCGGCTTGTTTGCTGTTCCCGGCCCCTGACATCGGCCATAATCGCCGTCTTAATTCGTGCCAAGCCTAACAGGCTGCCGCCCCCAATCAGCGCAAAAACAATAATGTCAATGAAGTCCTTCTGATTTGAGAGCCAGAAGGTATAAACAGGATCAAAAAACAGCACCGACAGAACAGAACTTGCTCCAATCGCAAGCAAGCCGAGACTTTGCCCAAACGCCACAGTACATAATGCGCTTGCAATAAAATATAGCAAGAAAGGCTTGCCTGGTGCATCGAAGGATTCGGGTAGCTCAATGAATGTCGCGGTAGCAACTGCCAAAGCAGTTATTGCTAATTTTGCTTCTTTTGGCCAAGCATCCCGGTCAGGAGACATGTTAGTACGGGTCAAATTAGCTTCGCTCATTTCTTACATCAGGTAACAAATCGTGGCAAACCTGAGGCATTTGATGGGCGCATGGTTCACGCCGGCCACAATTGCCAAATTATGCTTACCGCAGTCCTGGTCAGGCCGGTACAAGCGTAATTAGTTTGCCTCAAATGGTTTCTGTGGCTGTTTCTTGAAAACAGTGGCAGCCCTACGAAAAAATCCCAGGCGAGGCTGGAGTTCTGAATCAACCATTAACCGCCGCCGCGGGTAATGAGGCCATTGGACCCCCCACCCGCGCTATAATTATAGGGCTCTCAGCCGGACCCGGTCAGTGCGCCCTCTGTCTGCGTTCCGCCGTGCGGCGCCTCGGCTGGCTCCCGCGCTGCGCCGCGCTCGCCATCTCTTCCGGCGCTTGCTTCATCTGATTGACGGTACGGCCGGCTTCCTCGGCCGTATCTTGCATTGCCTCTTCTGCTTCCTCTTCCGCGTGAAGCACGAGGCCGCCCATTTCCTGACCTGTCTCTTCAAAGCCTTTCAGCACATCGCCGATAAAGTCCACTTGCGCATTCGTGATGCGCCTCGGCAGCGCGGCGTAGTCCATCAGCATAGTGCTCCAAAGGTTGAACCAGGCCTTGTTAAGGGACATCGCATAATGGCAGACCTGCCCTGTCATTCGCGTTGCATTTTGGACTGCCATGTTCTGGGTGTGCATCAGCTTTGCCGCGTTTGCGAATTGTGGGGCTGCTGTCTCATTCCAGCGTTGTCTTTCCTGCTGTCTTGGCATATCCGGTCCTCCTGATGTGTTCGGAGCGAACCCTCACTCATCAGGCCAAGTTCCATCTTTTTGCTTTTTCATCTGCGTTCGAAGGTCTGTTTGGCTATATGAAACCGAAACTAAGCTTGCCCACTCTGTTTATAAGGAGCGTCAAGCACTGACTGCACGAAGATTAGGCAGCTGACTTTCAGCAAGGCGATCCGAGCCTCTGCTCAATTCAGTCAACTCGCTACTGCATATTCTCGCCGCTTCTTTTAGAGATGGCGCCACGAAGTCTGCGCCGATGCTCTTGCACAAGTCCTCCAACTGAACGCCCTCCTTCTCCAGATGCCAGAAGCACGCCAGAACGCGCGCTTGCGGCATCACGCGCTTCCACCGCCGGACGAGATATCGTGTGGAGGCAAATTGGGCCTCGGTACCGCCGAAGCTGGAAATGCAGATCAAGTGCGGGCCGTGGTGAGCGAGGCTCAAGATCTTGCTTCTTCTGTGGGAGGAGTGAAGCTGAACGGAAGGCTTGAAAGCCAGCTTTCCAAGAATATCCGCTAAGAGTAGGCTCGCGGATTGATCGATTGGGCTGCGGGCAGCAAGCAGATGAACGGCCGTCTCAGGCAAAGCGGGGCTGCCATTGGCGAGTTTCTCCTGGGCCGGTTCCTCTTCCTTCGCGGCCGTCTCGCTGGCTGAGTCTTGTGTGTCAGCAGCTTCAACGGTGTAATCCTCAAGATTCTCGATGATTTCTTCGATGGTTTGCAAAATCCCGGTTTGCTTCTCTTCCGAAAGCTTGCCGGCGGCGGCATCGGCATGCGCCATCGCTAAAGCCTGCATAGGAACCGCGTCGTAGTATTCGGTCAAGGGTTGGGTTTCGAGTTGTTTCTCGGCCTGGAAGGTGGCTTCCGTGGCATCGTTCGCAAGAAGCCGTTGATAGAATGCCTCGTGCGGGGCCAGGGCCGGCTCATCGCCCAGTATAACTTCGAGAAAACTTAAGCCTTCTATGTGCCTGGAAACGACGGCGAGGCAGACAGTGACCGGGACTGCCAGAATTAATCCCGGGACACCCCAAATGAGTGTCCAGAACAGCTGGGCGACTACGATCGCCAAAGGTGAAAGCCCGGTGTGGTGCCCTTGAAGCACGGGCTCGATCGCCTGCCCGGTAATGATCTCGGCCACCAGGAATGTAGCCGCCGTTGCTACGACCATGGTCCAGCCTGGATCGATGGCCGCGGCCAGCACAAGGGGAAACACGGCAGCTATCGGAGTCCCAACATAGGGGACGAAGCGCAAGATTGCCGCGAGTGTGCCCCAAAGGGCGGCGTTCGGAATGCCGATTGCCCAAAGAGCGGTGCCGATCACCAGTCCGAAAGAGCCGTTGATCGCGGCCTGGATCAAGAAAAAGCGGCTCAGCCTTTCGCCCGCCTCGTTCATGGCCTCGGTCGTGCGCTGCAGATCGCGTTTCCCGCCAAGGCGCAATATGCGATCCCGTAGATCCTCGCGGTAAAACAAAATGAAGACAAGGAACAAGATCAGAAGGCCGCCCGTCGTAAGAGGCGTTAGGAGAGGCCCGATCAAATCTTCCAAATATTGGATGGCGGCGGGCTGTGGTGGATGCACTTCCACCGGTATTGGCGTAGGAGGTGAATTTGCCGCGAGGTGTCCGGGAGCTGGGCCGGCATCGTGTCCCTTCAGTTCTGATGCAAGGCTGTTCAGCGTTTTAGATGCGCTGGTAAGAGGTCCCGAGGTGACAAAGGTTCTATTCAGCGACGCAATCTTGGCATGCAGATTATTCTGATAATGAGGGATCTCTTGCGCCAAATTCGTGACTTCCGTTCCCATCACGAAGCCCAGTGCGCCGATAAGGGAAAGCGCCGTGACGACCACGGCGATGACGGAAGTTACCCTGCCCACGCCGACGGAGCGCAAGCGCCTAATCGGTGGCGTCAAGACGAAAGCGAGCAGAACCGCCATGGCGAGAGGTTCCAGGACCTCGCGGGCGAAATAGAGCGCAGTGAGTACAAAGGTGAAGATGGCGAGAGCTGCAGCAGCTTGAACTGATTTCAATTCCGGCCCCTTTGGTTGGCGAGGCATTGATTCTGACATGGTGTGACCTCGTTCGAGATGGGAGCCGCTGCTAGGAAAAGCTAACGCACTGATGCGCCTCGCTAGAGAGACTAGAACGCTGCTGAGGCCAGCCGCGTTCCGCTGCCGGTGCTTCGGTGGGTTTTTCCCGATAGCTTTAAGTTAATATTAACCTTAATAGGAACTTTCCCAGCACGAGAAGGGTTGCTCCTGGCGGCTCCGTTATCCGGCTACGGATTTTCGCGATGGATTGTAACCTTCCTTTCGCCGCCAGTGATTGGCGGCCCGCCGCTCCCATCCCCGCTGATAAACCGCTGAACACCCTTAAGCTCTTGCGAACGATTTACACAAATCCGCTTGAGGCCTGGACGCAGGCGCATTTCGAACGGCCCTTCGTCATTACCCGCCTCTTCGGCACCAAAGCGATCGCCGTCAACGAGCCAACCGCCATCCGCCATCCGCCATATCCTTCTGGACAACTCAGGCAATTATCGCAAGGACTGGCTGCAGCAGCGCGTTCTTTCGAATGGCCTCAAGGGAGGAATGCTCGCGCGGAGGACGAGCAATGGCAGGCACAACGGCGGTCGCTCGCGCCGATCTTCGCACGCAAGACGGTGATGGGTTTCGCGGCGGCGATGCAGGCCACGGCTGAAGACATGATAGGGCAGTGGCGAGACGGGCATACCATCGATATTGCCGCGGAAGTAACTCGCATGACGCTGGACGTTTTGCGCCGCACTATCTTCTCCACGGGTCTTGGGCGAGACCCCGAGGAATTCCGCATCGCGATGGCGGAGTTCTTCAACGCGATCGGACGCATCGACGCGCTGGACATTATTGGCGCACCTGATTTCATGCCGCGGTTTGGCCGGTGGAAAGCGCGGCGGGCCTTGCGCTTTTTCGATGCCGCAATTGATGAAATCATTTCGGATCGGCGCCGATTGCTCGCGGAAGACCTGGCTTCCGCGCCTAAGGACATCCTTACGCTTCTCCTGAAGGCGCAGGATCCGGAGACCGGGAAAGGCATGACTGAAGCCGAGGTGCGCGCCAACGTCATCACGTTCATCTCGGCCGGACATGAGACCACCGCAAATATGCTCACCTGGTCCCTCTACCTGCTGTCGCAATCGCCGCAATGGCGGGAGCGGATTGCTGCCGAGGCGCAGAGGGAGCGCTTTGGGCCGGCAGAGACCCTCGCGGACCGGCTGATTGAGACGCGAGCCGTGATAGAAGAAGCGGCGCGGCTTTATCCTCCAATCGCCGCCATAAGCCGCGCGGCAATCGGCGCGGACGAATTCTGCGGCATCAACATCAACCCCGGCGACATTGTCGTGATCGCCCCATACCTGTTGCATCGCCATCGTGCCCTATGGGACCGGCCGCACATATTTGATCCCCACCGGTTTCTGAACGGCGCCCGCGAGAAAATCGATCGCTACGCCTATCTGCCTTTCGGTGCTGGGCCGCGAATCTGCATCGGCGCAGCCTTCGCGCTGCAGGAGGCGACCCTGGCCCTTGCAGCCATCGTGCGGCATGTGATCCTTGAACTGGCACCCGGCCACCGGGTTTGGCCTATACTCCGGGTGACGCTCAAGCCGCAAGACGGACTGCCGATGATCGTAAGACGGGAAGCCGCCAATAGTGGTAGCGCCACCACCGCTAAGGGTTCGCGGTCTCGGGCCGAATTATTGGACCATTGATCCTGAACTAGGCTTTGCCGAGGGTGCTTTCGACGAGGGCGAGTGGCCGGGAGCCTTGTCGGTAACTCACGCTGGTCAGGCCCAACATTGTTCTCAGCTGCTCCGCGGGCAGTTGCACGGCCCCAGGGCCGGCAGCCTTTCCAGGGGCGGGTTGCGGATAGGCGGTTGATCTGGCCGTATGGAACGTGATGTTGCCCTCAACCTTTTGCACGATCTGATGAATGTGACCATTAAGAACGGTTACGGAACCAAACCGCCTTAGCATACGCATCGCCCGCGATCCGTCCAAAGTGCCCCAGCCCCAATGCGGGTAGACGATCCAAAGAGGGACGTGAGCGAGCACAACGATGGGCGTGCTGAAAGATTTCCTATCCAGATCCTTCCTCAGCCAATCGAGCTGCTCGTCCCCTAATTGCCCCATGCCGCCAACCTTGAGGCTCGCAACATTAACCAGGCCTATGAAGTGCACCCCACTCGCATCGAAACTATACCAGCCCGCACCTTTGGTCCCTTTGCCGAAGCGCTGGAGATAAGCCTTTTTGCCTTCATCCAGGAAGTCGTGCTCGCCCGGGACATAATGCACGTCTAAATTAGCGCCGGTAATTACCTGCCCGGCGTTGTCGAACTCCGCATCCTTTGAAAGATGCGTGATATCGCCTGTGTGGATCATGAAAGCGGGCTTGGCTGGCAAGGCCTTGATTTGATCAATCGCCTCCTGAAGCGTTCCCAGAACATTGGGGTTTGCAGGCATAGTGTAGCCGATATGGCTATCGCTGATTTGAACAAAGCTGAGAGATCTAGAAGGGGCAGCCGCTTGCGCTTCATCGCTGCCAAGCAGGAACGATTGCGGCACGCCGCCGGTCAATGTCCATAGCACACCTGCTCCCGCCCAGGTCATGCATTCAAGCACGCCGCGCCGCGTAGTCCCTATGGTAGGCTGAGTGCTGGAATTATCGCGCCCACAGATATCATTATCTTCGTCCATAACTTCGCCCCCTAATGGCCGCTTCCCGGCGGCACTCCCAAATAAACAATGAGGCATTCAAGCACAAAGTTAACCATTGCGGTAGACACAGTTGGGCGAGACGAGGATCGTGGCTCCAGCACGCTGCCCGTTTGAACCTGAGGTGCTTTCCCGTCGAGCCGGCGCGATGACTCGGACCGCCAATCAGGAACGGCTGCCGCGACGCAGCAACGAAATCCTATGGTGCTCGCGCGACCCTTTATCCCCCCAAATTGCGGAAAAGGCACATGCGTCTAATCGGGGAGAAGTTCGCTCTTTTGCGAATAAGCTTTGCACAAACTTTGGGCAAGAACTCCCAGTTGAATGCTCAATGCTAGAATATTTTTGCGCTAAACAGCTTTGACATCTCACAAGCGCCATTACAGTGTCGTTGGATCGAAGGATTACATCTAAGTAGTTCATCGGCATAATATTTGCTGCTGGACCGTTAGAGGATGTGAAAGCGACCGGGAGCGTGAATGCGCATGCAAGGAAGAGGAAACAATTTTTGGCGCTGCAAAAGTGCGCCGGCAGCCTGGTTAGCTGCGGTGGCCCTGGCGCTCACGGCTGCGCATGTTCAGGCGGCGGATGTTCCGATCCGGATCGGGGCGCCGCTGCCTTTGACAGGAGCATTGTCGCCGGAGGGGACGAAACTCCAGCAAGGCTATGAGCTTTGGAAGGAAATCGTCAATGCGAAGGGCGGGATTTCCGTAGGCGGCGCTAAGCGACCCGTCGAGATCATCTATTACGATTATCAGTCGGCGACGCCAAAAGCGGTGCAGATCGCGGAGAAACTTGCGACCGACGACAAGGTGGACTTCATGTTCTCGCCCTTCGGATCGGGCGCGACCAAAGCCGCTAGCACCGTATCCGAACGCTATGGCATTCCAACCCTTGCTCCAACCGCTTCTTCCGCGGAAGTTTACAATCAGGGTTACAAAAACCTCTTCGGCACCTTCACTTCCAACGATACGCTCTCGGAGCCTATGGCCGAGATCATCAAGGAGAAGGCCCCGGCCGTGCAACGGGTCGCGATCATTGCGCGGAACGACCTTTATCCTCTTGCTCTGGCGCAAGAATTCGAGAAATCGACGAAAAAGCGCGGCATGGATGTGGTCTATTTCGGGAAGTTCGCGATCAACACGCTCGACCATGCCTCAGCGCTGACCGAGATCAGAGCCGCGAAGCCGGATTGGATCGTCGCGACCGGTTATATCAATGATATGATCCTGATCCGCAAGCAGATGGCTGACCTTGGAGTGAAGGCCGAGGCAGTCACCATGATCAATGCTCCGGCCTATCAGGAATTCATCGATGCGACGGGGCCGCTGGCGGAGAACGTGACGAGCGCCACCTGGTGGCATCCGGCAGTCCGCTATCGGAGTAAGGATGCCTTCGGCAGTTCCGAGAAGTACTCGGAGATGTTCAAAGCGAAGTACGGCACGCTACCGGACTTCACGAATGCGACTGGGAGCGCTGTCGGCGTCACGCTGCAGATGGCGATCGAGAAGGCGGGGTCTACGGACCGGGACAAGGTACGCGAGGCCCTGGCGGCTGGAGGGTTCGACACCTTCTTCGGTCCGCTATCGTTCAATGCTTCAGGGCAGGCAATTTCCTACGTTCCGCCGGTGTTTCAGATTCAAAATGGTAAGACCATCGTCATCTACCCCGAAGCCATAAAAAGCGGTGAGCTTAGACTCGGGGTTCGCTAGTGTCCCGAACCAAAAATTCGCCACACTATGTTGCAGGCACCTACAAACGTTTGGTTCGAAAAGGACACTAACTTACTTATTGATTTTAGTGTGGTTTACGGTTCAGAAGTTCGCAACCTGACCGCGCTGCAAAAATGAGGCGAACTTCTGAACCACCACACTAGCGAGCGTTTGATCTTCTATGCTTTACCTCCAGGTGCTTGTAAACGGCCTGATGCTGGGCGGGATCTACGCCTGCATAGCTGTGGGCTTTTCGCTCGTCTGGGGAGTGCTCAACGTTATCAATATGCTGCACGGCTCCTTCGTCGTGCTCGGCGCGTATCTGGCGTTTTTCGCCTACACCCTTTTGGGAATTCACCCTTACGCCTTCGTGCCGGTGGCGGCGCTTGCACTTTTCATTATTGGCTATGCGGTGCAGCGCGTGGTTGTGAACCGCGTGATCGATGCCCCAGTGCTTATCACCATGACAGTCACCTTCGGGCTGACGTTGCTGTTGGATAACATCATGCTCGCCGCCTTCAAGGCGGATTTCCGGAAAGTGAACCTGCAACCGCCGCTCGGGATAATCAATCTCGGAGATTACATTCCGGGCCTCGATGTTATAGTGCCGGTGGACCGGCTCTTCAGCATGCTGTTCGCGCTGCTGGCCATCCTGCTTCTCTATGTCCTTTTGCGGCTAACGCGAATGGGGCGCGCCATCGTTGCGGTGAGGATGGACCGCTACGCGGCGACCTTGATGGGCGTGGACCAGGTGCAGGTCTTTGCTCTGACCTTCGCGCTTGGCGCGGCTTTGGCCGGAGCCGCGGGTGCGCTTCTCAGCCCAATTTTCCCCATTTCGCCAGTCGCCGGCACAGCATATCTTGGCAGGGCTTTCGTGATCTGTGTCCTTGGTGGGCTCGGTAGTGTTTCGGGCGTATTGGTTGGTGGGCTGACACTTGGGGTTCTAGAGAGCTTCGGAGCGCTGTTCCTAGGCACCGAACATTCGCTTACGGTATCGTTCATCGTCCTGATCGTTTTTCTGATTTTCAGGCCAAGCGGCATCATGGGGAAGCGGGGTTTCGTGTGAGCCGGACCGTTGTCATAGCCGTGAGCGTGGCCGGCATCACCATACTGCTTGCCCTGTTGCCGCTGGTCTCCGGCAACTATTTGCTCCGGCTTGCCACCATCGGCTTCATGTACGTCACGCTTGCTTCGTCTTGGAATATCGTTGGCGGCTTTCTTGGCTACCCCTCCTTCGCGTCTGCCGCTTTCTTCGGCCTTGGGGCTTACGGCGCCGCAATTCTGCGTGCGGACTTTTCTCTTCCCCTGCCAATCGCATGGCTCGCCGGAGGGCTTACAGCAGGATTGTTCGGCCTATTGATCGGGCCTGCGATCTTGCGGCTTCGCGGACATTATTTCGCGGTAGCAAGCGTTGTTCTGGCTTCGGTCCTGAGGGAAAGCGTAAACAGCGCAACGGATTTGACCGGAGGCGGCATGGGATTGACCCTGCCCGCAGTCCATGGCTTCAACGTGAATGGGCAGGCGGAACTCTACTATTTCAGTATGTTCGCCGCGGCGGCCCTGACTTTGGCGGGATCTGCTTTTTTGATCCGCAGCCGCCTTGGCGTTGCGATGCGCTGCATCCAGCAAAACGAGGACGCAGCCATGGTTCTCGGCATCAATACCCTGAGCACCAAGATTGCAGCGCTGGGACCCTCCGCCCTCACGGCGGGTTTGGCGGGCGCGATCTACGCGACCTGGATCGGCTATATCGACCCCACGGACGTTTTCGATGATTTGCTTTCTATCAAGCCGATCGTCATGGCCTTCCTTGGCGGAGTAGGAACCGTGGCAGGTCCCGCGATTGGAGCGGCGATCTTCCTTCTGCTTGAGGAATTCGTCTGGCGAAACGCGCTCAACTTCCATGCAGGCATTCTCGGCCTGCTCATTGTGGTGCTTCTCGTGTTCCTACCCGGCGGCCTGGGCAGCATTGGACGAGCGCTAACGGCCTTGAAAGGTTACGCCCGCAGTGAGCCGCCACGGAGGTCTATTCCGGCATCCCGATCATGACCGCGCTTGCATCCATACATCAAGTGTCTGCCGCCCGCCCGCTCATGCGGGTGTGCCGTATTACCAAGCGCTTCGGCGGGCTTGTCGCACTGCGCGACGTTTCCTTCGATCTAAGCGGTGGCGAAATCGTCGGGTTGATCGGTCCCAACGGCGCCGGAAAGACCACGCTCGTCAACGTCATCACCGGCGTTGAAAGAGCGGATCGTGGGTCTATCGAATTTGAGGGCACGCGGATCGATAGGCTGCCCGCATACCAGATCGCTCGCAATGGCATCGGGCGGACCTTCCAGGTGGTGCAGCCCTTTCCGAAAATGACGGTGCTCGAAAATGTAGCGGCCGGTGCCCTTTTTGCGGGCAGATGCCGCAGTGTCGCTCAGGCGCGGGAACGGGCCGCGGAGTGTCTTGAATTCACTGGGCTTTCTCCGGTCACATCCATGCTCGCCGCGGAATTGAACCTGCCTGGGCGCAAGCGGCTCGAGCTAGCAAAAGGCCTCGCAATCGAGCCACGCCTTCTTCTTCTCGATGAGGTCAATGCAGGGCTTAACGCCACCGAGGTCGATGGCGCGTTGAAGTTGATCGAGGCAACGGCTGCCCGCGGGATTACCGTGCTTATCATAGAGCATCTGATGAAGGTTGTTCTCAACGCCTGTCAGCGCGTCATCGTCCTCCATCAAGGCGAGCTCATTGCCGATGGCCGCCCGCGTGACGTAATCAACGACCCAGAGGTCGTCGAAGCTTATCTGGGCACGGGCTTCAACGCATCCTGGAGCGAGGGAGCAATGCCATGACCGCGCTCCTGAACGTCTCCGGGGTCTCTTCCGGCTACGAACACGTGCAGGTCCTGCGGGATGCCAGTCTTGCCGTAAAACCGGGCGAGATTGTCTGCCTCATCGGATCGAACGGAGCCGGCAAAACGACAATGCTGCGGACAGTATCTGGCGTCGTAAGGGCCACCGCTGGTTCGATCCAATTTATGGGGGAGGAGGCTCAAAAGCTTTCCCCACAAGACATCGTCAAGCGCGGAATCGCGCATGTGCCGGAGGGCCGGCGGCTTTTTGCCGGCATGACCGTGCGTGAAAATTTATTGATGGGAGCTTATAGCAGGAGAGACGGGGCTAAGCCCATTAGCCGGGATCTGGATTTCGTTATTACGGCATTTCCAAGGCTGAAGGAGCGGCTCTCGCAGGATGCATCGACCCTATCGGGCGGCGAACAGCAAATGTGCGCGATCGCCCGCGGCATCATGGCCAACCCCACACTTTTGATGATCGACGAACTGTCGCTCGGTCTTGCACCAAAGGTCGCGAGTGAACTAGGAAAGGCGCTGGTCGAAGTGAACAAGGCGGGTCTCTCGATTCTCCTCGTAGAGCAGGACGTCGCAATCGCCCTTGCGCTCGCCAAATATGGCTACGTATTGGATACAGGCCGCGTCGTCCTCGAAGGTCCCACCAACGAACTTGCAAAGAACGCCGCGGTCAAGGAAGCATATCTTGGTGCAGCACCGGCGTCCGCCCCCAACGTAGGAGAGACACATGATTACAGCTATCGTGCTTTATGACCTCCCTGCCGAAATTGGCCTGGAAGAGTGCCGGAAACATTTCGCGAGCATCGCTCCCAGCTTCCTCGAAATACCAGGCTTTCTGCGCAAGCAATTCATTTGCTCAGCGGACGGCAAGGTAGCCGGTGGCTCTTACATGTGGGAGACACAGGAGGCTGCCGAGAAGTTCTACAACGGTCCCTGGATGGACGGTATTCGCGAGCGCTATGGCTGCGAACCGCAAATCAGCTATTTCGAGACGGTGGCCCTGGCCGACAAGGCTAGTGGAAAGGCTGGCCCTATAGGCCGACGACCCGCAAAGCAGCCATCGCCAAGGCGGGCGTCCCCCTCCCGTAGCTCAGGCAAACGGGTGCCCGCATAATTTTCCATCCAAGGCCACAAAAGCAACGCTTTCGCTCCGCGGTAAAAACAAGATTGTATATTTTTATGTCACTATAGTAACACAGATTAAGTATCCAATTTTCCCAAAAATAATTTGCTTCGTGTAAGCCAAGATATTGTCCTAGCAGCCATACGGTGCGAAGGAATACTTCGTAACATTTCACGTTATAGGAGAGCGTCGGCAACGAGCGCCAAAGGCACATTCGCCGGCGGCGCTGGCGAAGGTGCGAGCCCAGACTTGAAAAGCGGGCAGCAGGAGGAAGAAACTCTATGATATCAGAAAATGCGGCTAACCTTGCGACCAGCGATAATGTACCGGAGCGCCTGCGCGCGTTTATGCTCGCTCACGATCTAAGTCTCCAGGAGCTTGCAGGGTTACTGCGAACAACACCTGAGACGCTGGAACAGTGGTTCGACGGCGATCCGGCACCGCCAGCCTGCCTTCTGGCGCTGATGGTGCTGATGCAAACAATACCTCAGGGGTGGCCCGCCGCTGGTGCGAGTCCTCCGTACTCTTATTCTTCGGACAAATCTTTGAGCGTTCGCAACTGTTCAGCAAAGGAGGAAATGCTGAAAAGAGTTCGGGCGATCTAATAGCTCAAACCCCGCGCTGCCAATCGAGAGTGATGCCAGCACAAAAGATCCCTCTCCCTCCTGTCCTTTTCCCAACCGCTTGCGGATGCGGTTTCCTAGAGCTGCAAATTAGCCGAGGCGAGCTTGCTGAGAAAGGGTTGGGGAGAGGGGACTTTGAACCTTTTGGTATCGCTCTCAACGGAGAATACCCAAAAGCAATCGAGGCAGGAAAAGCACCACATCCTCAGGCATGGAATCCGCCTGCGCCACGTGGCGGTGGCGATGGCTGGAAGCAAATCGGCCCTCATGTGGAGTCTTTACGTGAACATGCCGACGATGGCGGCCCGGCCTTCTGTGTGCATGATGGCGGACCACTTCTTCCGCGCCTTCGCCAAAGAACTTATGGCGCGAAGTGTGAGGCTTGCTTACCTCTGATGGGAGATAGGAGTGCTCCTGATCCCTAGGTTCAGCGGCAACGGGAGCCGCCCATATCGTTACTGCGATGGCAAGAATGCCTGCAACTTTGCTTATTAGGTTACGCATAACAATCCCATAGCTCGGTCTACGCTCAAGCTATTGGATAGCCCCCCTCGCCGCTGCGCCACACTTAAAACGAAGAAGCTTTTAATTTCTGATGCTTCGCATAGGCAGAAGTGCCACAGGTGCACCGCCCGCACTAGGGTCTGGGCTTTCGGAGATGCCGCTCAAATTACCGCGTAAGGGCGCAATCGGCTCTCATTCGCGGCCATAAGGAAACCCGTAAGGATAACGCGGACCTGCATAGCTTTGGCCGCCAAAGCGGTCTCCGTACGGAGCGTAGCCGCCCTCGCCTTCCGCGCCATAGGGATCTCCTTCGCGTTGATCGTCAGGGTTGCCATAACGCTCATCTCCGGGCTGCCCACGTCCATAGCCTTCGGCTTGCCCATAAGATTTCGGATCGCGAAAGGCGTAGGAATCGCCATAAGGAGTAGGACCACGGTAGCCATAACCGTCATCCGAGGGGACGCGGCCACGGCCTGCATAAGTATCGCCATAGGGGACTGGACCGCGATAGGGATTAGCATCGTCCGAAGGGACGCGGGCGCGGCCGGCGTAAGTGTCGCCATAGGGGACCGGGCGGCGGTTATAGCCATAAGGTTCCGATC
This sequence comes from Rhodomicrobium sp., assembly GCA_049579205.1. Taxonomy (GTDB): domain Bacteria; phylum Pseudomonadota; class Alphaproteobacteria; order Rhizobiales; family Rhodomicrobiaceae; genus Rhodomicrobium. The sequence continues at coordinate 39,176 of JBAUNL010000232.1, read as the reverse complement.
GGCGTTCGAAATAGGGTGCATTGGCAGTGACCACGCGCCGGCACTCGGGATTCAGAGCCTGCATCCTGTTTGCCAGGCACTCGAAGGATTGCGGTCCAGAAGGCACGCCTTGGCATAGGCGCCTGTAATCCGGCATGCAGGCCTCGATGGCGAAAGCAAGCTTAAGTGTTTTCAAGCAGGGCGCAGCAAGCTCGACTTCGTGATCCATCAAGCAACGGGCGACACGGCCCTCGCCCGGGACCACATAGGAACAAACCCGATGGTATTCGGCCCGGCAAGCGTTCATGACATTGTCGGCGGTATCCGGGGGAAGATCCCCGGCAAGGGCTGGCACGCCACCAAAAACGAGGCCCGCTCCGAATATCACGCTCGCAAACTTGAACATAAGAAGTCTCCCCCGGGTTTGTCCCCTTCCCGGCCATCACCTGCATTATATCATAAATTAGATCACAGAATGGCGAACCAGGGTTTGAAACTGTATCCAAAATCATGGCGTTCAAAGACGGGCGCTCCTCGACCGGCGCTAATACCCAATGAAACCGATCCCCCCTGAGAGGCTTAAGCGCGGTTATCCGGCCGGGATTGCGAATTTAAATAAACCTTGCACAGCACCTCGTTTCCTGTACCCAGATACCGCACGCAATCGAATGAGATCATTCGCGAGGTCGCGATTCCCCGTCCATGGGGATCGGTGGCGCGGTCCGGGGAAAGTTCGATATATTTATGCCAGTCGAATCCTTTGCCTTCGTCCTTGATGTGCACCGCGATCTCTTCGGCGGTCGCATTGAATTCCAGCGTCGCGAATTTGTCCTTGTTCGCCTCTTGCGACAGTCTTCGTTCGATTTCCCGCTGCCAGCAACCCTCAAGCATGAGCCTGGTCTTCTCCGAATAAGTAATCCCCAGATTCCCATGCTCGACGGCGTTTATGAGGAGCTCATTCAAGCCGAAGACGGCCAGCTCAGGATCGGGAAAACAGTTCGCGATCAAGTACGCCAATGTTTTCGTATCTTCCAGTGTCCGAAAACGAAAGAGGGATTGCTGCATTAGACCAAGCATGCGCCGCTGATTGCGAACGTCTTGCTTCATTTCCTTCTTGGCTTTTGCATCCTCTAGCGCCGCTTTGACAATCGCGAGGAGCATCACATCTTCATAGGGTTTGGTCAGGTAATAGTAGACACCCGCCTTTAGCCCCTCCAACACTTGGTCGCTGGCCGCTGCGGCCGTCTGCATAATCACCGGAATATCCCGGAATCTCGCCTCTGCCTTGATCTTTTTGACGACCTCCATTCCATCCATACTCGGCATCATCCGGTCTAGTAGGATGACGTCGACGTTCGGGTGCTCTTCCAACCTTTGAAGCGCGGTCACACCGTCTTCGGCTTCAACGACGTCATAGCCGGCGTCCACCATTAAGCTTTTCAATATGTCGAGGTTGAACTCCTCGTCATCGACAGCAAGAATCTTGGCTGGTTTAGTCATTTTCTCTGTTCGCTGAAAGCGCGCTATGAGAGCCCGCTCCAAACGTCCCCTCTGCATTTCTTGGAATTAGGAAGCTAAGTTTAACGCCCCCTCCTTTTGCGTTCTCCGCCCAGATTCTTCCCTTGTGCGCACGGATGATTTCGCGGCAGATTGAGAGGCCCAAACCGCTACCGCCAGCGCCGGTCTTTGTTTTGCTGCTTTGTACGAACTTCTCGAATATCGCTTCGATCTCGGACTCGGGGATGCCAGCGCCGCTATCGGTTATGGAACAAAGAAGCGTCTCCCGGCCCCTCAGACGATTTCCCTTGGAGAGGTCAATTTTAATAGTACCACCGGCCGGCGAAAACCTGATTGCATTGGAAAGTGTATTGATCATAACCTGGATCATTCGCTGTTTATCGAATACCAGCTGCGCTGTCTTAGCGTTTATTTCAGTAGCGATATGAATATTTTTCTCAACAATCAATGGGTCAAGTTCAATGATGGATTGGCTGATTACTTCAGAAAAATCTCCTGGCAGCATCTTGAACGCCATTTTTCCGGACTCAAGCTTTGCCAGGTCCAAAATATTGTTCAGCAAGCCAAGAAGCCGGGTCCCTGAAGTGTGAATGCTTTTAAAATACTTTTCCAGGATTGCAATCTCGGCGGTGCCAAGCTTGGTGAACCCCATTTTGGAATAGCTAAGGATTGCATGCATGGGCGTGCGCAGCTCATGCGACATATTGGAAAGAAATTCGGATTTCGCTTGAACCGCTTTTTCCGCGCGGTCGAGTGCCTTGTGCCTTTCGGCCTCAAGCTCTCTCACTTTCAACGCATTGGCTTTGAATGTTTCGACCGCGGTACCGAGATCAGCGAGTTCATCGTTTCCCCCGGTTGGAACCACGGCCGTGAGATTACCATTGGCTATGGTGTAGATTGAGTTGATGAGACTGTTCAGGCGCTGGGCGATGTTGTGCCGGATGAACAGGAACGCCGCCACCAGGGCCGCGATGCTAAGCATTGATAGCAAAGCCAGGAAAATCCTATGGGTCGCAGCGTCCGCGTTCGAGACGGCAATTTCCCGCGAAACGGTTTCGCGGGATTGGGCCGCCAGCTTCTCGGCGGCGAGTGCGAGGCGTTCGCCTTTCTCCCGGCTATCCTTGACCAAGCGCCAGCCTTCGTCATAGGCGGCGAGCTCACGTTCCCTTATTGAAACAATCGAATCATCGGCGGCAAAAGTGAGCAAGCGTTGTAATGCACGGCCTATTTCTCGCCTGTGAGCGTGTGCCTCGAGCGCATTCAGGGCTCGCCTGGCTCTGTCGGAGCTCGCGAGCAGCCTGTCCCGCAAGGGGATTAACTGCGCTCGGTCAGGGAGAAGTGAACTCTCACTCAAAATTCCGATGATAAGATTGGTCTCGGCTCGAAGGTCTGACAACGCAATCAGGGTTGGGAGCTCATTGTCCGCCAGCGAAGTGAGGAGACCTTTTGCTTGCCGGGTGCCTCCCTCGGCGGCCGAGCGCCTCAATCCGATGGTTAGGTTGAAGTTCGCATCATCGAAGACAGGAGCGAGCTTCTCGTAGATCTCGCGATGAGCCTTAGAAGCCTCCTCAATCAGCGTCAGCCGTTGAGATCGGAGTGCGAGCCTGGCATCAACGGCACGCCCGAGCGCCGCTGCGCAGTTCGAAAGCTCATCCGCGAAGATCCGTAGCCGCTTGGAGGCCGCCTCCCCTCCCGAGGAAGCCGAGAAAGCGGTGAGATTTGCGCTCATCGCAGTCTTGAACTGCGTCACAGCGTCCAACGCTTTTTTTAGGTCATCAGAGCTGTCCGCAATCGCGATGTCACCCAATAGGGATGAAAGGGCAGACGCTTGGCGCGAAATGGAGAGCAAGAGAGTGAGCCGGGGCAGACTGGCACTTTCGATTTGAAAGAGCCTTCCGCCCAAGGACCTGTACGAGAGGAAGGCGACAAGGCTGGCTAAGACTGTAAAGCTCGTGAGGAGGGTGAACGCGAAGAGCAGTTTCGTTTGAATGGTGTGACGCCGGCCGCTTGCAGCGAACCACCTGCCCTTGTTGCCTGCAGAAATGACCACCGGTCGAAAAAGCGTTTGGGTGAAGAGCATCCGTCCTGGCCTTGTCAGTAAGCGCTTTTACCGGCTAGTCCGCTGTTCACTCGTCGGACTGCTTTTCCGGGGGAGGTGGGTTATGGGCTTCAAAGTCCCATCTGCCTGCAGAACTGTTAGGTAAACTTCGGCCGAACCCTGATTCCGCGACGGGCCGAAGCTCAGGGTCACCCCCCCGAAATTGAAAGAATTCGAGAAAATGGTTTGCAGAAAGCGCTCACGATTGGGGTCGCCTTGCTCCCGTTCCAGCGCAGCGATGGTTAGGCGTCCAGCCAAGTATCCTTCCAGGGAAACATAGCCGGGTTTTGCTGAGGGATCTGCGGCCGAAAGAGCGCGGCGGTAATCTGCGATTGCGGGAAGGCTTACATCCCTCGGGCAGGGCACGACCTGAGTAACAATGACATCCCTCCCCAGGGGTCCAAGTTCGTCTGCCAGACTATTGGCGCCCACAAATGAAATACTGGCGAACACAGCGTTCATCTTCAGCACATGGGCAAGCTTGATGAATGCTGCGCATGGCTTGTATGGCCCGACGAGGATTATGGCTTCGGGGGCTGCTCTCTGAATATTAAGAAAAGCGGATTTGACGGCGACCGTGTTTCTTTCGAATGAAGCTTCCGCAACCAGTTTTATGCCGCGCCTGTCGAGGGCCTGCTGAACACCTAGAAGCCCTGCCCTGCCAAAGGCGTCATCCTGGTAAAGAATGGCAATCCGCGAAATTCCACGGTCTTTCGTGAGCCTTTCGACCACGGTTTCGGTCTCTTGGAAGTAAGAGGCGCGGATGTTTACGACGTTGGAACGCGACGAGTCCCGCAAAAATTCCGCGCCGGTAAAAGGCGCCAGAAATGGAACTCCAGCTGCAGCTGCGATCGGCTGCGTCGCGGCTGATGTCGGTGTGCCCACCGACCCGATGAGCGCGAATATCTTTCCATCGCTCAAGAGCCGTTTGGTTGCTTCGATCGATTTTGTGGGTTCATATCCGTCGTCGTCAGAAATGAGGCGAAGCTTCCGGCCTCTCACACCGCCAGCCCTGTTCGCCTCTTCGAACGCCGCGACAATACCGGTCCGCATTTCCCTTCCGAGGAAGCCTGCCGGCCCGTTCAACGCGGCAACTTGTCCAAAAACAATCTCGTTGGCGGTAACGCCCGGCTCCGCTGAAACGGGCAAGGAAACGCCAACAAGGAGAGATAGGATTGCGAGAATGTAAGTTGCGCGCATCATTCAGACAGCCACCGAAGATTGGAACTGCGCCATCATTACAATCTAAAGTGTAGATTGGTTTAATGCGGCAAGCAGTCCTTTAGCTATCTGCATGCTGCGCCAAGCCGCCGCTGGGGCGCTTCTGCCAAATGATATTGAGGTTCGAAATTTACGAACTAAACCATCGGTACTATATTAGCCGTAGTTACAGTCAGGAGGACTCCATGGCCCGTTCGGCATTCATTACAGGCTGGGCGCATTCGCCCTTTGGAAAGCTCGAAGACGCGGATACCGAGGCGCTCATGGCGCGCGTCGTCCGGCCCGCCCTCGAACACGCCGAAGTTTCACCAGCTGAGGTGGATGGAATTTTCGTCGGGGTGATGAATAACGGATTTCAAAAGCAGGACTTTCAAGGCACCATGCCTGCACTGAGTGAGCCTGAACTTGCTTCGAAGCCCGCGGTCCGCCTCGAAGACGCCTGCGCTACGGGTTCGGCAGCCATCTACGCCGCGCTCAATTTCCTAGAAGCGGGCCAGGGTAAGGTCGCGCTGGTCGTCGGCGCAGAGAAGATGACGGCAAAGCCGACGGCCGAGACCGGCGACATCCTGCTTGGCGCGAGCTATCGCAAGGAAGAGGCGGAGGTCGAGGGCGGTTTCGCGGGAATTTTCGCGCGCATCGCGCAGAATTATTTTCAGCGCTATGGCGACCGCTCTGCGGAGCTGGCCCAGATTGCCGCCAAGAACCATAAGAACGGCGTCGCCAATCCGCTCGCGCAGATGCGCAAAGATTTGGGTTTCGAGTTCTGCAATACGATTTCGGACAAAAACCCTTACGTCACTCATCCGTTGCGCCGCAGCGATTGCTCACTCATCTCGGATGGGGCGGCCGCTCTTGTACTGGTGGCCGAAGATGCCGCCGGTGATGCACCGCGTGCCATCCGCTTTCGCGGGACGGCCCATGCCAACGATATCATAACCATCTCGCGGCGCGATCCCATTGTTTTCGACGGCGCAAGGCGGGCATGGGCTCAGGCTTTGGAAAAGGCGGGCGTTACGCTTGATGATTTGAGCCTCGCGGAAACACATGACTGCTTCACCATTGCCGAGTTGATCGAATATGAGGCGATGGGGCTGACCCCGCCCGGCAAAGGCCATATCGCCGTGCGTGAGGGCTGGACGCAAAAAACCGGGAAGCTTCCCGTCAACCCTTCTGGCGGCCTCAAATCGAAAGGCCATCCCATCGGAGCAACCGGCGTCTCGATGCATATCTTGGCCTCGATGCAGCTCATGGGAGAGGCGGACGGCATGCAGATCCCAGATGCCAAGCTTGCCGGCGTGTTCAATATGGGTGGGGCTGCGGTCGCAAATTTCTGCTCGATTTTGGAACGGGCGCGCTAGACGGTCGATGCTCTAAAGCTGGCTCGTAAGCGATCATGGCAGAGAACAGCTTCGCCTTCGGGCAATGGCCCTCAGCAATCTCCGCAGCGCAGGTTGCGGAAGGCGCGCTTCGCTTGGGGCGGGTGCAATTCCATGGCGACGCGATCTATTGGAGCGAAAGCCGCCCCATGGAAAAAGGCCGCGCGCCGGTCATGCGCTGGAGCGGCGAGGGCGGCGTTGAGGAGCTTCTTCCCGTACCTTATTCGGCAAGATCCCGTGTTCACGAATATGGCGGTGGCGAATTCCTGATCGCAGATGGGACGCTGTTTTTCGTCAACGATGCCGATCAGGATATTTACGCGGCCGGGCTCGATAAAGGCAGCGTTGCATCAGGCATCCGGCGCCTGACAAACCTCCCGCAAACCCGGTTTGCGGATTTCACCTGGGATGCCGGGCGCAAAAGACTGATCGCTATTGGCGAGACTCATTCGTCCCTCAAGGAGAAACTGCCCCAAAACGCGCTTTGGGCCATCCCGGCTGGGGAGGGCGAAACCCAACCAGCCGTGCTGCTCGGCGATCACGATTTCTACGCGAGCCCCCGCTTGAGCGCCGATGCAAGTCGGCTCGCCTTTCTCGCATGGGATCTCCCCCACATGCCGTGGGATGCGGCCCAGCTTCTCGTGGCGGAAGTATCGCCAGATGGGTTGCTGGGCGAACCTGTCCCTGTCGCCGGTGGGGACGGCAGCGCCTGCTTACAACCGGAGTGGGGAGAGGATGGCGCGCTTTACTTCGTCTGGGATGCCGATGGCTTCGGCAATCTCTTCCGATGGCGCGGAGGTGGGCAGCCGGAACAACTCACCTGCCTTCATGCCGAACTTTCGATGCCGCTGTGGAGCCTGAATGCGGCAAGCTATGCGCTATTGCCAGAAGGTAAGGCTTATATCTCCTTCGTGAAAAATGGCGAGACGGGCTTCGCGGTCGCTGACCTGGGTAGCGGCCGCGTCGCGACGCAAGCTAACATCCTTAGTTCAGTCTCCACTCTTTCGGCCAGCAGCGCCAATATCGCTGCCGTTGGCATGAAAGAGGACGAGCCTTCTTGTATAGTGCTCGATACGGTGGAGAAAAAGCCAACTGCCGCGCCTTCAGTGGTAAGGCGGAGCAGCGACACCGAAATCGACCCGGGTTACCTTTCCCGGCCTCAAAAAGTGGAGATCCCAGGCGGCAGGGGGCCGGTCTATGGCACCCTTTACACTCCCAAAAATCCTGCTGTCCCGGCGCCAACCGTGCTCCCGCCGCTCATCATCAGCCTGCATGGGGGGCCGACCGGTGGCGCCGGCAGGGGGTTGAAACCGCGAACATTATTTTTCACGTCTCGCGGGTTTTCCTGGCTCGATCTTGATTACTCAGGCAGCACCGGTTATGGCCGGGCTTACCGCGATAGGCTCAAGAGAAATTGGGGTGTCGCCGACGTCGAAGACACGATCTGCGCTGCCCAGTTTGCCGCATCTTCCGGTTTTGCAGACCCTCGCGCTATTTTCCTCACCGGAGGAAGCGCCGGAGGCTACACCGTCCTTATGGCGATAGCCACTGCTGACATATTCCGCGGAGCCGCGAGCTATTATGGCATTTGCGATCTGGTCGCCTTGCAGAAAACCACGCATAAATTCGAGCAGGGCTACCAATCTACACTGCTGGGCGCATCCCTGGAACAGAATGAAGCGCTTTACCGCGAGCGGTCCGCGATCAGCCATGTGGGGCGCATCGAAACACCTCTCATCTTATTTCAAGGCGCTGCCGACAATGTGGTCCCAAAGGAGCAATCGATTGCGATTGCGGACGCGCTGCGGGCCAAAAAGATAAAGGTGGAATATCACGAGTTCGCGGGCGAAGGGCACGGTTTTCGCCACGCAGATACGATACGCACCTGCCTGGAACGTGAGCTGCAATTTTATCAGGAACTTTTGGAAGAGTCGGCCTAGTGCGTTAAAGCACTTTCTGCACGACTACGGGAGCGTCCGCTCCCTTGTCCGTGATTTCGGCTCTGTACAGCCACGGCCCCCACGCAAATGAGACCGTCTTCCCTGTCGAAGCGAGGACGATATCCATCATCCGGCGATCGTTGGGTAGGGCCAAATCTACAATCGGCTCGCGGCTTACGATGCGAAGGCTGGCCCTATGCCCGTCCTTCGTCATGAACTCAGTCTCGAAACCTGGCTTAAGGCTAACCGGAGTGGCGTCGGCGAAAGCCCTTTCGGCGTCGCTCACACTGAAGACCTGGACTTTATCCTGTGTGACCGAGGCTCGTCGAATCTCAGCGCTTACACCTTTGAGACGAACAACCGCCTCGCCCTTACCTGCCACATATGTGGGACCGAAGGCTTCATTGCTCACAAGCTGCGTCTGCACCAGACCGCTGCTTGCGAAATGAGCTGGGCGTGTGATTTCAAAGAAGAGAACAAGCCCACAAAGCGGAAGCGCCGCCAGAGCGCTGAAGGTTGCGGTACGGGCTAAACTTGCCAATCTTCCGCTCGCTTCTTCTTGATCCAGCTTCATCGCATTGCTCATGGGCTTATTATGTTAGCGAACTTATTATATAGCATCTAGCCGCAGAAATTGGTCGTCGATCAAGGCGAATTGATGATCGAAGGGTTAGCAGCCCTTGTTCGTAAATGCTGTTTTCTGGGAGCAAAGCGGGAATTTTGTAACAGACTCGCTCGACGTACGCAATACAAACCGTCGAGCGCCCTGTTCCAACCAACGTGGCATTTGAGGCACACGTGATTAGGAAACCTTGCGGCATACACACCGCTTATGCCCATAAAAAGCCATCCCGGAGCAAATGTCACTAGCAAAAGAAGCGCTTGCTCGATCTCCTGTGCAAAAACCTGTGGGTGAATCTTGTTCGATGTACTTTGGATACGATTCGAAGCCCCGATTAGCTTTCCTGACTGCCTTCGAACAGGGGAAGCTGCCCATCGCGCAGGGCCTGGGGTGCCGCTAGCCCCATGTGACGGAAGGCCTTCAGCGTGAGCACCCGCCCGCGAGGTGTACGGCCGATGAAGCCCTGTTGCAAGAGATACGGCTCGATGACCTCCTCGATTGCGTCCTTGCCCTCGCTCAGGGCAGCGGCGATGGTCTCGATTCCAACGGGACCACCGCCATAATTCTCGCCGATGCAGCGTAGATAACGATGATCCATGGCATCGAGACCGGCATTGTCCACTTCGAGCTGACTTAGAGCTCCGGCGGCATCGTCCGTGCCAATTTCGCTCACTCCCTTCACCTCGGCGAAATCGCGAACGCGCCGCAAAAGGCGCCCTGCCACCCTTGGCGTTCCCCGGCTGCGGCGGGCAATCTCCCTGGCTCCGGCGGGCGAAATATTCATTTGCAGGACCCTTGCTCCGCGCTTCACAATTTCTTCCAGCTCTTCCATGGAGTAGTAGTTGAGCCGGATCGGAATGCCGAAGCGGTCGCGCAGCGGGGTGGTTAAAAGTCCCGTTCTGGTCGTGGCGCCCACAAGTGTGAATTTTGAGAGATTGATGCGAACAGACCGCGCCGCCGGGCCTTCGCCAATGATCAGATCGAGCTGGAAATCCTCCATGGCGGGATAGAGGATTTCCTCAACGGCAGGGTTCAGCCTGTGAATCTCATCGATGAAAAGAACATCGCGCTCCTCGAGGTTAGTGAGGAGCGCAGCAAGATCCCCAGCCTTTGCGATGACCGGGCCGGAGGTCATCCTGAAATTAACGCCGAGCTCCCGGGCCACTATTTGAGCCAGTGTCGTTTTGCCGAGTCCTGGGGGGCCTGCGAAAAGGACGTGGTCCAGAGCGTCGCTGCGCGCGCGCGCAGCGTCAATGAAGACCTTCAGATTGGCGCGTGCCTGTGCCTGACCGATGAACTCAGAGAGCCGCAGCGGCCTGAGCGAAAGCTCACCCAGATCTTCTTCCTGGTGTTCTTGATCGAGCAGCCTTGTGTTCATGGTGCTCGACGCTAGCGGATTCTTCTAAGAATGGGAATTGCGAGTGCGCACGCGTTAAGCTCGATCAATATCCAATGGGCCGCGCGTCGGTGTCGAAGGGGTGGTACTGATAAAGCCACGTCTCCGTAAGAACCTCTGTCCCCTTCTTGAGGTACAGACGCATCTCCACCGGATCGTGGCCATCTGTGGTTAGATCGAAAAGCGCCCTCCAATGGCCTGGCACGTCATCCGGAACCGCCTCGGCGTAAGTGTAAGTGAAGCTGCCCCTGGAAGCCCAAAGAACGAGATCCGGTTTGACGCCGAACGGCAAACGGGCCAGCGGCGCACCTAGAAATTCAACCTCGAATTTGCGCACCCCGTTTGGCCTCGGCTTTCCTGGCTCACCTCCCCGGCCGAGTCTGGTTGCAACGCACCGCGCCAGCGGCGTGGGATGAGGCTCGTCTGCAAGCCAGTGGAGCTTGTAGCGAAGCTGAGCGCGGCTGCCAGCCTCGGCGGGAGTCTCAGGGCACCAATAGGCGACAATGTTGTCGTTTATCTCGTCGTCGGTCGGCATCTCAACCAGTTGAACGGAGCCCTTTCCCCAGTCACCTAGCGGCTCGACCCAGGTTGAGGGACGCTTCTCATAACCCACGCCGTCCAGATAATGGTCGAATACCCGGTCGCGCTGCAAAAGGCCGAAGCCACGAGGGTGCTCGTCGGCGAAGCTCGATATGGTGATATGAGCAGGATTGTTGAGGGGGCGCCAGATATGCTCTCCGCTCCCTGTCCAGATCGCTAGTCCATCCGAATCGTGCACCTCGGGGCGCCAGTCCACACCAGCCGCCTTCAACGTCTCGGAATACCAATACATCGAAGTCAGCGGAGCAAGACCAAGCCTCTCCACCGGTTTCCTAAAGGAGAGGTTTTTCTCAATGTCCATCACCACGCCCTTCGTGCGCTCCATGATGAAGCGATAGGCGCCCGTCACGCTCGGTCCGTCCAGGAGCGCGTAAACCGTGACCGCTCTTGCTGCGGGTGGTGTAGGCATGAACCAGAAGGCAACAAAATCAGGGAATTCTTCCGGTGCCGCGCCCCCCGGTGAAAGGGCGATGCCTCGCGCAGAAATGCCGACCTGCCCGAGTTCGCCTTTGGCCCGAAAATAGGAAGCGCCAAGGAATGTGACCCAGGGTTCGGCCTTGCGCCAGTCCTCCGTTCCCTGCTTGGGTTCACGCAGCCAGAACCCTGCCATTGGCGACGGCGACGCAGGGAGTCCCGCCGCGATGCTGTCCGCAGGTATGGAAAAGTATCCGGGCTCGTAGAGAATTTCGCGGGCGAGATCGCCGCTGCTGCCGGTTTCGACGGAATACATGCGGACGGTCTTGGGAAAATACTGCCCCACATGCATGAAGGTTATAGGGAAGGCGCTAGCATCGCCGTCCCCGTGAAGGGCATATTCTGGTTTGTAATGCAGGCGCCCGTGTGCATCGTAGTCGATGTTAGATACGACGTTGGGGTCGGGTTGCGGCGGGGGGCTATAGGGCGAGGCGGCAAGCGATTGCGCACTGGCCTTCAGCCAATCGTAGGAGAACGGCTTCGCTTCCCCCAATTGCAAGCCAGGCGCCGCTCGCGCCGGCAGTGCCGCAAAAGCCTGGGCAGCAATAGCGATTTTCAGAAAGCTACGGCGATCAATCATGCTCTCGTCCTGTGTGGCGAAAGGAAAAGCGCTGAGGCGGGGGTCTTCGGCGGGCGAAGTGTTAACTTGGCATTAACGAAGTAGAATGCCTCTTGCGATTACGCAAGTCTCGCCAACGATTAAGTTTGCGCCCCGTGGAGCGCGGCCACGATCGCGGGAACCGCCTGGGGATCGGTAGTCAATCCGATGTGGTTCACGCCCGGAACGATCGTCACAGGAATATCGAGCCGGACGGCATGGATCGTGGGGGCAAATCGGTCCGCCGCGAAGAGTTCATCGCTGCTGCCCACCAGCACTTGCACCGCCGGCCGCGCGTTTTTCAGATCTGCGGCATAGCCTGCGGTGCCGAAAGCTTGCATCAGACGGAAAGAGTAGGTGCCGGTCAGGAACTTGGCCTGGACGGGATCGATGGCAAAGGCGAGCGTTGTAAGATAGTCGAAGTTGTGGATGCCGAGCTTGTTAAGAAAAATAAGGCCAAAAATTCTTGGCAGAAAAGGGCTGGCCCAGGCATCTCCGGTGATTTTTACGGTTGGTGCTCGCGGACCAAGCATAGGCGATAGCAGGATCGCACGCTGGAACTCGCTGCCCAACGCTGAAGCCGAGAGGTGCAAAGCATATCCTCCGCCGGAAGAAAATCCCATGAGCGCGAACGGCTGCCCGGGATGCCGGCTTTTCAGTGCAGCGATAAAGTCGGCGAAATCATCGTCAAGCTGGCCTGAGTAATCGATATCACCGCGCTGGCCGGTGCCGCCATGTCCGCGGACATCGGGCGCATATAGAGTAAATCGTTCAGCGCGAAGCGCTTTTCCCAGTGGATGAAGGCTCGTACTCGATCCCGATGAGCCATGGATTGCTATCACGATAGGCCCGGGTGCGGTTGTTTCTGGGCTTGTCCAGCGGCGGAAGGCGATCGTCCCGCCATTGCGGGCCGGTATCGTTTCGAGCGCGGGGAGATCGCTAAAATCAACTTTTTTGAACGGCGCGCCGATCGAGGTAAGCGGTTGTGGCGGAGCGCTTGTTCCAAAAGCGATCATGCCGCCGTCAATGGCAGCGATTATGACAATGAACGCGGCAAGACCGAACAGAGCTGTTTTCAAGCTAACCCCCGGGCCTAATGCAGCTAGTCTATGCGCGGTTTGTCTGGTTCGGAAGGGAATCTCCGATCCGGTCCAGAATTGCCTTGGCCTTCGCACAGTCGCTCGCCATCTGCGCGCTGAGCGTTTCCGCCGACCGGAACTTCGCGTCGTCTCGGACAAAGCCGATGAATTCGATCTCTATGGTCTTTCCGTATAGGTTGCCACTGAAATCGAAGAGGAAGGTTTCCAGTAGCGGCAAGCCGGCATCGAAAGTCGGCCTTGTGCCAAGATAGGCCGCGCCCTGCAACTTCTTCCCATCCGCGTAGGCATATACGGCGTAGATGCCATGCTTCAGGGTAACGCCCTTTTCAAGTCGGACATTCGCGGTTGGGAACCCAAGTCCTTCGCCCCGGCCTGCCCCGCTTTCAACGATACCTGAAATCTTCCACCAATAGCCAAGCATTTCGGCCGCGGCCGCCACATCGCCCTCAGCAAGCAGCTCACGCACGCGGGTCGATGAGAAAATTTCACCGGCCGACCCCTGTGGCTCTACTACGGTCACACCGAAACTGTGTCCACGGCCTTCTTCGGCCAGAACGGCGGGAGTGCCGCCGCGACCCTTTCCAAAGAAGAAATTGTAGCCAACGCAAGCATGCTTGATGGTGAACGCATCGGCAAGAATGATCCTTATGAAGTCCTTGGCTGGCAATCCAGCGACGGTCTGATCGAAAGGAATGATTGCGGTAAATCCGCAACCATGCGCTGCAAGAAGATCGAGCTTCCGTTGCACGGGAGTAAGCCGGAAAAATGGCTTCTGCGGCTGAAAAAACATCCTTGGATATGGCTCGAAGACCATCACTCCCATGGGAAGATTATTTTCAGTTGCTTTCGCCTTCGCAGCGTTCAGCACCGCTTGGTGGCCTCGATGCACGCCATCGAAGGTTCCGATCGCAACCGAAGAACCCTTCAGCCGAGGCGGAACGCCATGCCAGCCGTAAACAATATCCATTCGGTCTTATCCGTCCGGCGGCCGCGAAGGGATCATGATCACGGCCTCGCCTTCGACAACCAGCTTCTCGCCCACCATGCAGGCGCACATAAAAATCGCGCGCTTTCTTTGTTCGATCAAGTCGGAGATGCGGACTGTGGCAACCACCTCGTCGCCAATGTGAACAGGCGCCCTGAAATTCAGCGTTTGCGAGATGTAAATGCATCCCGGCCCCGGCAATTTCGTGCCGAACACCGCCGAGATATAGGACGCGCTGAGCATGCCGTGAGCGATACGCCGTTTGAAGGGCGTAATGGCAGCATATTTTTCGTCAAGATGAATGGGATTCGCATCGCCGGTAAGGCGGGCAAACATGTGCAAATCGTCGCCATCCACGATCTGCACGATACTTGCTTCCATTCCGATTAATAGGTCCTCGAAGTAATGGCCGGGTTTCACTTCACCGGTCATGATCCCTCCTGTGCTGGGCCCGCTCGCCCGGCACCCCGTACCCAGCAAAGCGCGGCGAAAACTAAAGCGCCCCTGTCTATTAGGAAACAAATTCATAGGCTGATTAGTACCACCCCACCTGCCATGTACGCAGTAGCTGATGCTTGCCCGAATATTATTCACCAGCCAAGGCGTGACATTGCCGCAATGGGGCGGAACGGTCTATTTTGGAAGAGCGTTGCCAATGTGTCCCCAGTTAGAGAACGGGTGGCTGTGTTGCCGAGGTGGACGTGGCTTGCGACGTAGATCGCATCGATGCCCTGCAAGCATGCGCCCTTAATGTCGGTGTCGATTCCGTCACCGATGGCAAGAACTTCCGCGAGGCTGACGTCGGCCGCAAGTTGTCCAAGCGCTAATTCGTAGATGGGTTGGAAGGGTTTTCCGGCCTGAATAACAGCCTGCCCCAAAGCTGCATACCGTTCGGCCAGGGCGCCCGCGCATGGCAATAGTCTTGTTCCGCGTTCCACCACAAGATCGGGGTTCGCGCAAAGCATCGGCACTCCGCGAGCCGCGAAGGCTGAGAACATTTCATTATAATCTTCCGCGGTCTCGTGTTCTTCGTCGAAGAAGCCGGTGCAAACAATCAGTGTAGCCTCTCCGGCGGGCCCAAGCTTGACATCGAGTCCGTCGAAGAAGCCCGCATCGCGCTCGGGCCCGATATGGAAGACGGAAGGTTCGCAGCGGGCCGCAAGAAGCATCCGAGCCGCATCTCCAGAGGTCACCAAAGCATCGAAGCAATCGTCAGGCACTTTCAGCGACCGCAAATGCTCGGCAACCGCGAAAGAAGGCTTTGGAGAATTCGAGATCAGGACAACCTTTCCGCCGCCGTTCTTGAAGCGTCTGCACGCATCGATCGCGGACGGGAAAGCGGTAACTCCATCATGCAGGACGCCCCAGACATCGCAAAGCCAAGCCTTGCGTCCGGAATTCACGCCTCGCACGCCGACGAGGATGGGGATTGGCGCGCCTTCAAAACTCGCCATGCACTACGCCGCGCACCTTTTGCCTGGGTCAACAGCTCAGAAAGCCGATGCTACCGCTTCGACTCCATCCTTACGATAGATGTCGTGCCGGAACTGAACAGTTCCATCCGGGGTCGACCAAGCAGTTAGGTATGCCCAGTAAAGCGGAACGCGCTTCTTAAGCCGCACATTCAACCTCTCGCCGGATTGCTTCATGCGAAGAACCTGCTGGACTGACCAGCCGTTGTCCTCCAGCAGCCAAGCCACGAGCTGATGCACATTTTGCACGCGCACACAGCCGGAGCTTTCAGCCCGGAACGCCTGCGAGAAGATGCTCTGGCCGGGAGTATCGTGCATGTAAACGCCATGCGGGCTGGCGAAGTTGATTTTGACGTAGCCGAGCGGATTATCCTCGCCCGCATTCTCCACATAGAAATAGTGAAGCGGCGCGTCGGAGTTCCAGTTGATTTGCTTCGGGTCGATGCGCTGACCCCGCTGATAGGCAGCATAATCCAAATAGGCGTCGATCTTGTACTTGGCCAAAACTTCCTGCCCTTTGGGCTGCATCTCCCGTCCCTTCGGAATCAGGTCCGATTTGAGAACGGTGGGAGGAACGATCCATTCTTTGTTGAAATTGATTTCCTCAATCGCGGATTGAACTACCGGCGATGGGCGATCCGGCTTTCCAACCACGCCTATATGGCGCGAAACGACCTGGTTGTTGTTCACCGCCTCGATCTGTGCGGCCGGAATATTCACAAGAACATATTTGCCCGCTGGCGTGGTGGGCGCCAAGTTCTGAAGCCGGGGCAAGTTTGTGCGCAACTGGCGAAGGCGTGCGCTCGCCGGCACGTTCAGCGCCTCAATAGTATTTTTGTCGAGGAAGCCCGTTGCCGGCAGGCCGTGGCGCTGTTGCGCTTTCTTGACGGCCTGCTCGACATAGGAATCGTAAATCTCGGGATAGCCGCCGTAAGCCTGAAGATCGCCCGTTGCTTGAAGGCGCTGCCTCAACTTTACGACAGCGGGGTGGCTCATCCCTGTGCGAAGTTCGATCATGGGCAGCTGCGCCCACCCGCCGCGAGCGACTATGTCGGCATAGAGCTTGGTGGCACTTTTCGTGGCGCTGATGTTTTCTTTCGCGAGCGTCGGAAAGCCCCGCTCCGGTTGGGTTTCCCATTCCCGAGCGGCGGGGCCGTCGCGATCAGGTTGATCCCAGGAGTCGCCGGACTGGTCGAAGTGAAGCCAGTCGTCGCTTTTGCTGTAGGCGCGCTGGGCGCTGGCCTGGAGCGTGCCGGCCGCTAAAATTAACGCAGCTGCTACAAATGTCGCTACGGGTCTCTGTACCACGATCCCCATCTTGCTTTCCACCATCGCTAACCCAGCGCCTCATAGGCCGCCACGCTTCGGCTCTTCCCTCTGATGAAGCCGGATTATGGCTAAACGCGGTTACTTTAGCGTTTGCGATTGCGAGCCGGTGTAAGACTTTTGTGATCGCGAACAGGAATTCTTTTGCTTGTGGGTAATCGCAACTTTTGGCGAGCGGTGACCGACATCCGATTGCGGGTCTCATCGCTGTGCCGCTACGCACCAATGGCAGCCCGGCGCTTTCACCTGGCGGTCTCTATAGCTGGTAGCGGATCTGATCGCCCCAGAAACGCTCTAGCTTAACCGAGATTTGGTTGAAATGTTTGAGATCCGGAACGGTTACCCCGCCAACTTTTTCGAGCATGGTCAACTGCCGCTCCAAAAGCCGGTTCACCATTTCCGAAATCGCCTTACCTTTATCCGTCAGCTTTACCCGGACGGAACGTTTGTCGGTTCTCGAACGCTGATGATGGATGTAGCCGCTTTCAACGAGCTTTTTCAAATTGTAGGAGACGTTTGAACCAAGGTAGAGGCCACGCGTCTTGAGCTCGCCCGCGGTCAATTCCACGTCTCCAATGTTGAAGAGCAGAAGCGCTTGAACGCTATTCACGTCGGTGCGCCCGACACGTTCGAATTCATCCTTGATGAGATCGAGAAGCAAGCGATGCAGCCGCTCGATCATCCGAAGGGTTACAAGGTAATTGGTCTTCAAACTTTGGTCGTCCGGTTGGACGCGTACGAAATCAGCTATCATATCACGAACTGCCCTCAAGGTTGCGATTGCCAATAATTACAACCTAAAAGGGAACTGGTGAACATCACATTAATTATAGGCACTTTTACGGAAAATATTGCAAGCCTTGACGATTCCTAATCTTTCCAAGCGTTTGACGTAAACGAGCGGATTAGAGGAATACATGCCGATGGTTCATCAAACGCGAGGCTTCAAAAAGTTAAAAATGGCCGAGAAGTCCTTGGCTCCATTCCCATGACTGTCGAAAAGTCCGTAAAGCGCCGCGGCCTCCGCCCCAAGCGGAGTATTCGCTCCTGTGTGCCGGCTTGCTTCCTGAGCCAGTTTCAAATCCTTCAGCATCATGGCCACTGTAAAGCCCGGCGCATAGTCGCGGTTCGCCGGTGAGGCAGGGACCGGGCCGGGAACAGGGCAATAGGTCGTCAGCGACCAGCACTGCCCCGAAGATTTGGATGCGATATCGAAAAGCGTCTGGTAGCTCAAACCGAGCTTCTCCCCAAGAGCGAAAGCTTCGGATACCGCGATCATGGAAATGCCAAGGATCATGTTGTTGCAGATTTTTGCCGCCTGACCGTTGCCGGGGCCGCCTGCGTGGACAACCGCCTTCCCCATGCTCGCCAGAATCGGCTGGGCGCGAGCGAAAGCGGTTTCGCTGCCGCCTGCCATGAAAGTAAGCGTTGCAGCTTGCGCGCCGCCTACCCCGCCGGATACGGGAGCATCGACCATCTCGAGCCCGGCCGCGGAAGCGGCTGCACTGACCTCCCTGGCCGTAGTAACGTCGATGGTGGAACAATCGATTAGAAGCGTGCCGGTCGACGCGGCGGCGATCAAGCCCTTAGGTCCGAGATAGGTCTCGCGAACCTGCTGCCCTGCAGGCAGCATGGTGATAACGGCTTCAGCCCCCCTCGCAACTTCGCTCGAGGTCGGGCAGGCTTCCGCGCCGGTCCCGGCAAGTTTCGATAGGGCCTCGGGCGAGAGGTCAAACACCCGCAGCTTATGGCCGGCCTTGACCAAATTCGCGGCCATTGGCGCGCCCATATTGCCGAGCCCAATGAAGCCAATCACGACCATCGACGCCTCCCTTTTTGTTGCGGTAAGCTTGGAAGGTTGAGAAGCGGGTTGTCAAGAACCGGTGCATGCGGCCGCACCCTCCCGCGAGCGGCGATTGCGCCCTACTTTGGCATCGTGGGCGATTGATCCAAGTCAGTACCGCCCCCTAAGGCCCGGCAGGGAAATATACTCGATATTGAAGGTGCGGTCCCCTGCCGGAAGCCCGCCCGGAGGTACCGGCATCTTCGCCTGCCTGACGGCCATTAGCGCGGCCGTGTCCAGCCAGTTGTCGCCACTGCTCTGCAAAAGCTTCAAGCCGTCAACATGACCGTCCGTCGAAACAAGGAAGGTCACGACCGTCGAGCCGTATTTTCCGTTCCCCATCGGGACGGTGGCGCCGAGCGCCCATATCACCTGCTTCTCGAACTCATCGGATTTGCCAATATGCGTGGCTCCAGGCCGCATCACCCTGACATTGCGGGAGGCATAGCTTACGTGCTGCTTTGCCACTTGTTCACGCCGCGCGTCGGCATGGTGGAAAGCCTGCGAAAGCTGGTCCGCGAATTGCTCAGCTGCCATGGCCGCGAAACCCGACGTGTCGAAGGGCCTGTCGCGCTTTTCCATGGCCTTGGACCACGAGAGAGAAGCAGCGTCCTTTGTGTCCTGCTCAGCGGGCTTTTGCGCCGGAGGTATTTGAGCCTCTGCGGGTACTGGCATCTCATTCGGCGGCGTAGGCGGCGTGAACTCGGTGGGCGGCGCGGGCTCATTCGGCGGCACGGGCGAGGGCTGCGCCTCTTGGCGAATGGCGTCTTGTCCAAAGCGCTGAAGGTCAGCCGCGCTAATGACGGAAACATTCAAGGTATCAGGCAGGCCTTCCTCCATACCGAGGGGCTTTTGGCCGGCCGGCCGCACAAGGAAAAATGTCAATATGGCGAGATGGAGAAGGAGCGCGGCCACCATTGCCCGCCAGGGTAACCGTCTCAGCCGTCCCCTCGCCGGGATTGGCCGCTTCTCGGGTCGCAGCGCAAATTCGGCGGGCACCTCTGTGTCTGCTGCTGCGTCCTTGGGGAAGGCGAAGTTGGTAAGAGTCGTTCTCAGCCTGCCGCCTGCTTCCGCAAACAAATCGTAATGTGCTGTCACCCCCCCTGGGAAGGCTGACCCACCATCGTCGGATTCAGCAATGAACGAGCGAAGGCTATGTGAGTTATGTGCCAAAGGTGGCATTCCCCCGTGGAATCTACCCTGGTTCGCGGCATAATTGCCCTACATTTGGCAATTCTCGTGACACGATTGCGTTATAGCCGATGTTTCCCAGGATGGGTATCAGATGAGCAACGATGCACAAACCCGTCACGCGGGGGAGCAAGCAGATCCATTTGATTTGCGGCGATTTGTGTCGGCGCAACGCGATTCTTATGCGCAGGCGCTGGCCGAATTGCGGCAGGGCAGGAAGCGGAGCCATTGGATTTGGTATATCTTTCCCCAGTTGCGCGGACTTGGGCAAAGTGCGATGTCAAACCGATATGGAATCGCTTCCGAGAAGGAGGCGCGCGCCTATCTCAATCATCCCGTTCTTGGTCCTAGACTCGTCGAGTGCGCTGAGCTTGTCCTCAAAGCCAACAAGCCATCCATCAGCGACATTTTTCCCGATCCCGACGATCTGAAATTTCACTCCTCGATGACGCTCTTCGCTCAAGTGCAACCAGACCCGAACATCTTCAAAGCAGCGCTTGAGAAATACTTCAACGGGGAGCCCGACCGCGAGACGGTGCGCCTGCTCGGCTTGGAGAGCAAGTAGAACGCAAAGGCCGGGGCGCTCTTCTCAAATAAAGGGAATGCAACCATACCACATGGCTTGTTTGTGTCTAATTTCTTGGGGAGGCGAGAGGCTGAACACAAGCACTTTTGTTGATTCTGCAGTTTTACTTCGCTATATGGCACCTGGTTCTTAGCCAGGGAGTACCCCGGTGCCGCTTCTTGTCCGCTTATCTGTCCACACCAATTCGGCGCAACCTTTTAGCCAGACGCCAGGGCATAGCGGGGTATGGAAGGATCTCCAATTTACCGCCGGAACTGGCGACCTTGGGGAGGATTGGCTGGTCGTCTATGATGAACCTGGGATCCTGACCCAAACCCGTGCACCAAAAGAAAGGCGGATCATCTTCATTACGGAACCGCCAGAGGTGAAGAATTATTATACGCACTATTTGAATCAGTTCGGGATAGCCGTCAGCCCGATGCCTCTCAAGGGGTTCAAGGGCGTTTGGGTGCAGCGCCACGGCGCGTTAGCGCCGCTTCTAGGGCGCAGCTACGATCAATTGCAGGCAGAGAACTACGATGAGAAATCCTTTGATCTTTCCATCGTCTGTTCCAATGCCAGAAAGTACGAGCAGCAGCGGCGGCGATTTGAGTTTGCCGGTCAGCTCAAGGACATTCTTGGCGAACGGCTGCACTGGTTCGGCCGTGGTGTTCAGCCTGTGAAAGGCAAGGCTGAAGCGATCTTTCCTTATCGCTACAGCATCGCCATCGAGAATAACTGCATCGAGCATTTCTGGACCGAGAAGATCTCGGATATCTATCTCGGTTGTGCCTTTCCCTTCTATGACGGCGGACCTAATCTTCAGCGCTATTTCCCGGCTGGGTCCTTCGAATATATCGATATTGAAGATCCGAAAGGGGCAGCCGCAAAGATCGAGAGCGCTATCAAGGACGGAATTTTTGAGCAGAGAATCCCGCTTCTTAAAGAAGCCCGGCAAAAGGTCTTGAATGAATACAACCTCTTCCATGAGGTCTGGCGAGTGATCCATGAGGCTGCGCCCGCGGCGAAAACGCTTCCTGCTTTGCGCAAGCCGCAGCTCATTTTGTCGCGCAAGCACGGAATGAGGTCCTGGGCATTGGATCAGCCGAGGCGCGTGAAGCGCACTTTGCAGTGGCTGGAACACCGCTACTGAACGCCGGGAGAATTTCGTGAAACTGCTAAGCAGCGTACGCAGCGCGCTTCTGCCGCCTGCGCATAGCGGATGATGGAATCCTCAACGCCTCGCGATATTTGGCTACAGTGCGGCGCGCGATATCGATCCCTTCCGTCTTCAGGAGCGTGACGATACGGTCATCGGAAAGGATCTCGGCTGCCGACTCGTTAGAGATGAATTCTTTGATGCGATCGCGAACCGCTTCAGAGGAATGAGCTTCTCTTGAAGCACCAGCTGAGGCGATCGCCGAGGTGAAAAAATACTTCATCTCAAATATCCCGCGCGGCGTTGAGATCGCCTTGTTCGAGGTCACGCGGCTCACGGTCGACTCATGCATGCCAATCTTGGATGCGATGTGGCGCAAATTGAGTGGCTTCAAATGCCGCACGCCATGATCGAAAAAGGCCGACTGCTCCTCGACGAGAGCAGTCGCCACTTTCAAAATCGTGGTGAGGCGCTGTTCCAGGCTCTTCACGAGCCAATTTGCCGAGCTCAGTCTTTCACTAAGGTAGGATTTGTCCGCTTCCGAGCGGCAGCGGACTTTCAAGCTTGCATAGTAGGCGCGGTCTACCGCGAGCGAAGGAGAAGCTGCCGGGTTAAGTTCCGCCTTCCACGTGCCGTCGCGTCCGCGCCGGATGATCACATCGGGAACCAGCGTCTCCGCCTCTAGCGTGTCGAATCCGGCGCCAGGCTTCGGGTTAAGCTGGCGGAGCTCGGAAATCATTTCGCGCAGATCGTCATGATCGACTCCGCAAATCCTTTTGAGGCGCTGAAAATCGCAGGCAGCGATGACATCGAGATTTGCAAGAAGACGTTCCATGTAGGGATCGAAGCGATCCTTCTCCTTGAGCTGCAATGCGAGGCATTCCGCAAGGTCTCTGGCGCATATGCCTGCAGGGTCGAAGGTTTGCAGCACACCCAAAATCCGTTCGGCTTCCGCCATCTCCAGGGAAAGAGCTGCTGCTACTTCTTCCAAGGGAGTGCGGATATATCCGCTGCTATCGACAAGATCGATCAGATAGGACGCCGCGAAACGGTCTTGAGGGTTTGTGAAGGCCAGCTGGGCTTGCTCGTTAAGATGAGCTGCGAGGGAGGGCCGCGGCGAGACTGTTGCCAACGCATCGTATTCCTCGCTCAGCCGCGCCGAATTATTATTACCGATTGTGGCCCATTCGCCGTTCGCGCTGGCGCCATCGGGCCCAGGGCCGGTTTCATAAAGTGCGTCGCCCGGGCTTTGCGGCTCCCAGTCCACGTTAATCTCGATTTCGTTTCCGTCGCGGGCGTCGAACGCCGGGACATCCATACTGGCGGCGCCATTTGCTTCGGTCTCCGGCGCAGAGACGGCAGCAGCCGGGTCGCTTGCGGCGCGTTCATCACCTGAAAGCAGCGGATTCTCTCTGATCTCGTTCTCGATGTAGGTCTGAAGCTCTAGAGCAGATAGTTGCAGAAGCTTGATCGCCTGCCGCAATTGCGGGGTGATGATCACTCTCTGTGTTTGACGTGGCTCTAGCCTTAAATGCAGCACTAACGACCACCTGAGTTACGAACGCGACGATATTGCCGTCACCGGGAAAACATATCGCCCAGGTAGACGCGCTTCACCTCCTCGTTCGCGACGACCTCGGCGGGACTGCCCTCCGTCAGCACACGGCCGTCATAGATGATATATGCACGGTCAATTAAGTCCAGAGTTTCGCGCACATTGTGGTCGGTGATGAGAACGCCAATGCCCCGGTCGGTCAAATGGCGTACCAGTGTCCTGATATCGCCGATCGCTATCGGGTCGATGCCCGCAAAGGGTTCGTCAAGGAGCATATAGGCGGGCCGCGTTGCCAGCGCGCGCGCAATTTCACAGCGGCGCCGCTCGCCGCCTGACAGCGCGATCGAAGGAGATTTACGGAGCCGCCCAATTTTGAACTCTTCGAGAAGCTCGTCCAGCCGGCGCTTGCGTTCCTTTTTACTGGGTTCCGTCACCTCCAGCACCGCCATGATATTGTCCTCCACGGACAGGCCGCGAAAAATGGATGCTTCTTGCGGCAAATAGCCGATGCCAAGACGCGCGCGCCTGTACATGGAGAGCTTGGTAACGTCGTACCCATCGATGAAGACCGTGCCTTCGTCCGGCTTGATGAGCCCCGTGATCATGTAAAACACGGTTGTCTTGCCGGCCCCATTCGGCCCAAGCAGGCCGACGGATTCGCCGCGCTTCAAGTTTATGCTCACGCCTTTGACGACCATGCGCTTCTTGAAGCTCTTTTTCACGCCATCTACGATGAGCCGTTCTTGAGCCGCCGGACTCTGGCGCATTCCTTCGCGTCCAGCCGCTAAAGGCTGGACACGGGCACGCGAAGGAGCGCCGCGCTGGGGGACTCTGTTCGCATTAGGTTGATGTTTATCGAGCAGCGCCATCAGAACTCTTCACTATCCCCTCGCGAACGATGTTAGCGGCTTTGCGTTTGCCAGCCGGAGCTTGGTGCCGGCGTTTGCGGAGATGCCGGTTCCTCCTTTTTTTTCGTTCCTGCGAAACCTGGGAACATCTCCTTACCCCCTTGCGATTCCAACACCGCCCTCACACGCTTATCGAGAACGGTCGCCTGGCCGGTCGCGAGGTCGATAAGAAGCTTATTGCCTCTAACAACGCTCTTTTTCTGCGTTAAAATTACTTCCTTGCCGGTCATGGTAATCTTTTGGGCCTTAACGTCGTAGTACGCATCATCGCCGGTCGCCTCTTGCTGATCCTTCTTGCTGGTGAAGACCACCTTGCCGCCACTAGCATGGATAAACTTTATCTGTCCGCTCGAAAAAGGATCCCCAGGATCTGTCTTATTGGCCGCCTTGACAGGTTTGACCGGTTTTGGTCCTTGTGCGCTGTTGCTCGTTGCTGTCTGGGAGGCATTTTCGTAAGTGACCTCCAGCCGGGGCGCCTTGAGATTATTGTCTCCTTGCGTCGCCGACACGCTCCCGATGAAAGTGGCGATATGACTTTTATCGTCGACCTCCAGGCGGTCGGACTCGATGTCAATGGGCTTTTTGGAGTTCGCGCTGCCGCTAATACTGCTGAAGCCTGTCACGGGAGTTTGCGCAAACGCCATTGGCATTGCAGTGGCCGTAACTCCAATGATAACTCCCATTACGAGGCACGCGGCAATAAGCCGCGCTGCCGGTAGCAATGCTGTTGATCGCGTCATTTAATGATCTGCCATCTATTCGGCCGGGGACTCGTCAGCATGGCGCTCGATGTGAGTCTTGACATTTCCCTCGAATATTGCGTGCTGCTCACCCCAATTTAGCGTCATACTTTCCGCATTAATCGTGCTCTCACGAAGGCGGACGATAACGGGCGTCTTCGAAATCATCGTTTGCTGCTTCATAAAAGCGGTCGCCGTTTCGAACTTTGCGGACATTCCTCCGTCACGAGTTACTGTGGCGCCATTGTTGAACGTCATTTGATCCGCCTTGTTATCGTTCACGCCGTCGGGCGCCACAAGATTCGTGATCTTGCCATCGGTGCCTGTCATCTTCCCGCGAATGTTCACAAAATACATGACATCGGGATTGCTTGGCGCCTGTGTGGCCGTATCCGCAATAACGTCGTATGCTTCCCCTCTCTCGTTCACACCCTTGATGTGCGGCTCGATCATTTTGAGCTTGCCTTCTTCCACATTGACCGCGCGCACGCTTGCGGTGCCGCGTCCTTTGTCGAAGCTCGTCTTCAGCATTGAAGGAAGGGCGTAGAGGCTTAAAATGCCGGCTGCCATGAGCGGGAGTATAATCTTGAGCGTGCGGACGCGGGCGCTGTGCCGCCGCGCACGCCGGAATTCCAAATCGCGGCTATAGGTGCTGAGCTGTGCGGGCACGCCCCTTCCGGGTAACAATCCCCCATTTCTTCGATCCGGCATTGCCGCATAGGCCATCTTTGCCGCTTTCAGCCGTTCGCCGTGCGATTAATGATTGAAGACGTCGGATTCGTCATGCCACCCCATCAAGTCGAGTTCCGCCCGGTAGGGGAGGAATTCAAAGCAGGCCCGGGCCAAGTCGTACCGGCCTTCGCGCGCTAGCAATGCATCGAGTTTGGCTTTTAAGGCGTGAAGATGGAGAACATCGGACGCGGCATAACTTAATTGCTCCGGGGTAAGCACAGCCTGGCCCCAATCGGAGGTTTGCTGCTGCTTGGAAATCTCGACGCCTAATAGTTCCCGGCAAAGGTCTTTGAGGCCGTTCCTATCGGTAAAGGTGCGCACAAGTTTGGCAGCGATCTTCGTGCAATAGACGGGCCGGGTGGTGACGCCAAGATAGTGAAGAAGGACAGCAATGTCGAAACGCCCGTAGTGAAATATTTTGAGGACGTTTTGATTGGCGAGAAGCGCTTTGAGATTCGGTGCGTCCAACTGCCCTTTTTCGAACTGAACGAGATGCGCATTCCCATCGCCCGCCGACAACTGCACGACACACAATCGATCGCGATGAGGATTGAGCCCCAGCGTCTCGGTATCAATGGCAACGGCGCTACCGAAGGCAATGCCGGCCGGCAAGTCGTTCAAATGCACGGATACAGTCATACCGGCGCGTTCGATTCTATCGGGTTCTCCTTCCAAAGAAGGAGCCACAAAGAAATCGCAGGCGCAAGTATTAGATCTTCGGGCGCCAGTTCACTAAGGAAAAGAGCGCACCATTAGCAGGAACTACGAACCCCCGTGTTCCGCTATGCGGAGGTTCTCACGCGAATTTAACCCGATCTTGCGGACAGGTTGGGGCAGAACTCAAGTCTAGGTAGCTCCGAGCAAACCCAGGATAGGATCAGGGACAATGCATCCCTAGGCCGCATGCCAAGATCAACCGCGGTTTCATATCCTGTGATGACCGACGATTGCAAGACATCGGCGGCTTTTGGAGGGATGATGGGGGCGGGCTGAGATGGAAAAAGCTCTTCAACCTCGCTCTGTTTGCTACGAGTCTCGTTATCAATCAGCATTTAAATGACCCTGGTCGAGAAACCCAAAACTAATTTGCTATTGCCCGGCTTAAGCATGGCAATCGTAGGATAGGCTTTTCAGTTTCGTCAACCTACGATATAGGCAAATTGAAATAAATTTGGGAATGTTGTCAAACTGACACAAAACTGTTTTCTTGATTCGGAATAAATTAGGACTCCCGTTTGGTGCCGCATAGCAATCCAGCACCGCGCTCCTAGAGAAGCTGTGCCTGCAAGAAGGTACGAATGGCGTCTCTCGAGACATTGGGGGCAACGAATGCGTCACCGATGCCGCGCGTTAGAATGAGTGTCATCTCGCCATTTTTAAGCTTCTTGTCCTGCTCCATGAAAGTTAGCAGCGTTTCAAGCTGACACTGCCGTCCAATTTTACGCTGCAGGCTTTTTAGGTCAGTGATAAAACCCACGCTCTCTAGGTGGGCCTTCAAACGTGTGGCCACGGTGCTGTTGCAGAAGCCAAGGTTTTCCGAAAACTCGGCGGCAAGCACCATTCCCAAGGCCACCGCCTCGCCGTGCAACGCATCCCCAGAATATCCGGCCCACGCTTCGATCGCGTGGCCGAAGGTGTGCCCGAGATTTAGGAGTGCCCTGTCGCCAGTTTCAAACTCGTCACGGGCAACGATCGCAGCTTTCATTTGGCAGCATTTCTGAATGGCGTAAGTCAGGGCGCCGCTGCTCTGATTGAAAACCTGCGTCGCGTTCTCCTCAAGCCATTTGAAGAAATCCGCATCGCCCAGAGCTCCGTATTTGACGATCTCGGCATATCCCGCGCGGAATTCGCGGGCAGGAAGTGTTTCGAGGGTGGCCAAATCCGTTAGCACGAGCGAAGGCTGCATAAAGGCCCCGATCAGGTTTTTGCCGTGACGCGAATTGATCCCAGTCTTGCCTCCCACCGAGGAATCTACTTGAGCCAGTAGCGTGGTCGGCACCTGCACCAAACGCACGCCGCGCTTGATGATCGCGGCGGTGAAACCTGCGAGATCCCCGATGACACCGCCACCGCAGGCAACCACGGCGTGACGGCGCTCGATCCCTAGGTCAAGAAGGGCGCCGCACACGCGCTCCAGTTGCGAAAAACTCTTTGAACTTTCGCCAGAGGGCACGAAGCAAATGTTGCCCAGCGAAAGCTTCTGTTCGGAAAGGCGTTCCCGGAGTTGGACGGCGTAGGGGCGAACCGCTTCGTCAGCGACGATGGCAAATCTGGCGCCAGGCAAGGCCCTGGAGAGGTATAAACCGGCTGAGGCTAGGAGCCCGTTGCCGATCAGTATCGGGTAGCTCCTTTCTCCAAGTGCGACGTTCACCTCCGCCATGTCAGGGCTAATGGCTGAGCTGGCGGTCATCGCTTCCTCCGATCGCTCCGGGCGAACCCGCGACCTCTCGCGGCGGCGCCTGGTGCCGCCCGGATAGGTAAGACTCCAAGAGAGCAATCATCTCATCTACGATTGTTTCATGTGGAGCGTCGCGGCTTTCGAATACAATATCGGCTGAGGCATAAAAGGGCTTGCGCTCGATCAGAAGCTTCGTCAGTACGGCTTTTGCATCGGATGTCTTCAGCAATGGCCTATTATCCCGCCGCGAGACGCGCTGCAGAAGGAGTTCAACCGGTGCATTGAGCCATATTGAAATTCCGTTCTTGCAGATCTCAGCGCGGGTCTTTTCCGAAATTACAGCTCCACCGCCGGTTGCCAGAACCTGCGGCCCGGACTGGAGAAGCCTTCGGATGACCCGTTCCTCCCCTTCCCGGAAATAGGGTTCGCCATGGACCTCAAAGATTTCCTCTATCGTCATGCCGGCCGCGTGTTCTATGGCTACGTCGGCATCATTGAATGGGAGATCGAGGGCAGCAGCCAGCCGCCGGCCCACGGACGACTTTCCACATCCCATCATACCGATGAGTACGATGCTCCGGTTTCCGAGCATGGCGCGCATGGCAGGGGCAGCGGGCTTCGCCAAGGCCTTTTCGTTCTCCGGAGTCACTATTTGCTCACTACAACCTTGAAGAAACATTGCGCTGCAAATTAGGCGCACGACAGATGCTTGACAATGGGCCCGAAGAACGGCAGCCCATTAAACAGGGCATATGACTGGAGGCGTTCATGCCTACTCTCTTCCGCTTTCTTACCGTTGTTGGGCTGCTCGCGGGGTTATTCTACGGGTCTATGTTCGTGCTGGCCAATTTCTTTGAGCCTCAGCCGCACGAAATGACAAAGTCCATCCGAGACGCCAAAGTAAAGTAGATGCCCCGATCGCCAGGTCATCGCGCTCAGCCCGAAGATGAGGTGCTGATCGACTCATTTCTGCACATGATGCGCGCCGAGCGCGGCGCTTCCTTTAATACCATTTCCGCCTACGCTTCAGACCTTCGCGAGGTCTCTGCCTTTCTGGCCGGCCACGGGAAGACCTTCGTGACGTGCGAGCGCCAGCATTTAGAGGCTTTCTTTTCAAAAGGCGCAGCGAAAGGGCTCAGCGCGAATTCGGCGGCGCGCAAGCTGTCATGCATACGGCGTTTTACCAAGTTTCTTGCGGCCGAACGCAAACGTGCAAGCGATCCGGCTCTACTCATCGATGGCACCAAGGCGCGGCGCCGGCTGCCCGCTACCTTGTCGATCTCAGAGGTAGACCTCCTGATTACCACAGCTCACGAAGCCGCCGCAAAGGCCAGCGGAGGGAAAAGGCGGCGCGCCCTTCGTCTAGCGTGCCTGCTTGAACTGCTCTATGGCACCGGCCTTCGAGTTTCCGAACTGGCCAGCCTGCCACGGAATGCACTGCAAGGCGACCGCCTTATGATAACGGTCAAAGGGAAGGGAGGCCGGGAGCGCATCGTGCCGCTCAATCCGAAAGCGCGCGAAGCTCTCGACCGCTATCTCGAAGCTTTGGGCCCAGAAACCAGCCCGGGCGGCTCCAAATGTTTGTTTCCCTCGCATGGCGAGGCCGGCCACTTCACACGGCAGAAATTCGCGCGCGATCTCAAAGAGCTTGGGGCCAGCATCGGACTGGATGGCGAACGGCTCTCGCCCCATGTGCTGCGCCACGCGTTCGCCAGCCATCTGCTTGATCGGGGTGTGGACTTGCGTGTGCTGCAAACGCTGCTGGGCCATGCCGACATTTCCACCACCCAGATCTATACGCATGTGATGGAAGACCGGCTTAAGCAGACGGTATTCGACTTTCATCCGCTGAGCGACAAGGCCGCGTCCAGCTAAGCCGCCACCGGAGCCTGAAGGCCACCGGTTTGGGCCGGATAAAGAATGATCTGAGTGCACCGAAACAAGGCGAGCACTTTGCCCGTGACTTCGCTCTTTACGATGGCGTCCCAAAGCTGCGTCGTTCTCCCCCCATGGACAAGGTTCGCCTCACAGGCGATGCCGCCTTCGCGCGCGGTGCCGATGAAATTGGCTTTCAGCTCGGCGGTGGTGAACCCGGATGCCCCCTGCGGCAAGGATTCGAT
The DNA here is from genome assembly GCA_049579205.1 of Rhodomicrobium sp. Lineage (GTDB taxonomy): Bacteria > Pseudomonadota > Alphaproteobacteria > Rhizobiales > Rhodomicrobiaceae > Rhodomicrobium. Next base: position 9,260 of record JBAUNL010000232.1, on the reverse strand, counting down.
GCAGCCAATCCCGCATGCGGTATCGGCAAGCGCTACAACCGTGGCAGCATGCAGGAACTCATTCGGAGCGAGATGATGCTTCTCAACAACAAATCGCCCGCGGGAAAAGCCATGCCTGGCTTCGATCCACTCGAACCCCAAGAGGCCGGGAAGGGTGTCCACCTGCCTTTTCTGGAAAGCGGCTGCTGCCTCGTTCATATTTCACCTCTCATGGTGCCGATCTGATTTTGGCTGGACTTTGCTTGCCTTGTGCATATCCGCATTGCTAAAATAAATTGTATACTGATTTCGCCAGCTAGGTTTAGCTAAGATGGCAATATTGACCCGTGTGATTGCGGTATTTGTCATAATCTTTTGCTGTTCGATCGCGGCTTTTGCGGAGAAGCGCATAGCGCTCGTGATAGGCAATTCGGCATACGCCCTTGCCCCGCTCCAAAACCCCCGGAACGATGCAGACGATCTTACAGCTGTCTTAAAGCGCCTGGAGTTCGACGTTACCGAGCGCAAAGACCTCACCATTCGCGAATTCGACAACGCGCTCGAAGATTTTGTCCAGCGGTCCAAGGACGCGGATATCGCCATATTTTTCTTTTCAGGCCATGGCGTTCAGATCGACAAGCGCGGCTACCTTGCGCCCGTAGATATTAAAGCCAAGACGGAAAGCAGTGCCTTGCGTGAGCTTGAGCCCATCCAGGATACGGTCTCGCGGATCGAGAACGCTGCAAAGGTCAGCGTGATTATAATCGACGCTTGCCGCGACAGTCAGCTGCAGGAGCGGTTGCGACGGATCGCGTTGGAGAGGAACAAGGCGGTCAGCCCAGCCAAGGGCTTGCCGCCACCTTCTGTAATCGGCAGCAACACTCTCGTCGTATATGCCACCGCTCCTGGTGAAATTGCGAGCGACGGGCAGGGCCGGAACAGCCCGTTCACGGCGGCGCTTTTGAGAAACATTGAGACACCGGGCCTCGAAGTCGAATTGATGTTCAAGCGCGTTACGGGCGACGTTTTGAAGCAAACGGCGGGGAAGCAGCAACCCGAGCGCCTCTCGCGCCTGCAAAGCGAACTCATATTAATGGCATCGCAGGAGAGCGCACTTTGGGACTCCGTCAAAGACAGCACGAAACCTGAAATTATAGGGACATATCTCACCAAATATCCAAGCGGCATTTATGCCCCCCAAGCCCGTGCCTTAATCAAGCAAATCGAACAGCAGAAGCTGTTGGAGGAGGCTCTCGAGGAGGAGCGAAAACGCCGCTCAGAGGCTGAAAAGAAGGAAGCCGGGGTTCGAAAGCTAGAGGAGGAACTCATCGCGCAGAGAGCCGCCCTCGGGGAGGAAAAAAGGCGCATAGAAGACGCAAGGACGAAGCAGGAAACAGAGAAACAGCGCCAGGAATCGGAAAAAGCCACAACCGCGACAAGAACCGACGAGCAGCGCAAACTGGACGAGGCCAAACTCGCCGAAGCGAAAAAACGGGCAGAGGAGTTGAAGCAAAGCGAGGAGCTGCGGCAAGCTAAAGAAGAAGCCCGTCTAGCTCATGAGGCCGCCGAAGCAGCCGAGAAAAAGCGGCAGATCGCGGAGAAAGCTGCCGAGGAGGCCCGCGCAAAACTGCAAACGCTACCATTGACTCTATCAAAGGGAAGCCAAAAACCTCAGGACGGCGCTGATAAAGCTTCCTTGGGTGTGGGCAGGATACAAGGCAGAGGGCCTGGGTGCTATGCTCTATCTTGTTCTGAGGCAAAAAATGGCTGCCTGCGCAAGGGGCACGACCCCTCGAAGTGCTCGTCTCATTACGCGGAATGTCTACGGACGGGAGCCTTTAACGGACGCGTCTGCCAGCTCCGCGGGCTGGCAAGACAGTAGCGAACCCGTCAATTTCCGACGCGTAGCGCCACTCGATCTAATAATTGGCAGCCCAGATACGGAGGCTGCCCATACAGACCAGCAAAACTCATTGGATCTGGGGCCGGTTTAGGCTCGAAGCTGATCACGGATCTTCTGAATGAGATCCACGTGCTCTTGGATGCGGCCGCGTATGAGCTTTGCAATGGTTTGCAGATCGTCATCCCGGCCGGTTTTTATAAACTCGTTCTGGACGCGCAAGAGATGTTCGTGGCCCTCAGCTTGAGCGTCAAGAAAAGCCTCATCGAACCGTTCGCCGCGCAATTCGCGTAGGTCGCGGGCTTCGTCCCGGCGTTCTTCCCGCGCTTCAGCCGGTACTCTGCCTCCGAATGAACGAAGAAGACTGCCAATCAGTTCTTGTTCGGCGGTTTCATACTCGGCAAATGTTCTGACCCGCCGATGGTGGACATTCCGCTGCGCGAGACGGCTTGTTGCCAGTGAAATGTCGCCAAGGGCAAGTGTATCCTCGATATATCTTTCCTCGGTTTCTTCGAGGCGCTCTTCGTGTCTGGCACGATCCCTCCCGAACACCGCGGTCGGTACGATGGTGCTGAGCGCAATCAAGGTTAAGGCATTACGGCGCTGCATATCTCTCTCCTTCATCCGAAAGGGCGAAGCCCGCGGAAAGAGGACACTTCAAATCTAATTTTGTTCACATTTGATGGTTCGCGCCAGAATACATATGCTGAACGCAGCCTCCGCGCAGAGGCCCTCGCGAAGACTGGTTAATTGGATCGGCAAGCGATTGCGCTATTCATTGATAGCAGTCAAAGCCGGTCTCTCATTCGTCCTGCTGTAGTTTCAGCTGACGAATAATTTCACCCGCTGCCTCTCCTGCCGGGCCCGACCCATCGATCCTAAGCCAGCCGGTGGAAGGAGGAACGGTTTCTATTTGCCGGGCGACAATTTCGGCATCAGCATCCGATGCATCGCCAATGCGTGCCGCGACGCGCTTGCACATTTGCTCAAACGGCGCTTCCAGCCAGAAACCGAAGAAAGACGCTTTAGCATGTTTCGCCGTATTGCGCGCCCGGGCGCGCAGAAGCTCATCGGGAAAGACGGCATCTGCGATGACGGAGTGGCCCGCGTCCAGAGCGATCTCTGCCTTCTTGAACACACGCTGATAGACCTGTTCGCTGGTTTCGGCAGTGTAGCCGCTGGATGGCAATCTCGTATCGTGGCTGACCCCAAGCATGACTTTTCGCTCAATGTCGGTTCTGAGATGAAGAGCGCCAGGCGGTGCGCCAACGAAAGGCGCAATCTCACGCGCCACCGTGGTCTTGCCGGTGCCGGACAGGCCGCCGATTGCGATCAGCAGCGCGGGGCGCGGTCTAAAAAAGTCTTCTGCGAGTGCAGCATATCGTCTTATTTCCTTTAGCGTACGGTCGCGCTCTTCTCCTTGCCTGAAGGCGAGACTGTGCACGCCTGTCATGGCCCGGATGCCAGCGCGCAGCGACAAGTAAAGCGGAAGCAGCGCAACGGCCTCAATCTCGGAAATTGCGGCGGACCGCATCGCATGATTAAAAATGGCGTTGGCTTCGCGCTTGCGGCCGCGATTCCAGAGATCCATCAGCAGAAAGGCAAGATCGTAAAGCACATCAATGGTGGCGAGCGCGTCGTCGAACTCGATAGCGTCGAATAGCCTCGCTTTGCCTTGCCAAAGCACGATGTTGCCAAGGTGCAGATCGCCATGACAGCGCCGGACAAAACCTGCTTGCTGCCGTGCCCCGATCAGGGACCCTTGTGTCAGGAGTTCCTGCCTTAGATGAGCAATATAGGGCTTAAGCTCGAGGCAAATTGACGTGGCCTCGTTTCCGGTCAAACTGTCTTCGAGATCATCGGCGATATCAGACAAGGCTTTCGCCCAAGAGCCCGCGTAGCTCGGGACCGATTGGCGATGAAAATGCTCGATCGCCTTTGAGAGTTCTTCGATGTGCCGGACTTCCAGCGGCCCTTGCGACGCAATCCAATCAAACAGACAATGCTGGCCAAAGCGCCGCATCACAAGCACCCAATCAACCACTTCGCAAGTCCCGCCCAGGCTCATTTTGCCGCTGTCTTCGGCCCTCGTGATTGGAACGACTTCGATATAAAGCTCGGGCGAAATCTTCGAATTGATCTCCAATTCATGCAGCAGGACATGATGCCGTTTTTCGAGTGCCGTAAAGTCAAGATAAGGGAGTTTCACGGCGCGTTTCAGCTTATAGGCGCGGTCGCCTGCGAGAAAGACCACGGCCGCGTGAGTTTCAATCCGCGTCACCTCTGAAATTTCGCCCGGATAGCTTGCGGGAGAACTCAGAAACGCAATCACATCCGATTGACAGCCGGAGGTTTTAGAAGCGGCGGACGAAGCAACCAAGATTTATACTCCCTGGACGAAGGCGGAGACCAAACCGCAGAACCCGCATCGCCATTCAAAATTTTAACGGATATCGCAGCCAAGCGAGGCATCGCGACGACGCTTAACGCCGCCGATGGGCGGGCGGGCTGGCGCTCATCGGAAAGCATACGCGATTTGTGAAGGCGTGAGCCGTTTCACCCCGGTTCATTTCCGGCTGATGGAAGACAAGCGGCAGAGCACTTAATCGATAAAACGTCCGGATTTCAACACGATCAACCGCAGCTCAGCTCAAGAATTAGCTACATCTACCTAAGCCGCGATTTGCAACGCCTGGCCGTAGCGCTTAGTGAGCTTACACGTGTGGTGGTCGACCACATTTGTATCCATCAGTTCAAGATTGAAAAAGCTTTGCGAGCCGCCCTCAAAATGCGGGCCGGCGTGCCAGGTACCCTTGTGGAGTATTATACCCTTGTCGCCTGGAATGCGGAACGCTTTGATGTCTTCGATGCGGGGTTCGGCATTGGGGTCGCCGAGGCGAGCTGGCGGAGCCACGGCGATGAACCAAGAATGGCCGCCAACTGAAGCCAGCGCCTGGGTCGTGCGGACGTGACGCGTTATCTGCTTCACGAGAAGACCGCGCGGCGGAAGGCGCATCGCATAAAAACGTGGCGTCCCTCCAGAGAGATCAAGCGCCGGCACCTGCCCCTCAAAGGGGGCGCCATCGTCTTCGGGAGCGATCACGGTGCCAAATGGCCCAAAGTCCTCAGGTGTCAACTCCTGTGCCTTCAGCCCTATGATCTTAAAGCCGGTCTCATCGGCCTTTATATCCATGACAGGCGCTCCCCTTTTAATAACTGTACTCGAGTTTCTCTAGATTTTCTTCGAAGTCATCGGAGATTACAAGTTCAGGCACGCTGAAAGCCTTGAGGCGGGTTATAAAATCTTCAGCCTGGCTGGTGAAAAGTGCGGAGGTTATGCCTCGCACAACCTTGGGAACGCAATGCCGATGGCCGCTGATTGAGGTCGAGTGCGGTCCGTGGCTAATGGCGCTGCCGAAATTGAAGCAGAAGACACGCCTTACCCAGCTGTCTGTTTCATGCTTGGGTTGGAACTCGTATTGCGCCGACAGATACGGAAGCGCGCCAAGGGTTTTGCCATGATCCCCTTGCGCCGGCAGATGGCGATCCCGCCAGCGAAGGATTGCAGGAGCAAGCGTTTTCAGCTCTGGCCGGCTTTCAAGGCAGATTTCCGATCCAGTACCAAGAAGAAGGTAATCCGCCCGCAACTCGCCTTTGGGCGTCACAACAACCACCTCATCCCCATCCAGGTACAGCGAAAGCCACGGGCAGCCCGGGTGCATCTTGAGCCGCGGATTTCCGGCGATAGCTTCGAATGCGGCTAAGGGTGGCGGCTGATCTTCGGCTTCGAAAAAGCAAGCGACTTCCCACTTCGTGTTTTCGGGAAGTTCATAGAAATGCATCATCGTCCCGGCCGTTTCCAGAAAACGGTGCGGGTTGATCCTCGGAAGCCGCTTGCGGCGAAAGCACAGATCGACGCTCTTAGCCCCATGCTGAAGCGCAATGTTGGCGTTGTCAAAAGCCGAAGCGGCATGTCCCAAGATCGCGACGCGCCGGCCACGGAGAGGCTCAAAGTCAATCGCCTGGTTCGTATGGCTATACCGCGATTCCGGCAGAGACCGGCTCACAAATTCGGGAACGGTCCATTGCCCCGCGCCGTCATATCCGGTTGCGAGTACAACGGCCTGAGCCAGCCGGACGGCAGTCTTTCCGGCTTGCCGGGTCTCGACAGCGATAACATCTCCCTCGGGCCGGATGTCCGTAACCTCGGTCTCGTTCTCGATCACGATCCCCATCGTCTCACGGTACCAGCGGAGATAGTCCATCCAATCGGTACGGGGAATGCGTTCTAGCCGGTCCCAGGCCGCTTGCCCGTGGCGCGCAATGAACCAGTTTTGGACGGAGAGATTTGGGCAACCGAAATCCATGCCGTTTAGGGCTTTCGGCGTCCTTAGTTCTTTCATCCGGGCGAACGTCTCCCAAACCCCTTCATAGCCCTTGGGTGCCTTATCTAGAATGACGACGTCATCGACACCTTCCCGCAACAGGGCAGCGGCAACCACAAGCCCCGCTTGTCCTCCTCCTACTATGATCACCGCATGGATGAGGCCTTTTTCGCACGATCTGGGACGCAGCCAGCGTTCTTGCGGATATGAAAGGAGTTGAAGGTCTGCACGCGCCAGCGATGCGAGTTCGTCTGTATTCTGCGCGATCATGCCCGCCCTTTAGCAATCCCGGCGGGATAAGAGTCCCGCCGCCGTTTCCTATTGGCAGCAATTTTTGTGCCGCTTCAGCTGTGCGATACTTGACCCGCTGCGGTCATGGGTAGGTGGTCAGACGGAATAATAGCCAAGGGGTGGAAAGCCATAAGTGCCGGGCCCGTGTTGCAAACCTGCGAGCAGGTGACTATTAAAAAAGGCAAGTCCGGAGAAGTCCATGCACTCTAATTCGATCGAGCAGTTTCGTCACAGACATAACTTCCTCGGTGAAGCGCACGAAAGGAACGAGAGTAAGACTTGGGCCGTCATTATCGTCTGTGGCGCCATGATGGTTGCCGAGATCGCCGGTGGGCTATGGTTCGGCTCGGTGGCGCTGATCGCAGACGGTTTGCACATGTCTACGCACGCTGGCGCGCTCCTAATAGCAGCGCTGGCTTACGCTTATTCGCGGCGATACGTGGGCAATGACCGGCTCGCCTTTGGCACAGGTAAGTTTGGGGACTTAGCTGCATTCACCAGCGCCATTGTGCTTGCCATAATCGCGCTGCTTATCGGCTACGAGAGTATTGAGCGTTGGTTTAATCCGGTGGCAATAGCGTTCCGCGAAGCCATCCCAATCGCCATAGTTGGTCTCGGCGTTAACCTGCTGAGCGCCTTCTTGCTACGCGACGATCACGATCACGATTATGAGCATCGTCATGGCGGTCATCATGTCGATCACAATCTCCGCGCCGCGTTCGTGCATGTGATGGCGGACGCTGCGGTCTCGGTTTTCGTGATTGTTGGACTGCTCGCAGCGAATCAGTTCGGTTTGATGTGGATGGACCCCTTGATGGGTTTGGTTGCAACCGGCGTGATCTTGAGTTGGTCATGGACGCTGGTCCGTTCCGCCGGTGCGGTTCTCCTTGATGTAAGCCCAGGACCTGAATTGCGCAGAAAAATCGCGGTACGGCTGGAACAACATGGTGACCGCGTGTCCGATCTCCATGTCTGGCGGGTGGGACCAGGGCATCTCGCAGCAATAATTTCGCTCGTCTCAGACCATCCGCAGGAGCCTGCTTTCTATAAGGAGAGGCTTGTGGACCTAACCGGACTGTCGCATATCACCGTTGAAGTGGCACGTTGTTCGGGACCGCATTAGTTCCACATCTAGTTTTGGCCTATCGCGTCGCAGGGCTAACGGGCCGCTTTCAGCGCATTGCAGCCCTTCCTCCAGAACGCATGCGCGGGCGACCAATTCAACTTTCGTTAGCTTGTGAGCGCCCGTGCTGAGCCGCGTGATCGCGTGATCGGCTGCGCGCAATAAGAGGCAACTTTCAAACATCTGAGCATTGCGATGGCACGAAATGTGCTCGCGTTAAAGCCAGGTCGATCTTGTATCTTGTAGGAGCGCAATGAGCTTCATTCTTTCCAATGGCTGCGTTGTGACGATGAACGGGTTGCGCGACATCCTCGATCGCGGCAGCATTCTCATCGAGGGGGATCGCATTGCTGGGATTGGAACAGCGGCGCAGCTTTCGGCGAAGGCCCCAAACGCAGAGGTTATAGATTGCTCGGGTACCATCATCATGCCGGGCATGGTGAATACACATACACATCTCTTTCAGACGCTTTTGAAGGGGCCGGGCGACGACATGGTCCTGAAAAAGTGGTTCACCTGCATGACAGGTCCGGCTGCTACGGAGCTGACGGTGGAGGACGCCAACATCGCGGCCATGCATGGCTGCATCGAATCCATCCGTTCCGGCGTCACAACGCTCGTGGACTTCATGTACGTCCATCCGCGCCCGGGACTGACACGCGCCGTGATCAGCGCTTTCGAGCAAACGGGCATGCGCGGCTTTGTATGCCGTGGTTTCCTCTCGGGCGGAGCCCAGTACGGCGTACCGGAGCCGTTGATCGAAACAGTGGAGCAGGCCCTGAACGATGCCCGCGCGCTCATTCTCGAACAGAACAAACCTGGCGGCCGGGTGCAGGTGGGTCTGGCGCCTTGCATGATCTGGGCGCTCGATGAGGAAGGATTGCGGGAGACGCGGCGCGCGGCGGATGAGCTTGGTGTGCTCGTCACCATCCATGTGTCAGAGACCCCGTTCGAGATCGAGCACTCGCTAAAGTGCTACAACTTGACAGACACTGCTTTCCTGAGCCGCATCGGCTTTTTGAAGCCTGATGTGTTGGCGGTTCACTGCGTAAAATGTGGCATTGCTGATATCGAGCTTCTTCGCCAGCACGATGTGAAAGTGTCACACAATCCTTGCAGCAACATGTATCTCGCCTCCGGGCTGGCGCCAATTCCGGAGATGCTGAAAAAGGGTATCACAGTTGGGCTCGCCAGCGATGGTCCTGCCAGCAGCAATAATCACAGCCTGTTTCAGGCCATGAAGTTCGCGGCGCTGATCCAGAAGGGATTTCATGGCGATGCCACGATCATGACGGCGGGGCAGGTGCTGGAGATGGCGACGATTGGCGGCGCTAGGGCGGTTGGCCTCGAGTCAGAAATTGGCTCCATTGAAGTTGGCAAAAAGGCCGACATTGCTGTCGTCGATCTGAAAGACGCTTTCGTAAGCCCTGTTCACGACCCTGTTTCGGCGCTTGTGTACTCTGCTCTCGGTCACGAGACCCGAGATGTGTTTATCGACGGGGCGATCGTGATGAGGGATCGGACCATTGTTACGGCGGATGAGCATGACGTCCGCAAACGAGCCCAGCAGGCGGCTGCCGCA
>JBAUNL010000231.1:0-7888 GCA_049579205.1 Rhodomicrobium sp. | reverse complement strand
AACCCGTCGCAGGCTATGTTCAGAACCGACCCCCGCGCCGACCAAAAAGCAATCCTCGAAAGCGCATCGCCCGAAGATGTTGCAAAGTATTATCGATGTGCGAAGGCGCCGCTCTGGGCAGATCCTGCGCTTCGCGACAAGTTTTCTAATGCTTGGAGATTGCATTAGCGGAAGCTGCTTTGAGAGGTTTTTGGCTTGAGCATAAAAATGGCCTGATTGAAAATGGGCAAGAAGCAACCGGCGGGAGGCGAGAATGCTTAGACTAGGACCGTGGAGACTATACGCACTCTTATTGTCCTTGGGATTGTCCTCTCAACCGCATGCCGCTGATTTCACGTGTGTCGCAAATCCGGCCCTGGGAAAGCTCATCAAGAGCGAGTGGTACACGGCAGACGATATAGACTACTGGGGTGCCTTCAAATGGGAAATCCCAAGCTACGACGAATGTTTAGGCGAAGTTGCTATAGAGGGGAAAATTATTCCCGGTGACGCCGACAAATTAGAATGGCTTTTAGCGCGCCCAGGACCCAACCATCCATTTATATTCCTAATCCAATCTCCCGGCGGTGACCTTCTTGAAGCAATGACCATGGGACGGCTGTTACGCACGCAATTCGCCCAAGCTTATTCAAGAAAGCTCATGGGAGACAGATGCGGTGCACCGGGGCAACCAATCTGTTGCGCTAGTTCTTGTGCCTTTGTTTATTTTGGCGCGGCCAGCTGGCGACCCACAGATCGCCTAGGCTTACACAGGCCTTCGCTTGAAAATTCTAGTGAAAAGACTTACAGCTCCGCGCGCAAATCATTGGAAGACATTAACACCATCGTTAGCGAATACCTCGATGAAATGGAAATCGATGCTGGGGTCTTCGATGCTATGATGCGCGCTGGGCCGGACCAAATTTCAATTTGGGTTGTTGGTAAAACCTATCCGCCATCATTACAAGATTGGCTGACGGCAAAATGCGAAACACACGATAGCAAAGACTTCTGCATGGGAGGAAAGCTGCAAGATCTATCTCACGATCAGCACCATTTAGGTTACACAGAAGCGAAGCGGTTTTCCTGGTACCCATATAAATCGACTGATGAGCTGAATAAGATGTTAGACGGCAACATCATCGGCCCTATTCGACGCGCGGCAATCGAAAACGAGTTGGATAAGAGAGAGAAGGATCAAAAGCCGCACTGATGCATGGGTGACTGCACATGGCGTCACCAATCCTTGCTGTCCTTTTCAAAACAACCCGAAGGAGATGGCCGTCAGTGCTTGCCGGAATGGCGGGAGCCCGGGCCGCTCGCTCAGGGGTCGCATTGATGCATTGAACGAGCGCAGCGCGAACCTCGGCTGGATCATGCGCGTCTTGGGCATCAAGCCAACCGCGGGCCATGAGCGCTTGAACGCCGGAAGGCTGGATTTCGAGATCCTGGAGAACGACGATCCCGCAGCGCTTCCGGTCGCGAAGCCTGCGCATGCGCTCAGCAGATAATGATTTGCTCGCTGGCATGATCGTCAATTACATCACGTGACGCGTCACTTCAAGTTGATGACGGGTCACCGGTCTTCGGTCAAGAACTGTTTCAGTTCGGCTATTCGCTGAAACCGGAATTCTGGTTTTCTAGCCAATTCAAGGACTTAGATCGCAGATCGAACCGGAACGGATTGCGTTCCAATGAAGGATGACATCTCCATGCGCTAAGTGGTGATGTCACTAATTGGCTATGAAGTGTTCACATCGGCCTGTGTTGGTGCGTCCATTGAGGATGCTAGCACAGCCGGCGCATCTCAAGCGGTGCTAGACCTGCCTTTCGAAAAGCTTCCAGCGTTCCCGATTGGCTTCGCGCCACAGGGCGGTTTTGACCTTCACCCAGCTTTGGCAAGGCCCGGAGCGGTAAACAGAGTTGCGTCTTTTCGATACGATGCCTTCAAGGCTGAGGCTAACGGCGCCCTCCAGAAGTGCGTGCGCGTCGTCAAAGCTTTCGGAATAGCGGACATGGGCGCCATCGGTTGCGCTTAGGAGTTCCACGAGACGCGACTTGCGCTCCTCCAATGGCAGCGACCGCAGATCGCTTTCCCCGCTTCGTAACAAGTCGAAAGCCCAAAAGGTGTGGAGATAGCGCCGATCGGCACGCTGGAGGGCCTCGAAGTTTGGCAAGCCTTCGGCGTCGAGCGCGGTGATTTCTCCATCAAGGATCACGTTGTCAATCGGAAGCCCGGCAATGGCCTGCATAAGCGCCGGAAACCGATAATCGAGATCGTTGCCCCGCTTCGAGTAGAGCCGGACCTCGCCGTTGCACTTATGGAGCTGGCCGCGCCAGCCATCGAGCTTCACCTCATGCAGCCACGCGGCGCCCGAGGGCGCCCGGGTTCGCTGTGACGGGAGGCAAGGCTTGATGAAGGGAAAGCTACGCAACACACAACTTATGTGTGCATCGAGTTTATGTGTGCAAGGGGAGCTGGAACCGCCGAAGCGGACAGTGAAGCGGAGCGCTTTAGCCCTCGCCAGCATTCACATCCTGTTTCCGGGTGTGCTACCCTATGAGGATGTCACCGACATGCGCCGCGGTTATCCGGCCAAACAAGGAAACCGCTGAAGCCTATCGTTCTGATAAGTGTTGGTCCGATAACGTCGCCGCCAGCGCAATCCGCTTCGATTACCTGGCACTTTACCCCCATTTGGAGCGTTTCAAACGAAGCGCTTGCCAGCTTAGCACTGAACCACGCACCGTTCACGCGGCGTTTATGCAACATTCGCCTTAGTTGGCTCGCGAGTTTTGGGAAAGGAGGTTGCGCTATTGACAAACGCTACTAATGCTCTGTTTACGCGATTAGCGGGAACATGGGACTTCAATGAAGCAGCGGGCCAGCCGAAACCCAAAGCGAAGGATTGCGCCCGTGGTCCATTGGTCCGAGGATCAAAGGCTCGAACATGCAAAGCGCGTCCGATATGGAGGAAACCCACAGCACAAGACACGACCGGGCAATTACGATCTCAATCCCCCAACAAGCCCCCGTCCTGGCAAGACGCTATGCGATGCAGACCGTCCCCTTTTGAAAGGGGAGGCCATACGGCTTTTGAGAGCAGGGATTCGCAAGGGAATGATTAGTGAGCGCGAAAAAGAAGGCTGGCCGCAGAACATTTGGTCGGTTTCGGAAAAGGGAGAGGTGTTCGAAGCACAGCTGGAAAATGAGACTCAAGGTGTGTACCACGGATATCCCCTTCAGTTCGATGACGCCTTTCGCGCTCTCGTTGAAAATGAATGGATTAAGCGATGAGTAAGAGTCTATTGATTGATGCAGACTGGGAGAGGCTCGAATCAGGTCCGCCTGAGGAACGCTATACCTTCGCTGCAATCGGGATTTATAGCCACGGCCTCTGCCTTACAGAGGCTGAGGATTCATTTGTCAAGGCCGTAAGGCAAAAGGTCCCATTGTCAGCATATCGTTTAGCCGAGTGGCTAGCGTGGAATTGGTGGCGCCTGCGATGGGAGCCGCGTAAGAACTCCACCGGTTGGGCAATGGCCCATCACATGCCAACGATTGGTGGGGGATACGTTTGGCCAAATATTACCATTACGTCTGATGGCGAGCGCGTCGTATTTCACACCAAACCGACCCAACCTCGAGGTGCCGAGCCGTTGCGCTATATTGCCGATGTTCATCCAGTAGTGCGGGCCCGTGATTTCGACGAAGCTGTGGATGCGTTCACCGAGCAGGTTCGCGGAAGACTGGACCTCAATAAGATCAGAGATACTAATCTTCACGCTATTTGGGACGATCTTCTGTCGGATCGGGCCGATCCGAATGCAACGTTGTTCAGGAAATTCGAGGCTCTGTTAGGAAAAGATCCCGGCGAGGCAGACCCCGAAATCGTTAATGGGCTAATTGAAGATGCCGCGAAGCTTGGTAAGAGCGCCATGGCTGAGATCGCTGCAAATGAAGTGGTGACAGCAGCCGAATTGACGAAATTCGCGCAGACTGCGGGCGTGGACTCTGGTGACGTTGTACGTTTGGAACCGGGTCGCAAGAAACGACTTCCGACCGGAGTTGCTTGGCAACGCGGCGCGGAAGCCGCTCGGGCATTGCGTCTGCAGGAGCATCTCGATACTCCGATATCTAACGAACACTTATGCGCGATGGCAGGCGTTCCACGAAACACACTCACGGCCGCTCATAAGCCGTCGCCACTATCGTTTGTTTTAGATGAAGGAAAGAAGAGCAGACTAGTACTGCGGTCCAAGTTTCTTACCGGGCGCCGCTTTGCTATGGCTCGTTTAATTGGGGATCGTGCCCTCCAAAACGGCGACGATCGCTTGTTTCCAGCAACAGACGCCTTCACCTATAGACAGAAACAGCAAAGGGCATTTGCAGCGGAATTACTTTGTCCCTTCGAGCCTCTGGCTGATCGATTAAAAGGTGATTTCAGTCCTGAGGCAATTGAGGAAGCCGCTGACCACTTCAAGGTCTCGGAGCGAACGGTGCTAACTTTGCTGGTTAATCACAATTTGCTCGATCGTGAAGCATTAGATCCTGAGGACGAACTTGCGGCCTAAGACGATGGCGACGCCAGTTCGCAAGCGCCGGCCTGTTACAGGTGGCTACAGTAGGGTTTACAGTAGTCCCATCCGCTCGCACTATCCCGTCAGGTTAAGCATGGCGCCAGCCGGCCACTCGATGAGAACTGCGTTGGCCCAGGTCTCTTCCATGCGGTGTCTAATTCTCATGCGCTCCGCAATCTCGCCCGCACTATCGCCCGACAGACTGACCATGATATCAGCATCGAAGAAATCACCTATGTGGCTGAGATGATTCAGAACCGGCATTAGGAGCCCTGGAGTGCGAACAACGAAGGGCGCCACGATCGTGGCTGTGAGCCCGAGGAATGCCTGCCGTCTGGAAATTATGCTCACGCATCACCTCGCTTCGATCTTGGCTCATTGGCCGCCTTCCTCAATCCTCAGCTCTGGCATCCCCTCTGCGGACAGAAGTACGCCCCCAGGTACGAGGCGGAACGCGCCTTTTTCGTAGCCGGGCGGTTCGCTTATTTCTTCCCCCGCTTGCGCAACCGAACTCCCGGTTCGTTGCCATTTGTGAACACGATCCCGGCCGCTTCAAGAGCGGCTTTCATCTTAGCCTTTGTTTCATCCGAAACGCGAAATTTCCCCGGCGCCTCTAAGCGTTTTACGGTTGGCAATGATACGCCGGAATGCGCGGCGAGATCCTCTTGCAGCCATCCAAGAAGCACCCTCGCCGCTTTTATCTGTTCAATTGTTGCCATCGCCTCTTGATGCCTGGAGTATCATGAATTATGATGCCCAGCGTATCAAGAATAAACCCCTTGATGTAAGTGCAAACACGCCGCCATCCACAGGGATTCGGCAAACGGGCAAGCTTTGCCGAAAGGAACCCCGCATGAATCTATCCCCGCAACTGCTCAAAGCGAGCCTCAGCTTCTTGAGCCAGGCTCACATCCTGATCAGCGCCGTCGGCGGCCTCTTCTGGGGCGCTGGCGATCCAGATGCCTCGGCACGCCTCAACGACATCTCCAACCGCATCGCCGATGAGCGCGATTTGATCGAGCGGCAAATCAACAAGAATGGAGGCGCGGCTTCCTGAAAAATCCTTGGTGTGACTCGCGCGCCATAGCTTAAGCGGAGCATTGGGGCGCAAACTAAAAGCTTTCAACTTGGAGTATGCAAATGACTTTCAATCCAGATTTTGATGCCGAAGTCGCCCGCAATATTAGAAACCGGAACACGACGGACGAGAAGCCATCCCGCATTGAGGAACTAACGGCCAGAACTAAAGAGCTTTACGCGGAAGCTCAAAGACTCGACCGGCTTGAGCCTGTCGCGCGGCGTGTAGGGATCATCTTTGCAAACAATATCGAAGCGCGTGGCCTCTCCAAGCGTGCCGAAAAGGATATGAGCGATATATTCAGCGAAGCGGGTAGAGTTGAACGGGCGATTGCCTGCGAACCTTATGGCTCGCTGAAGGATGCGCTCTTGGCCATGCTCGCGACGGGCTGGCGGTTCGATAGTTTCGATGATGATGACAATGTCGAGATATTCGAGGGCGTATGGAAGGGCGTCATCGATGTCCTTGAGCGCTTCGCTGGAGCGACCGCGGAAGATCTGGGTTACGGCGCGCAGGATGCGAGGCGGGTGCCGCGCCATAATCTCATTGAAAAGATCGCCTGCTATGAGCGCCTGGCCGATATGGCCGCGGCGGAGATGGGGAAGCAGACAAAGGAAGACCTGCGCGGCAGGCTCATCGCTATCTTCAACGCCAACAGAGACTGCAAGGACGACGAAGACGACGAAGGCGACGCTTACGAGGCGATGACAAAAGGAGAGGAGATCATCCTCAATCTCGAAGGCGATGATCCCAACCTCATTGCGGCAAAGCTTATAATCACGCTCTCAGGACAGATCATTCGAGATATGAAAGATTCCACACGCGACACGCGGAAGCAGGCCGAAGCGGCAATGAGCGCACTGCGATTTTTCGGCCTCGAAGCCCTGTATCGCGAATGTTATACGGGCGACGGCGTCAGGCAGGCCGCGTCATGAACAGCCAAGCCGCAGAGAATAAGGCGATTGAGATCGTGGATAAGTTCATGAGTCAGGATTTCGATGAGGAAGCCGAGGCCCGCGCGTGGCTCGTCAGCCATATCGCGAGAGGCCTTATGGAAGCCGAGAGGGCCGGAGTTGAGGCCGCGCGGCTTTCGGAGCGGCGGGATCGATAAGGCTTCCTTGGGCGAAGCGATAATTTATTCACGCTGACAGTCAGAATTTGTGGCGCGGCGGGAGAATCGTCATACAGTTCCTGGGCATCGTATTACCCTTCCCTCTATAAAAGCCCTGGGTGCCGGAACCTCCCAGGGCTTTTTTCGTTTGCGCCGGTCAAAACAAAAAAGCCCCGGTCGTGTTGCCCCCTTTGTCTCGCCATGTCGCTGACCCTGTCGCCGGATACAATCAAATAAGGAAATCGGGTTGTGGATTCCGTAAGCGGAGGCTACGCCTTCGGTGCGCTCGTTCGGGTACGCACACACCGGAGCGCTCCTTCAACTGGGCCGATGGCTTCCCCCGCAGAAGTCAGCGGCTTTCTTTGTGGCGGCCCAAAAACAAAAAAGCCTCGGCCGGGAAACCGGACCGAGGCTTCTGTGCAGGGTGCAAAACCAAAACAGAAACCTGGGGAGGGGAACATGCTCCCAGAGATGGTCTCCGCATTCGTAGATGCCTTTGCCTGCAGCATTACGCCGGAGTTGCCTTTCGGGCGTAACTCTTCGATTTTAGCAGGAGGCTGTAAAGGCTGCGTGAAGCAAATAGAAACAAAAAAGCCCCGGTCACCTTTCGGCGCCGAGGCTGATCGCTACGACTGCTTCGAAGACACCGGGAAGCCAACGACGTTAGCCGCTGGCGGCGTCTTTGAAGCGAGCGCCTTCTTGGGCTTCCGTTTCCGGCCGCCATTGTTGCGCCTCTTCTGCTTTGCTTCCTGCTGCACCTTCGCCCCGGGCGCAAACCCGAAGGCGAGCAGCAGGTAGCCACCGAATTGGAGACCTAACGGCAGTGTCATGGGCTGGTATAGCCGCACCTGTTCGGGAGTGAGGAACGGCAGCAGCGCTGTGATGCGCGCCGCCATTGAGTCCGCCACTCTCTGCACCGGTTTTTCAAGAAGGGCCTTGCGAGCCTCCTTAACCGCTCCTTCAGCGGCCCGGCACTTGAAGCCCGGCTTAGTACACTCGCGCGACTCGATTTTCTTCGCGTCGTCGTAAGCTTCCTTTGCCAGGCCAGCCCTTGCGTTGTCGGTTTGGGCTGAAGCTACGCTCGTGTCACGGTAAGAGCCGATTCTCTCGACGCTCGCCGATAACGCATAAGCTCCCAT
>JBAUNL010000230.1:0-4363 GCA_049579205.1 Rhodomicrobium sp. | reverse complement strand
ACGTGGACATGTAACTGTGGCGTAGCATTCCCGATGGCCTCTACGTTGATCTTGTCTGCCTTTGTCACCTCCTTCAACATACGCGAAACGGCTGTAATTTCGCGCATCAACATCCCTTGCTCGGTGGCGCTGAGATCAAAGAGCTCCTGCATATTGGCGCGCCTTGGGATGAGCATGAGCCAGGGAAAACGAGCGTCGTTCGCCAGCATCACACGCGAGAGCTGCAATTCCGTGACCAATTCGCTAATCTCCGCCAGGCGTGCACTCATGACGAAGGCCTCTCCTCCTGTTGATTTCATGGCCATGGCTGCTCCTTTTCAACCCTTCTTGGGTAGGAATGTTCAGGCTGCCGCTGGACCTTGCCGCCACCTGGGCTGCGATCGCCGCCAACTTCGGTGAACCCTTCTTCGGCTCCCTCGCTCAGGTGTACAAATCGTCGGCCGGACCGAAGAACTCGAAGTGAATCCGGTCCTCCTTGACCTCCAAGGCGCGGAGACCTAGGGCCAGCATCCGCATGAAGCCCTTGGGGCCGCAGAAGTAGAAATCGGACTCCGAGATCGGGACGGAGCGCTTCAGCCACTCCATGGTTATCCGCCCAGAATGATCGTAGTCCCGGCCCTGCACATCCTGAGGTGTGGGAAACTCGTAAAACACGGTCAAGTGGACGGTGTCATGTGTGGCGGCGATTTCCTGGAGATACTGCTTCATCGCCTGCTCGCGCCCGTTGACGGCGGCGTGGTTCTCGCTCTCGGGGACGACGCGATCGACGGTAAAGTCGCGCCAGCCCGCCCATCCTCCCGGAGCCTTGCTGGCCGCCTCGTATAGCTGCCCCTCCCGCTTCATCAGCATGTTGGCCAGGAACTCGTACGCTTCCGTCCAGGCGGAGAGAACTTCATCGGTAGCCGCCTGCTCAAGGACGTCCTTGAGCGCGCCAAGCAGGGCGCGTTCAACGTAGGGGTAGTATTCAGGATGGATCTGTAAAGCGACGTGTTTCTGGGCGATGCGCTCGACCATGGGGCCGAGGTCGGCGAGGCGGTCGATGTGGGTCGCGTAGGCGTGGACGGCGCCGGCGAGCGCCTTGGGCTGGCTGCCCGAGCCGTGGTGAGCCTGGTTGAAGAGCTGTTTGATCTGCTCATCCTGGAACAGCCGCTCGTACATCCGCCTGGTGATATCCACCCCGCGCTCGCGGAGAATTGGTGCCGTCGATTTGACAGTCCTGATCGTCCGGTCGGAAAGCATCGGATTTGCCTCTCGTTGAAAAGCCGGACTCATTCACTTCGCGAAAAGATCGACGCCCAAACCGAAAACCGCGAATTCACATAGTGTTCCGCACGATTATAAGTGGCTCCAATTCTGGCGTGATGGATGACTGCGAGTCTGAGGTGGCCCCGATTGTTCGGACAGATTTCCCGCTTCGATAAGTGGAAGGTCTGCCGGGGTTAGGCCGCCAAGCGGACTGGCGGCAAGCTATGTGCTCCGTAGTAAGCTTGATCGGGCGTCATGCCGTCAAGGCTCGAGTGCGGGCGGCGGCGATTGTAGAGATCGAGATACCCTCCGATAGAGGCGCGTGCGTCCGGCACGCTGTCGTAGGCATGCAGATAGACCTCCTCGTACTTCACCGTCCGCCAGAGCCGCTCCACGAACACGTTGTCCCGCCAAGCGCCTTTGCCGTCCATGCTGATCGCGATGCCATTCGCGACGAGCACGCCAGTGAAGGCGGTGCCGGTGAACTGAGAACCTCGATCGGTGTTGAAGATGTCCGGCTTCCCGTGCCTGGCGAGCGCCTCCTCCAGGGCTGCGATGCAGAACGCGGCCTCCATCGTGATGGATACCCGTCGACGCTACGGACGATCCGATCCATGGCGATCAGGAGGGCCGTTTCTTCCACGGCTATTACAAATGCTACTGCTATCTGCCGCTTTATGTTTTCTGCGGCCGCGAGCTGCTCTTGGCAAAGCTGCGGCCTGCGAACATCGACGCCTCGGCGGGCGCCAAGGAGGAGATTGCCCGGATCGTCACTCAAATCAGGGAAAGCTGGCCTAATGTTGAAATCTGGCTGCGGGCCGATTCTGGCTTTTGCCGCGAAGAGTTGATGGTGTGGTGCGAGCAAAATCGCGTCGAATACATCTTCGGCCTTGCCCGCAATGCAAGGCTCGAAGCTGAGATCGCAGAGGAGCTGGCCGAGGCTGAAGCCAAGGCGGCGGAAAGCGGCAAACCGGCAAGGATTTTCAAGGAGCTGCGCTACCAAACCCGGAAAAGCTGGGGCCGCGAACGCCGGGTCGTGACCAAGGCGGAGCATCTGCCAAAGGGTTCCAATCCGCGCTTCATTGTCACCTCGCTGAGCTGCGAGGCCGTAGAGGCCCAAGAGCTTTACGAAAACATCTATTGCGCCCGCGGCGAAATGGAAAACCGCATCAAGGAGTGCCAGCTCGATCTCTTCGCGGACCGGACCTCGGCAGCAAGCTTGCGCGCCAACCAGCTCAGGCTATGGTTCGCCTCGCTTGCTTACGTGCTTATGACCGCCCTGCGCCGCCTGGCTTTGGCTGGGACAGAGCTTGCGCAGGCCACCGTCGGAACCATCCGGCTTAAACTCTTGAAGCTTGGTGCGCTGGTCACGGTCAGCGTTCGCCGTATCAAAATCGCCATCGCCTCCGCCTGCCCGCTGAGAGACGTGTTCGTCAACGCCCACCGGCGATTATGCCTCGCCGCCGCATGAAGCCGCCGCTCGAGCCCGCCTGACAAAACGACACATCGCCAAACTTCGAAAACTCCGGCCTAAGGCCGGAGCCTAATCACGCCCGAAAACCATCACTCGCGCCAACTGAACGCCACTCAGATCGAACAGCGGCCTCGAAAATCCCTTCGGTGAGAAATGCGGGCTAGAGGTGGGCAGCGGCCCCCGCCCGCTCCATAGCCACCTCCGCCTCTAAGTTTTCGAGGTCGCGGAAGATCGACGCAAAAGCAAGCACCCGCCCATGGCGTTTGTATTTGAGCAGGCAATCCTTCGCTTTAATATCGCCTTCGATCTCGATCTCATCCCATTGCGCGGCGTGGCCGATGTAGTGGACCGGCACGTCGTAATGCTGGCTCCAAAAATACGGCACAGCGTCGAATTTCTGGCGCTCTCCCAGCATGTTGAGCGCTGCGGTCTGTCCTTGCCGCTCCGCCACCACCCAGTGCTCCACGCGGATGTTTTCGCCGGAATGCGGATCGGGCCAGCGCGCAATATCGCCAGCAGCATAGATACCGCTGATGCTGGTTTCGAGATATTCGTTTACGAGAACACCCCGATCGATTGCGAGGCCGGCTTGTTCCGCGAGCGCCAAACGCGGCCGCACACCGATGCCCACAATCACAAGTCCGGCATCCAGGACTTGGCCGCTCTTGAAGGTGACGCGCCGGCCCTCGATGGCGGCCACGGTATCCTCTAGGTGAAATTGGACCCCATGCTGCTCGTGCAGCCCCCGAATGAAATCGCCCATCTGTGTCCCAAGGACCCGCTCCATCGGCCGATTTTCCGGAGCCACGGCGTGAACTTCGATTCCGCGGGCACGCAGCGATGCCGCCACCTCTAGCCCGATAAAGCTTGCGCCGATCACGAGAACGCGGGGCGTTTCCTTAGCCGCCGCGATGATGGCCTGGCAGTCCGCAAGCGAACGCAAGGTGTGGACATGGGGAAGGCTAGCACCTGGTATTGCCGGGCGCACAGGCTCTCCGCCAGTGGCGAGGAGAAGGCCATCATAGGGGAAAGTTTCGCCATCCCGGGTGATGGCATGCCGTTCTTTGGTGTCGATGCGAACAACCCCGTGTTGAGACGCAATTCTATGCCAGCGTTGCTGTAGAAGCTGGCGGACCTGAGCGGCACCCACTCTTCAGGGGCATTTCCTGCTAGATAGTCCTTGGAAAGGTTCGGCCGGTCCACCGGCGCCGCGGCCTCGCTGCTGAGCATGACGATGCTTCCCCCGAAGCCGCGCCGCCGGAGCATCTCCACGGCGGCGAACCCCGCTGCGCCGCCGCCAATGATAACCATCCGCTCGACTGCTTGACTTCTTCGCGATCTCCGCTGTTCAAGCTTCTCGCGAACGAAAACCCGGCCATTTTGCCGCTCTACCCGCCAGCAGGCGAGTGGGCTTAGGGCCGGCGCGCGCAACGCTTCGCCGCTCGTCAGGTCGAAGCAAGCATGATGCCAAGGACAGCGGATGCTGCCGTCAACAACAAGCCCTTCTGCGAGCGGGCCGTGGTAGTGGGTGCAATAGGCGCCGACGGCGAACAGTCCGGCCGCGTTGTGAAGGAGCAAGACCTCCATGCCGCCCACATTACCTAGGAGCTTTCCGTCAACAAATTCATCGAGCGCTCCGCCTGT
>JBAUNL010000229.1:0-16597 GCA_049579205.1 Rhodomicrobium sp. | reverse complement strand
ACGGATGTGGTTTCCGTTGGCAACCCCGAAGCGTGGTCGGTTCCACCTTTTGCGGGCGAGATCAAGGACGGCTTTCTCTTCGGACGGGGAGCCACCGACATGAAAGGCGCGGTGGCCGCATTCTTTATAGCGGTCGAAGAGGCCCTGCCGGCGTTAAGCAATGTTCGCATCGGCGTTATCATCACCACCGACGAGGAATGGGCCGCTATCAATGGCACGCGCCATGTGCTGCATTGGCTTTGCCAGCAAAACAAGGCCTTTGAAGCGTTTCTTGTCGCTGAACCGAGTTCGCCGGATGTGCTGGGAAGTCATATCAAGATAGGCCGGCGCGGCAGCCTGGTCGGAAAACTCGTTGCCGAGGGAGTGCAGGGACATGCAGCATACCCGGACCGTTTCATTAATCCGAACCGTGCCTTAGCCCTCGCTTCCACGGTCTTGCAGGCTCTTGTCTGGCGCGACGCGACCGCGTGCATGCCTGCGACTCAGTTTCAACCGGTGGCCCTTCAAGCCGGGAGCTTCCAAGCCTCGGCTATCATTCCGGGCCGGGCGGAGGGCTTGTGGAACATCCGCTTTACGCCGCAGCAACCGCCGGCCACGCTCGTGACTCGCCTTCGCGAGGCGCTGGCTGATCCGCCGCCCTGGGTGCTGCATCATCCGGACGCTGCTCTTCTTGCTCGCGTCGCGGTTCACGGCAACATCGACACGGCATCCCATCCTTATCTTTCGCACAACGGGCGATTAACAACAGCCGCGGTTTCGGCGGCTGCCAAAGTGCTTGGCCGGGAGCCGGTTCTTGATTGCGGTGGGGGAACAAGCGATGGGCGTTTTGTGCAACAATTCTTCCCGGATGCCGAAGTGATCGAGCTTGGTCCTGCAGAAGGAGGAGGGTTGTGGTCAGCGGTATACGGATCAGCGTCTTTTAGGGACAGGGGCGGGATGCACCAGGTGGACGAACGGATTTCCTTGAACGACCTAGCCAACCTGCGGCGTATTTATTGCCGGCTCATTTGCGACTATGCCGCTGCTGACCCCGCCGCGGCGTTGGAATAGCCGGGTGGTGTTTATGCATTTTGATGTCGGAATTGTTTGGCCGAGCGCCTTATAATGGGCCGGGTCAGGTAGCGGGGACGGCTCGTAAAGGTAACAGTAGGCCCCCTCGGCGTCCCGCACTAGAAATGTCTCGACTTCTTTTTGGAACAACAGTTGATAGAGTTCCGCTTTGCCCTGGATCAGACTGGCGCACAGCACCAGGTCCTCCGGCCGGTAGCCGTATTCCTGGGCGGACATAGGATGCAGCCTAATGCGGTGCTCGAGTCCCAAGGTGCGAATGAGGCGGGCACTGAGATCGCAGGCGGCCGGGTCCAGGTCCACGCATTCCACACTGCTGATCGCCGGCTCTATCGCCGCCATGATGGCGGTCAGCGGAAGTGATCCCGTCCCCAAGAAGACGAGGCGACCGTGGTTTCTTGTCCCGAGAAGGGTTCGCTCCAGCGCCCATAGCGCCGCATAGTTCCGATAATACCAGAATTCCTCAAGCTCACTAATGGTGAGGCTTGGCCGGGCCAGGAAGCGGCGTGCCCAGAACCCTTCCATCTCGCATTCGGCGCGGCTGCAGAGGCGCGGCAGAGCTTCGCGAACATCGTGGAGTTCTCTCAGGCGAGCCAGGAGATGACCCTCCTCGCTGCAATGAGCCTGGGTGAGACAGCGTACCAGGCCGGAGAGCCTCTCGGTGACGATAGGGTTATGCGGCGAAAGGTCGTCCTGACCGGCTAGCTCCTCATATGTGCCGCGAATGATGTGGATGCTCGCCGAGGACATGAGAGGCTAGGCCGCAATCGGATTTGCGGGTCGCGTCGCCGGGGACGGCAGCGGCCCCTCATAGTGGGCTGACATGCCGTCTTCCGCAAAGCAAGAAAAGCCGTGGGATTCCCAATAGGCGCGCAAGCGGTGGGCTCGCCGCTCACAATGGAAGTACATGGCACGATAGCCCAGGCTTGCCGCAGCCTCCCGGCAAAGATCTACCAAGAGGTCACCGAGGCCCCGCTTGCGATGCCGTCGATCGATGTAGACACGGCACAGATAGGCAACCTCATGAGGGTTCGAGTAGCGACCGCCATAAAGCTGCAAGATATTCTCAGAGGTAACCAGCCCTCGGATTGCTGCCGTGCCGATGATGTCTCCGTTTTCGCCTTTGAGAGCATAAAAGGCACCGCTTTGTGCGGCAAAGTATGGGCACCGAGGGGGATTTTGCAGGGAATCCAAGTCCCAGTGCCAATCTGGCCGGTAGTCGTACCCATAGGCATCCTTAATGGTGCGCAGGCAATGAGCTCGCACCTCCTCAAGTGTCCCGGGGTCAGTATCTGTTTTTAATTGGAAAGGCGTCATGTCACATGAAAGCTTGCTCATGACGCATGTATCTAGCTAGATGGATTTAAAATCTAGCTAAAGGCTCGAGGAGACTTTTGATTCTTTGGCCCTGTTGCTTGGGAGACCGCTCATTGAAATGTCAAGCCAGGAGCAGAAGATGCTGGGGCCATTGTGCGTTTCTTCGACGGGCTAAATGCACCAAGTATCGTGGTTCGCTGCAATCTGAACTTGCCTAGTTGCAGAAAGTGGCTCTCCCTTGCTGAGAAGCAACCACAGATCGCTCAAGCGCAGCTTTCTGCAGTTTCCGATCATAGTCCAAGCGCCACAATTCGCTGAAGACGCAGAATGCGGACAGGCCACCCCTCCGACGCATCAGACCTTCGCGAGCATTTTTAAAACCATTCTAACCTTGATAGGCAGCAAAGTTAGAAAAGACCCGTTTGGGCAGTATATTAGAGCATGGAGGAGTTCCCAATGACCACATGTGCCTGCGGCTATTGCCAATTCATGGACATTCAAAGCAAAGCGGCTGCGAAGCAAAAGAAGAACGGCTCTGGTCTCTGCCGCTATAATCCGCCGATAGCGCAACCGGAAGCCGAAGCACCTGGGCTGTGGCCGGTTGTCAGCATGAAGTGCGGTCACTTTGCGGCGAAGGTTGAACGCTTCATGACCGCCGCGGAATAGGCCGGTATTATGGCGCAAGCGTCGTGCGATGATCTGCCGTCATAGCTGCTTCGCCCAAAGATTGCCACTTCTGGTAAGCAGGAAGACCGGCAGCTACTCCTCCCTTCTGGCAGCCTTCTAATAATCTACCACCGGACTAGGCTCCCCGCTTTGCGATAGATCAAACCTGAAACCAAGCCCCCAGCACAGCGGAGCGCCCAACAATCCAAAGCCTGTGACGTCGGTCCTGGCGTGAACATCGGGGTTTTTGGCAAGGTCCGCGCCAATCGCGCAGTGCTCAGGTGCGGTTAAGCCTATCTGAATACAAGCTGCTGCCAAGGTGGGAGTGCATCTATAAATGGAAAGTGCAACTTAACCTTTGGCTTTCGAAATATTCGCCAAGACCGTTGGCAATAATAATTTCTGCTAGTTGATACGAAGCTTTGTTGACGCTTTAGCGGCCGCTTCCTATTTTTCCAAAAGGCCTCATCCGAAGAGATGAGCTTTATAAAGTGAGCTTTATAAAGAATGAAGGCCCACAGGAAGGAATCGTCCATGAACATCGAAGTCTCCCGCCGTCATTTCATGAAAATGGCGGGGACAGGTGTGGCCGGGACGGCGTTGGGAGCGTTGGGCTTTACAGCTGCGGAGGCGATGGTTGCCGCGCATGTGAGGCCCTTCAAGCTTGCGAAGGCCACGGAAACCCGGAACACTTGTCCTTATTGCTCGGTCGCATGCGGCATCATAATGTACAGCCGCGGCGATCTGAAAAAGGCCGAAAAAGCCGAAATATTTCATATCGAAGGCGATTCGGACCACCCGACAAATCGCGGGACGCTGTGCCCGAAGGGCGCGGCCCTCCTCGATATGGTCAACGCGCCCACTCGCACCAAATACCCTCAGATTCGCGAGCCTGGCTCTAGGGAATGGAAAAGGGTAACCTGGGACGATGCGCTTGACCGCATCGCCCGCCTGATGAAGGACGACCGTGATCGGAACTTTATCGCTACGAACAAGGATGGCGTAACCGTCAATCGATGGACAACGACGGGCTTCCTCGCCGCTTCCGCAACAACTAATGAAACGGCGTTTCTGACTTACAAGGTGGTCAGAGGCGCGGGGATGGTCGTATTCGATAACCAGGCACGTGTTTGACACGGCCCGACGGTGGCCAGTTTGGCTCCGACGTTCGGCCGTGGTGCAATGACGAATTCCTGGACCGATATCAAGAATACCGACCTTGTGATCGTTATGGGCGGTAATGCCGCCGAGGCGCATCCTTGCGGCTTTAAGTGGGTAACCGAAGCCAAAGCCCACCGCGGGGCGAGGCTGATCGTGGTTGATCCGCGCTTCACGCGAACTGCCTCCGTTGCTGACTTCTATGCCCCGATCCGGCAAGGAACCGATATCGCCTTCCTGCTCGGCGTCATCAACTACTGCATACAGAACGGTAAGATTCAGTGGGAGTATGTGAAGGCGTTCACCAACGCGCCCTATATCGTGAAAGAGGGTTACGGCTTCGCGGATGGCCTGTTTACAGGCTATGACGAAGCCAAGCGCGATTACGACCGCTCGACCTGGAACTACGAGATGGGCGAGGACGGCTTCGTGAAGGCGGACGATACGCTTGAGCACCCGCGCTGCGTTTGGAACCTTCTCAAAGAGCACGTAAAAATCTACACGCCTGAGCTGGTCGAGCGGATCTGCGGGACGCCAAAGGACAAATACCTCAAAGTCTGCGAAATGATGGCGGAGACGTCCGCCCCCAACAAGGCCATGACGTCAATGTATGCCCTTGGCTGGACGCAGCATTCCAAGGGTTCGCAGAACATCCGCACCATGGCGATGCTGCAGCTCGTCCTGGGCAATATCGGCATACGCGGCGGCGGCATGAATGCGCTGCGCGGTCACTCCAACATTCAGGGGCTGACCGACATCGGGCTGATGTCCAATCTCCTTCCGGGATATCTGACGCTGGCCACCGACAAGGAGCCGGACTTTGCCACCTATATCGGCAAGCGCGGCTTCAAGCCGGAACGGCCGAACCAGATGAGCTACTGGCAGAACTATAAGAAGTTCTTCGTGAGCTTCCAAAAGTCGATGTTCGGCGAGGCAGCCAAGGTGGAAAACGATTGGGCGTACCACTTCCTGCCCAAGCTCGACGTGGCCTCCTACGACATCCTTCGTGCGTTCGAGTTGATGCACCAGGGCAAAATGAACGGCTATTTCTGCCAGGGCTTCAACCCGCTGCTGTCGGCGCCCAATCGCGCAAAGGTAACGGCTGCGCTGTCCAAACTCAAATTCCTCGTAGGCATGGACCCGCTGCAGACGGAGACGGCACGCTTCTGGGAAGATCACGGCGAATATAACGACGTGAAGCCAGAGGAGATCAAGACGACGGTCTTCGAGCTGCCCTCGACCTGCTTTGCGGAGGACGAAGGCGCGCTTGTGAACTCCGGCCGCTGGCTGCAATGGCATTGGGCGGGCGGCACGCCGCCGGGCGAGGCCAAGACCGACAATTGGATCATGGCCCAGCTCTACAAGCGGCTTAAGGCGCTTTGCCAAAAAGAGGGCGGTGCATTCCCCGATCCGATCCTCAATCTGACATGGCCCTATGCCGATCCGGAGGAACCCGCTCCGGCCGAACTCGCCAAGGAGCTCAACGGCTGCGTGCTGGCGGATGTGCCCGATCCTGCCGATCCTGCCAAGCTCTTGCTACAAAAGGGCAAGCAGGTACCCGGTTTCGCGGTCTTGCGCGATGACGGCACGACGGCATGCGGCTGCTGGATTTACTCCGGCTGCTATACCGAGGCCGGCAACAACATGGCCCGCCGTGACAATACAGACCCCGACAATACCGGCGTCTATCCGAAGTGGGCCTTCTCGTGGCCTGCCAACCGGCGCATCATGTACAATCGCGCATCCGCGGACAGTCATGGCAAGCCCTGGGATCCCAGCCGCAAGCTCATCGAATGGGATGGCTCAAAATGGACTGGCTACGATGTGCCGGACATAGCGCCCACGGCGAAACCGGATCAGGTCGGCCCGTTTATCATGAACCCGGAAGGGACTGCCCGGCTGTGGGTCAGGGCGCTGATGAAAGACGGCCCGTTCCCCGCTCATTACGAGCCCTTCGAAAGCCCGGCCGTAAACCTGGTTGCGCCGAAGATCAAGGGCAACCCGGCAGCGCGCGTCTTCAAAGGCGATCTGGAAGTCTTCGGCACCCCCGATGAGTTCCCATACGCCGCGACGAGCTACCGGCTGACCGAGCACTTCCACTTCTGGACCAAGCACGCGAAGATCAACGCGATCCTTCAGCCGGAGTTCTTCGTCGAGATTTCGGAACAGCTCGCCAAAGAGAAAGGCATCGAGCACGGCGGATGGGTGCGCGTATGGTCGAAGCGCGGCTCGGTCAAGGCCAAGGCCATGGTAACGAAGCGCATCAAGCCGCTCTTGATCGACGGCAAGCCGGTGCACATCGTCGGCGTGCCGCTCCACTGGGGCTTCATGGGTGAGACGAAGAAAGGCTTCGGTCCGAACTCGCTGACGCCTGTGGTCGGCGACGCGAATGTCGAAACGCCGGAGTTCAAGGCCTTTCTGGTAGACATTGAATCGCTTAACAAGCCGGTGGCATGAGGGAGATTGAGCGATGACAACATATCAGCCTCTCGATGTTATCCGGGTCTCCGCGAGCTTGGAGAAGCCTACAATCGAGACAAACCGGGACGTAGAAGTGACAAAGCTTATCGACGTCTCGAAATGCATCGGCTGCAAGGCTTGCCAGGCCGCCTGCATGGAGTGGAACGATACGCGGCCGCACATCGGCGAATTTGCGGGCGTCTTCGAAAATCCTCCCGATCTGACGCCCAACATGTTCACACTCATGCGTTACACCGAGTGGGACAATCCCAAAACGGGGAACCTCGAGTGGCTCATCCGCAAGGACGGCTGCATGCATTGCGAGGATCCGGGCTGCCTCAAGGCTTGCCCGGCGCCTGGGGCGATTGTGCAATATGCGAATGGCATCGTGGACTTCATCCACGAGAACTGCATTGGCTGTGGCTATTGCGTGAAGGGCTGCCCGTTCAACATCCCGCGCATCTCACAGGTGGACCATACAGCCTACAAATGCACGCTTTGTTCCGATCGAGCCGCTGTTGGCCAAGAGCCCGCTTGCTCCAAGGCTTGTCCGACTAAGGCCATCGTGTTTGGCACGAAGAAGGAAATGCTCGTGCATGCGGATGGCCGGATCGCCGATCTGAAGTCCCGTGGCTTCGATCAGGCCGGACTTTACAATCCGCAAGGCGTGAGCGGCACGCATGTCATGTATGTGCTGCATCATGCCAACCAGCCGCAAATCTATGCAGGGCTTCCTGCAAATCCGGTAATCAGCCCACTTGTGGAGGCGTGGAAGGGAGCCGGAAAATATGTGGGCCTCGCGGCTATGGGGCTAACCGTCGTGGCGGGCATTCTGCATTACCTCTTCTTGGGCGCCAACCGTGTTTCCGAAGCGGATGAGGAGAACGCAGACCGGCTAGTGGAGGAAAGACGTGAGCAGCACTGAGCCGCACGTAACACATATTCGCGTGCGCCGTTATTCGGGAAGCGCGCGGATCAACCATTGGATTGTGGCGATCAGTTTCGTTTTGCTTCTTATAAGCGGCTTATCGCTCTTCCATCCTAGCCTCTTCGTCATCGGAGCCACGCTCTTTGGGGACGGCCAGACGATGAGGTGGATCCATCCCTGGATCGGCGTGGTGCTGGTGATAGCCTTCACAGGGCTCTTCATCCGCTTCTTACCGGCAAATTTGCCGGCATTCACCGACTTCCAGTGGCTTGGCCGTATCCGGTCTGTATTAACTGCACATGACGAGTATCTCCCCGAAATCGGCAAGTACAATGCAGGCCAAAAATTTGTGTTCTGGTCCCAGGCGGTACTGATCGGGGTGATGTTCGTAACGGGGATCGGCTTGTGGGACAGCAAGCTTCCCTTTTTCGAGCAGCTCACTGGATATTATCCCACCATCGACCAAAGACGCTGGGCGGTGGTGATCCACGCATCTGCAGCGGTGCTTGCCATAGTCGTCTGGATTATCCACGTCTACGCGGCAATTTGGGTGAGGGGTACGATTCCTGCCATGGTCCGGGGCAGCGTGAGCGGCGGATGGGGCTGGCGGCATCACCGCAGATGGCTGCGCAGGCAGGTGAAGGATCCTTCGGCAATTGAAGTCAGCGGCCCAGCAAGGTAAGCTACACAAAGTAACATCCTCAGTTTGAGGTTTACGAATGACCGGACTTGGCGCTCCGCAAGGTTTGAGTAACATTGGAGAGGAGGCAAAGCCTCCTTTCACAGTCCTCCCCGATCCCTCCACCCTTTTTCTCAACCGCTCACGGCGCCTCCGGGCAATCGCGCCCGGACATATTCTTGAGTCCTATCTCAAATTTGTTGCGGATGTGACCGAGGCCCAGCACGCCATCCAGGCAGAACTTCCGGAGGCCGCGCTCCCAGCTGAAAGCCAGATTGAGCAGGCGCTGGAGCATGGGATGGCGCCGCTGTCACGAAGCAGTCTTACCCCTGGCGATCAGGAAGAGCTTACCCTGCGCCGGCTTCTCGAAAGCTTGCGGCAGAAGGAGATGCTCCAGGACGCAGCCGCGGCGATCGGATCGTTGGCGGCTGCGTCCAGTAAAAAGCTATCTCAAGTCCTGAACGGCGCGCTTAAGGATTTGCCCACGGATAATATTGCCGGACGCGTCCTCGCCGTGGCGGCGCTGCAAGTGCATTTTTCGCGGCTCGCCGCTAAGTTTAACGGCGAGGAATTGCAGCCGGTGGCCGATGGCACCTGCCCCGTATGCGGAAGCGCGCCCCTGACGAGCGCGGTCGTAGGCTGGCCCGCGGCTCACAACATACGATTTTGCAGCTGCTCGCTTAGCGGAACCCTATGGCATGTAGTCCGCATAAAATGCACACTCTGCGGGTCGACCGAAGGCATCGGCTATCAGTCGATCGAAGGCAGGCCCGAGACGGTAAAGGCCGAAACCTGCGATCGCTGCGGGCAGTACGTCAAAATCCTCTACCAGGTGAAGGACCCGGCCCTCGATCCACTTAGCGACGACATCGGCTCGCTCGATCTCGATATTCTTCTCGCCAAGGAAGGCTGGAGGCGCGGAGGGCAGAACCTATTTCTGTTGGGGTACTGACGTGAGCGATCGCAAGAGTGCGCGTTCCCCAAGGCAGCCCAGCCCTGCCGGCCGGCTCCATTTGCCCTCGGTGGATAAGGTGCTGCGTTCGGAAACGGGCGTCCTGCTTGCCGCGCGCTACGGACATCGCACGGCTGTAAGCGCCATCCGGCAAACCCTCGCGGAGTTCCGGGAAAACATCCATCATTTCGCGGCTAGCCCCGATGCGGCAGAAGTTGCGCAATCCGCGCTCCGTCTTGCCGAAGAAGAAGATGCGCCCAAAGTCCGGCGCGTATTCAACCTCACAGGCACTGTGCTTCACACCAATCTTGGCCGGGCGATATTGCCGGAACCTGCCATAGAGGCCGCGGTCGAGGCCATGCGCTTTCCCATCGCTCTCGAATTCGATTTGGCGACTGGCTCCCGCGGCGAGCGCGACAGCCATGCGCGCGATCTTATATGCGAACTCACCGGCGCGGAGGATGCCTGCCTCGTCAACAATAACGCAGCCGCAGTTCTCTTAACGCTCAACACCCTGTCGCTGGGGAGAGATGCCATCGTTTCGCGCGGAGAGCTGATCGAAATCGGCGGCTCCTTCCGCTTGCCCGATATCATGGCCCGCGCAGGCGCCCGTTTGGCGGAAGTGGGCACCACCAATCGCACTCGTCTGCAGGATTACGAACAGGCCGCAAGCGACAGCGCAGGCCTGATACTCAAAGCCCATACATCGAATTATGTCATTCAAGGCTTCACCAAATCCGTCCCCGCGGAAGAGCTCGCATCGTTAGGCCGCTCGCGGGGAATCCCCTTCGTTCATGATCTGGGATCAGGTGCGCTCACCGATCTTGGGCGTTACGGTCTTAAGTCCGAGCCCACAGTCGGCATGGCCCTTGCAAAAGGCGCAGACCTTGTAACCTTCTCAGGCGACAAGCTCCTCGGAGGGCCGCAGGCCGGTATCATCGCCGGCCGGAAAGATCTCGTCGCCAAGGCCGCTCGCAACCCCATAAAGCGAGCACTGCGCATCGACAAGATCCGGCTTGCAGCTCTTGAAGCCACTCTGAAGCTCTATCGCAATCCAGACCAGCTTCCCGAAACCTTGCCAGCGCTTCGAGCCTTCGTCCGCCCTCAATCCGATATTGCGTCGAGCGCCTCCCGCGTCCTGGAAGCAATCAGCAACGCGGCTGGTAAAGCCTGTTCGGTGCGCGTCATCGCATGTGCAAGCCAGATCGGGTCGGGGTCGCTCCCGCTTGAAACTTTACCCAGCGCAGGCATCGCCATCGCACCGGCCGAGCGAAAGGGTGCCGGGCGCAAGCTCGACTTACTGGCGTCCGCCTTCCGCGGCTTGCCCATTCCCGTCATCGGACGCATCAGGGATGGCGAGCTCATTCTCGACCTGCGCTGTCTGGATGACGAAGCCGCATTCCTCGTTCAGCTTCAAGATCTGCAGATCGTTTCTGGTGAGGCCGGCCTATGATTGTTGGCACCGCCGGGCATATTGATCACGGCAAAACATCACTGATCCGGAAGCTGACGGGTATCGATACGGACCGTCTGAAAGAAGAGAAGGCGCGTGGCATCTCTATCGATCTTGGCTTTGCCTATTGGCCCAGGCCGGACGGCTCGATTGTGGGTTTCGTGGACGTGCCTGGCCATGAGGCGCTCGTGCACAATATGCTCGCTGGCGCAACCGGCATCGATTTCGTGATCCTCGTTGTTGCCGCCGATGACGGCGTCATGCCGCAAACGCGCGAGCATCTGGCGATCATGGACCTGCTCGGGCTAGAGCGCGGAGCCGTCGCGCTCAACAAATGCGATCTCGCCGGTGACGATCGTATCGCGGCGGTAACGCGCGATATCGAAGCCTTGATGGCGAATACCAGCCTCAAGGGCGCTGAAATCATTCCGGTTTCAGCCGTTACGGGGGGAGGGCTCGGCGTTCTCGCCGCCCGCATCGATGCCGCGCTTGCTGCTTCAATAGCCCGGTCGCGCGAAGGCCGGTTCCGTCTTGCGGTGGATAGGTCATTTACGCTCGCCGGACGCGGTCCCGCCGTCACCGGCACCGTGCTCTCTGGCACGGTTCGCATTGGAAATCACGTTAAAGTCAGTCCCGCCGGTCTTGATGCGCGCGTGCGATCGATCCACGCTCAGAATCAGCCTGTAGAGCGGGGGGAAGCAGGACAACGATGCGCTCTGGTGCTGAGCGGGCCGAGGATTACCAAGGAAGCGGTGCATCGCGGCGACATGGTGCTCGATCCCGCCTTGCATGCGCCAACGGCTCGCATTGACGCAAGGCTGCGCGTGCTACCCTCGGAGCGTAAACCAGTCGGCCAATGGTTCCCGGTCAAGGTTCATCATGCCGCCTGCGAGGTTCCGGGCCGCCTCATTGTTCTGAGCGACCAGCCCATGCAGCCTGGTGATAGCGGATTCGTACAGCTTGTGCTGGAACAGCCTCTGGCGGCCGCTACCGGCGACCGGTTCGTGCTTCGCGATACGAGTTCAAGCCGGACCGTTGGTGGCGGCGTATTTATCGACCCTGGGGCGCCAGAACGGCGGCGGCGTACGCCCGAGCGCCTTGCACGGATCGAAGCTCTGGCGGAGCAGGACCCAGCAACCGCCCTGATGCGGATTCTGGATAGACAGAACGGCTGGATTGACCTCGAGGCCTTCCTTCGCGACCGCGCAATTGGCGAGGAAGCCGCAGCCGCAATCGCGTCGAATCTGGGCCTTGTCACCGTGCGGATTGGGGCGGGGGCTGTTGTGATGCTGGATCGCAGGTGGAAAGAGTTCCGTTTGAACGTCGTGGAAAGACTCGATGTTCTTCATGCTGCGAATCCTGACGTGCCAGGAATCGGTCCTGAACAACTGCGCAAGACCATAAATCAATCGCTGCCGGCCCCCCTTTTTGCCGCCGCGCTCACGAAGCTCGCCGGGAGCGGAGACGTATCCCTCGACCGGATGTGGGTGCGCCGTCCCTATCACATTGTTAAATTTTCAGCGGAAGAAGAGGGGACTTTGGCATCCATCCTTCGCAGGTTGTCTGCCGAACCTTATCGGCCTCCCCGCGTTCGCGATATCGCGAAGGGGATGGCTCTCAACGAAGAGGCCGTGCGCCGTCTGTTGCGCATGTCATGCCGGCGAGGAGAGGTCGAGGAAATGGCGCACGACCATTTCTTTTTGCGATCCGCGGTCGAGGCGATGGCACGCATTGCTATAGAACTTGCGGAACAGTCCCCAAATCGCACTTTCACCGCGGCCGATTTCCGCGACCGCCTTGCCAATGGACGGAAGGTCGCGATCCAGATCCTGGAGTACTTCGACCGGCACGGCTTCACGATCCGGCGGCAGGACTTGCGGAGGATAAATCCGGCCCGTATCGGTTTATTCGCGCCCCGATCTATTTCTTCTGAGCGCGATCTTCAATCGAAGGGAGGAGTCCCGCTCCCGGTGGGGCGACTGGACTTCAAATCCGGGTGGGGCCGTGAGACGGTCTCAGGTGGGTTCGACTCCCATCCTCCTCCGCCACCTTTCCAGGAGGTATCGCGATGAATGAAGCCACAGCGGCGCTGATATCTCAATTCGAAGGCGCGGCGAAGAATGCTAAAGAGGCCGAAGCAACGCTGCGCAGGACCATGGCCGCGGAGATTGCCCGGCACGAACGCGAACGCGAGTTTGCGTTCCGGCGCACGCGCCTAATCCGGTTGCTTACTTCAAGCGCTGCTGCTTTGCCAACCGAGGATGAAGCGGTCTTAGCCCAATGCCGCGCCGTGAGAGAAGAGTTTGGCTGGCATGCGGAAAGCGAGGCGTATAAGTCCATCCTCGAGGAAATAAGGCCGCTTGCGCTCGCCGTCTGGCTATGCGTTTGCGAAACGCAAACTGGGTCAGCGGAAGCTGTGGCGGCAGAGCTGGCGAAGTTTGAAGCTTGGTTTCA
Source organism: Rhodomicrobium sp. (assembly GCA_049579205.1). Taxonomy (GTDB): domain Bacteria; phylum Pseudomonadota; class Alphaproteobacteria; order Rhizobiales; family Rhodomicrobiaceae; genus Rhodomicrobium. The sequence goes on along the minus strand of JBAUNL010000229.1, from coordinate 3,462 downwards.
AGCCAGGCGCGGCACGCCGTTCTACGCTCTCTTCGATCAGTATTTTCCTGATGCACCCCTTGTAGATTTCTAATCCGAACGAAAGATCGAGAGCGAGCATGAACCGCAAGCTTCTTATAGTTCTCGTCAATACCGATCCGCGAAACCCCGCAGAGCTTGGCACGCCATTCTATCATGCAGCCACAGCCGCGGCGATGGAATGCGAGGTAGACGTCGTGTGCACGGCTGCGGCCGGAAAGCTCCTCCAGAAAGGCATCGCGGAAACCATCCACGTCAAGCCGGGACACCCGAAAACAGTCTACGATTGGATTCACGAGGCGCATGATCATGGTGTGCGCTTTTGGTGCTGCCCCGCGAATCTCGATCTCTTCGATTTGACAGAAGAGGATCTCATACCTGAATGCGGGGGGATGATGAGCGCCACCGCAATGCTTAAGCGCTTGATGTCAGACGAATACCGTGTCCTCACCTACTAGGAGCCGCCATGATGTTCGTCGGGAACGTCGAATATCCGGCGCATCTCTATTATGATCTGGACAACCAGATCTGGTACGAAGCGCTTGATGACTGCACCGTGCGGCTCGGCTACACCCCTATATCGATGCAGCTTGTGGGCGATGTGCTAGCCTTCACACCAAAGCGTGTGGGCCGCGAGTTCAAGGCACAGCGGTCCTTTGCGACGATCGAAGGCGGCAAATGGGTTGCCGCCGCCGAAGCAGCATTCGACGGGACTATTATCGCCGCGAATGAAGAATTGGAGCGACGGCCAAGGCTTCTCAATGAGGACGCGTTTGGAGCAGGCTGGATGTTGATAGTGCGGCCCGCTGATCCTGGCTGGCGGGGGAGCCTCATTACAGGCCCCGAGATTGGCCCGAAATTCGAGGCGTGGATCAAGGCCGAAGCCTACAAGGCTCACACCGAATAGAAGCCGCGCAAAATGAGGTGGTTGACGGGTGCCGTAGTTCTGCAAAGGCGCGCAAGGTTGTCGCAATCTCCTGCGATGACCAAGGTTCAGGATAAAGCATAGTGATCAAGTAGCGGCGGAACAAGGAACGAGGACTCTATGCACGCTTTCATTCTTTGGTAAGCAGGCTAAAGCGCCTGAACTGTTGGCCAGCGGAATGGGCGAGGCGCCGGAGAGTGTTGGCTGCAGCAAATCGCTGTTGTCATGATACATGGAAACAAGAGTATCTCACCTTCGAGCTATTTCTGCCTGTGGCTGAGCCACTTAAAAAGGGCTTCGCCAAGCACGATCAGTAAACCGGAGATGAAGAGAGCGCCCGGGAACAAATACTCAAACCGTTCGGGATCGATAGCCCAAACCGCTGTTCCGACAATCAAGATGCAGATGAGCGGAACGAAAGGAAGAAGCCGCCCGTCCGCGAATAGGCCGTCAAAGATCTCCAGAAAATCTCGTCCTCGTTTCGTCATTTCATCCCCTTTGCGATTTCTCCTTTGCTACGCCAAGGCTTGGAACGTCTGCGGTTACAAAGGGCGCGGGAACGACGAACCGACCCTTTGCGGCGGGTCTTGGGCAGGGCTTCGCGCGTACAACGTGGCAGGGAGCCATCAGACACACCGTCGCATCTGGACCGATGGAACAGACATTTCGATCCTTTTGATCTAGCAGCTGTCGTATCGTGACCATTTGCGCCGTCCTTTATTATGCTTGGCTCGATCGGCTGCCTTCCACAGGGCAAAACAAGCCGCGTAACAGCCCGGCTCCAAAAAGGTTTCGGCCGTGACTATCGATCTGCAACAATTTTCATCACATCAGGAGGGGGGTTGCGTCGCAGTAGTGTTTCGCCAAGAGGACGGCGCACAGCTTGGACTGGTTGCTAAACCAGGCCCTCGGCGATAAGGCTTTCGGCAGTTGAAACAATCGCCTCATCGTTGGGGCGCGGTGACCAGCCAAGAACGCGCCTGGCCTTTTCGGCGGGCACCGGGCGGAATTTCCCGAGCTCCCACAGATGGTCACGGACGAGAGGATCAAACTGGGCCGCGAGACGAACAAGAAAATCGGGCAGTTTAAGGCTGGGCACGCGTTTTGCCTTCGCGCCCAGCCGTGTTTTCAAGACCCGGCAATCTCGCTCATCCAATAGAAGTCTCCGCTGCCGATGAAGCGCTCTCCTGCAATGCCTTCCGCGAGCATGGCCCGGTAATGCAGATCGGCAATGTCGCGCACATCCACCAGCGGCAGCCTAATCGAGGCAGGCCAGGAGAGGAGCCGTCCAAAAGCTTCTTCACGCTCAATGGAAAGAGAATAATCCTCGCACATAAGCCCCGGTGTCGGTGCGGTTCCTCTCGTCTGACCACTCCTCTTCAGTGAATGGCTTGTTGCGCCCTCCATGACCATAGGCGATGGAGGCAATTGAGGCCGTCATGACGGCATCAGGACGCGCGAACCATCCAACGCGAAGGGAACAAAGTGGAGGGTGACCCATGGCCCAAACTGACATCGAGCTGCTGACACGCTGCGCCGAGTTTTCGCTGGAGCACATTCAGGACATCGAAGAGAAGATACTGAAAGAGCTTCAGACCAGTGGCGCGACCCGCCTCGTAATGGGTCTTCGAGTATGCAGACTACAAAGAGCAGTCGTCGCTGTCGGTATGTTCTCGATTTTTGAGTCTTTGCTTCAACAGGCCATGAATTGGAAGGATACCTTCGCTGAACTAGACAAGTACTTGAGAGGGCATGGTGAGGATATTCTGGCTGACAGAATAGCGGATTACTATAAGGCCATAAACGCATTAAAACACGGCGTCGGAGCGAGCCACTCGAAACTTTTAAATCGGCAGAGCTTAGAATTCGAAGTGAGGGCACAAGGGGATTTCTTCTTTGAAGGGGATGTCTCTGAGGTTGGGGTGCTCATAGATGCGGATGATGACTTTCTGCGGTTGTGCTCTGAATTGATTGGCACGGTCAGCGCGGTCATTGAAGCCAAGGACGGTATACGAGTCTGAAGCGCTATTGCTTCCCACCCTTCCGCTTCGCAAGATCATCCTCCGATGAGGATAGCCACAAGCTGGCTGGGGAATCTGGAGCCTCAGCTTTAATAGGATCTTGATGACCTCAACATGAGAAAGATTGGTCTTCCCGTGGCTCAGCGCGGACTTGGTACACCATGAGGTGCTCACAGTAGAGCGGTCAAAGCCTCGACCCCCACTTCACCTTATGGAAATCCTTTTCGGGCTTCCCGCGCGACCCCCTCACCTCTCCAGAAGATCCAAAACAGTGTTGCTTCCGGCGAAGCCGACCAAGGCTATCGAGGGTCCTAACCCTGCTTCCAGATATGCCGATGTACTCATCAACGGCCTGACGGCCCTTGCACGATTGATACCGAATCCGACTGATTGAGTCGCCCGCGCATGGGATTCCGCTCGGGATTCGAAGCAGTTATATGGAAGGGTCATGATTCGTTTGCGGGGGCAAGATCATGACGGCGATAGCATCGCATTTGA
>JBAUNL010000228.1:0-4301 GCA_049579205.1 Rhodomicrobium sp. | reverse complement strand
CGGCAAAGCCCAGGCCGGGAGACCGGACCGAGGTCCTGTTTCACAGCGTATTACAAGCATATCCATCACAGCCTCAGATTTGGCTCAGGGCTGCCGAGGCTGAAAACTAGAAACGCACCGCTGGCCATTTACGGGCGCCCCGAACCGCTGCTTGGCTACTCCCGCTTAGGCCCCAACAAGAGACAATACTGCGACCGGGCGGCATTTCCGGAATTGATGTCTTGGACGGCTCTCCACCCCGAAGCAGCGTACACTTGGCGGGAGCCAAGAGGGAGTGCCATGAAGATGCGGATTGCAACAATAGGTCTCGATATTGCGAAGTCTGTCTTTCAGGTTCACGGCGCTGATGCTGCGGGGCAAGTGGTTGTCCGGCGGCGTCTCACACGCGGGCGCGTCTTAGCGTTCTTCGAGAAGCTGGCACCGTGTCTCGTTGGGATCGAGGCTTGCAGCAGCTCGCATTACTGGGCGCGCGAACTCATTGCGCGCGGGCATGAAGTACGCTTATTGCCGGCCCAGTACGTGAAGCCCTATGTGAAGCGGGGAAAGAACGACGCAGCAGATGCCGAGGCAATCTGCGAGGCCCTGACGCGGCCAACGATGCGCTTTGTGCCCATCAAGACGCCAGAGCAGCAAAGCGTGATGCAGCCTGAGCTTCTGGGTCGACCTGCCCTGGGACAGTGTCAGAGCTGGCCGGTTATCGTCGATCGGAAGGCAGCGTGGCGGGGCCGCTGCACCCGAATCGCCATGAGTTCAGTGATGCTCCTGGTTGTACAGAGACCGCTCCCTGAGCAATCCTCGAAACGGACGCTGCGCGGGCCGACGCAGCTGCCATACTGGGGAAGCTGACATGGCTGGGTGAGCCTCTGAAATAACCCGACCCCACCTGGTCTTCGGAGCGGCGCCTAGGGCCACAAAGGCGCCGTTTCTGTTTAGCGAAGTCTCCAAGCAGGTTGAGAAGCTGCGCACGAAGCTAGCACAGTAGAAGTGCGTTGGGCCGCTGAGGTGGCTGGCTACACGACCTCGATATCTAGCTTTGTAGCTGGATAGGCCGGTATCTTGGCGCAAACGCCAGAAGCGCTGGTGTGTTATGAACGCGTCCGCTAATTAGCATCATGCGCGGATACAAATAGGTAAGCATTTTAGGTTGTGCCGTCATTGTCCAGCGCTAGCCTTGGATTACCTCTAGCTAAGTGCACCGTTGGTCTCACCCCCTATAGGTCAGCGGTATTTTGGGCTTGTATTTTGCCTTCAAAGAATAGCGTTGTCCTCTGATGCGCAGGAAGGCCGCCAGTTTTACTCCCTTCTGGCGGCCTTTTAAGTCCGCTCCAGGAAGGTTTGAGCCCGTAACGGCCGCCGTTGCCTCTTCGGCGGTCTTTTGTTTGTGGTGAGTTGGAAGATTGATTGAGCGGGGAGTCGGAAAAAAAGCAACACCCACCACATTCCGTTCCGTCACGCTATCGGCTTCTCCCCATACTGCTGCAGCATGAGGTTCACACCTTCGAAGAGCAGGTCTTGAATCTTTTTGTCCTCGCGTTCGGCTAGGTCCTTCAACACCCGGTGCGCAGCTTGGTCCAGATAGATGCAACAGCGTGTAAGTCCGTAACAAATCGTGAATTTACCAGCTGCGTGAATCAGGAGAATAGCAGCAATATTCCTCAAGTTGCCCTTTCCCTATCCCGGACCTCGCTCTTAACGAGCGGGGTCTCTTCGTCTTGGAAGGCTTTTATGCCGAACAGTTGAATCCTCGGAGCAGTTGGGCCTTTCACCGGTGACATCGCGGGTGAGAGTGATGACTGAATGCGTCCGCGGCCAAGCGTCCATTTGGTCTGTGGATTACATGCGAACCTGTTGATAGAGATGAATTTTTAGTTCTTCAGGATGGCAGTGTTGCTCGAGCAGCGCGTAGGAAAGCTCTATCTCTCTGTAGTATAAGAGGAAAGGGAGGGCTGCCGTGGACGAGTGCTTGACTCGGCCCCAACTCCGCGCGCTCGAAAAGGTGATCGCTAAAGCTCGCGCCGACCGCGGTATCCACCGTGAGCCAACGTCCGATGGAGAGGCACTTGCCTTCGTCTACGCGGGTGAGATCAACTGGGCTGTAAATGGTGGCCCACACAACACCAATCTTGCGCGCGGTGTCGTGCCTTTGAAGAAGCCTTGAAGCTGCTCACGCTATCGGTTTCTCACCACACCGCTGCGCCACGAGGTTGACCCCTTCGGTAATGAGCTCCAGCAGCTTCTGATCCTCACATTCGGCCAAGTCCTTCACAACCTTCTGGGCCGCGGGGTTTCCTGCCGAATAGTTCTCAGGCTCGGGTTGTATCTTCGCTGTTGCGCTATGCCATTGTATGATCTCGTTGAAAAGCTGCGCAAACTCGGTAGCCGTCTTTCCATGTGGGGCGAATTCGCAAACGCCCCGACCTATCGCCGCAGCCTTCCGCACTTCGATGCGCTCGCCGATTCGGGTTTTGCAGATGTACTTGACGCCCAAGCCATCGAAGGCTTTAAGAGCCTGTTCGGCCTCGCTGGTGCGGCTGTCCACGCAGTTGAGCACCACAATCGCCTTATCCAATGCGGCAGTTGTTGCCGTGCCACGGGCACTCGTCTTCGATAAGGATAAGACTTCGACGGTCTCGCGCAGCGCGGCGATATCCCACACGGCGGGTTTAACCGGCATTAAGACAATATCGGAGAGGCGGCAAATCTCGATGATCTCGCGCTTGGCATGGGGCGTCGTATCGATGATGACCAGCTTGACGCCTTGGCGCTCAGCCTGCTGCAAAAGAAACGGAAGCTCCCGCACGTTGGCGCTGATAACCTGCAGGCGGTCGTTTGGGATTTTCGATGCCAGCCGCGCCTTGAACCAAGCGCACAGCGGCGGTTGCGTATCGAGGTTGATCGCAAGCGTCGTGATGCCCTGCTGTGCCGCGTGGCAGGCGAGACTGACCGTCAAAACGGTTCTGCCGACCCCGCCTTTTTGCATGACCACCGCCCAAGTGCGCATGACGGCCTCTTAAAAGAGCAAATGCGACTGTAGCCCCTCCTATTCGGTATCCGATTCGCAGTATGGAAACAAAACGCAGCCAACTCTCAGGGATGGGGCTGGTGGCGGGGAGCCCCGTAAATTAGTTTCCCCGCGCACAAGCGTCGGCCAAGCGATAAAATCCCCGCGACAAGAGCATTTCATCACGAAAGCATTTGAGGGGGCGGGAATGACGCGGGACAAGACCAATGCGTTTTTTTTTTGGAGTGCGACCCTGACCTTGGGTATTGCCGCTCCTTGGTCTATGATAGCGGCCCAAGCGGCAAGGTTGCGCCGCGATTATTGGGCTGGCTGGCGCAAGAGTAAGCGGGGCGGCGATGCGTTATTTTACGATTTTGCTTTGCCTTGTGTTTTGGAGCGCGGCGCACGCCGATGAGCAATCCGACGCCGACATCGCAGCTTTAAATCAACACGGCTTTGAACTCTATTACGCCGGTAAATATGCCGAGGCGCTTCCAGTCGCCAAACAGTACGCCGAACTCATAGAGCGACGCTATGGAACTGCTCATTCAGAATACGCCACTGCGCTTTATTATATTTCCGAGATTCTACGGGCAACTAATCGGCTAACAGAGGCGGAGCCGCTTTTTCGTCAGGCTCTTGCGATCGGTGAAAAGAGCCTGGGTGCTGATAACCCCAAGCTGGCGCAAGCGAAGACGCGCGCCCCCTTCGAAAAACACCTGATAAAATCCAATTTCTACAACCATTCCAAATACTTATGGTATCACTAACAGGCGGCATTAAATACCACATCAGATTGGCGGCGCCTCAAAACAGTATCATAATCGATCAAATGATGGAGCCTCGCAGCGGGTCCTGAAAGAACAGGGCGTCTCCGCCAGTCTTTGCAGCGCGCGACATGGCCGCCAAGCTCTGCTGTGCGGCAGGCTTCGATGGTTGTTGAGGCTGCCCTACGCTTAAATGCCCGGCATTGTCCTTCCGCCAGGCAGCCGCGCTTAGCCTGCATTTCCCACCGAGGTAACTTTCGGCGGGCGCTATTCGATTGGGGTCGCGTTCTGTGCGGTCCGGACGGTTCATGCCAGCAGTTTTGCAGCGGCCTTGAGAACCGGAGTTTTGAGGCTTGGGGATGGTCGTCTTTTCAGGGGCGTGGACTTAAGCTGGGGCGTCATACGCTTGCTGGGCATAATCGCTGATGGGCGTTGACGAACACGCCTTTCAGCGGGCAAGCGGAAGCAATGGCGATCTTGATGCGGCGTACGCTAATCGTGACCAGCGCCCCGAGCTTTAGAAGTTTGAGCCG
>JBAUNL010000227.1:0-9566 GCA_049579205.1 Rhodomicrobium sp. | reverse complement strand
TCTTACTGGGCTCGGACGGTCATGATCCCGCTTTTCGTGCTGGGGGCGCTGAAGCCGCTTGCCCGTAACAAACACGGCATTTCAATTGACGAACTCTTCCTGACCGATCCGAAGAAAGTAGGCATGCGGGCGAAGGCTCCGCATCAGAAGTGGGGCTGGTTTTTGACATTCGCTGCCATTGACAGGGTTCTGCGAGTGGTAGAGCCACTTTTTCCGCGGCCAACGCGCAAGCGAGCCATAGATAAAGCCGTCTCTTTCGTAAAGGAGCGCCTGAACGGCGAGGACGGGCTGGGCGCTATTTTTCCCGCCATGGCCAACAGCGTGATGATGTTCGACGCACTTGGCGTTCCGGAAAGCGATCCGGACCGCGCCATAGCCCGCTATTCCATCGAAAAACTTCTATTAGAAGCAGGGGACGAGATTTATTGCCAGCCTTGCGTATCCCCCGTGTGGGATACCGGTCTTGCGGCTCACAGTCTTCTCGAAGTGGCCGGGCCGGCGGAGCGCGAAGCCGCGCTGAAAGGGCTTGACTGGCTCAAGCCCCGGCAGATTCTCGATGTAAAGGGCGATTGGGCCGAACAGCGTCCCGAGGTACGTCCCGGCGGCTGGGCTTTTCAGTATGCAAATCCCCATTATCCCGATCTCGATGACACAGCCGTCGTGGTCATGGGCATGGACCGCGCGACGGGGGTCGGCCCGCAGCGCCGTGCCGAATATGCGGAAGCAGTTGCCCGGGCACGGGAATGGATTACCGGTCTTCAGAGCAAGAATGGCGGCTGGGCATCTTTCGATGCCGATAACACCCACCTTTATCTGAATAACATTCCCTTCTCCGATCACGGAGCCCTGCTCGATCCGCCAACGGTGGACGTAAGTGCCCGATGTGTGTCCATGCTCGCGCAGCTGGGTGAAACGGCGGAAACAAGCCCCGTTCTCAAACGTGGGGTTGAGTTCATACTCAGCAATCAAGAAAAGGACGGCAGCTGGTTTGGCCGGTGGGGCATGAACTACATCTACGGAACGTGGTCGGCTCTGTGTGCACTCAACGCCGCCAATGCGGATCCATCGAGCGAAAGCATTCGCAAAGCTGTCCAGTGGCTCATCGCGATCCAGAACGAAGACGGTGGCTGGGGCGAGGATGGTTCAAGCTACAAGCTTGACTATAAGGGTTACGAGAAGTCTCCCAGCACCCCCTCTCAAACATCCTGGGCACTCCTTGGCTTGATGGCGGGGGGTGTCCTAGATCACCCCGCCGTAAAAAAAGGAATCGCCTATTTAATTGCGACCCAGGACAAAACTGGCACATGGCATGAAAAGCGCCACAACGCGCCCGGCTTCCCTCGGGTTTTCTACCTGATTTATCATGGCTACTCGAAATATTTCCCTCTTTGGGCTCTCGCACGGTACCGCAACTTGATTCAGGGAAATCAGGCTCCGGTGATGTACGGCATGTAAATAGCTCTTTCGGGAAGGCTTTCTGCTTCAAATGCAACATCCCTTGTATAAAAAGTGCAAATGTTAAGGTCTGCGTCTTGTTCGAAGAGCGTTCGGCCGCTTATCTTGGGCGAAGCTTTTAAAGCTTTGCCGTTGGCGCACGTCGCAAACGGGAGGGCCTTTCTATGACGCCTGCACTAGCGCTGGCAGAGTGGGAAGCGTTTTTCGCGGTTTGGCGGACCAGGCTAAGAATGGACATGCTCTTCAATCGAATTCCCGTAGTGGTGGCTGCGGGGATGGATTTCGAGGCGCGGATCGCGCGGGGACCTGGGATAAACGTCGTCTACGGGCAAGACCGGAAGACTTTTATCGAACAACTTTATTGTTCCGCCGGCTCCGGCGTAGGGGGGGTGATCAGCTTCGGAATTGGAGGCGGCCTTTCCCCGTATCTGAGAGCAGGCGACGTCATCGTCGCTAACAAGGTCATTACCCCGAACGGTGTCTTCGAAACGTGCCCTGACTGGACGCAGGCGCTGCTGAATGCGCTGCCGCACGCCTACCACATGCCGGTCTTTGGGGCGGATGGACCTGTTGTTACGGTGCTTGAAAAGCGTGCGCTGTGGCATGCGACCGGCGCGGGCACGGCGGACATGGAATCAGGTGCCGCGGCTACAGTCGCGTTCGATCACGAACTGCCCTATGCGGTGTTGAGAGTCGTGCTGGACCCGCATGACAGGCCCATACCGCTTAGCGCGCTTGCCGGTGCCCAAAAAGACGGAAAGACGGACGCCGCCGCGGTAGCGCGGGCCTTATTGAGGAGGCCGGGGGATTTTCCGGCCCTCCTACGGCTTGCGGAAGACACAAGAAGGGCAACGCAGGCTTTATTCCGCAGCCGCCAGGCCCTGGGCCTGCTGCCCAGTTTCGCTCTCCCTGAGACGCGCAAGCTCGCGGTCGACATGGAGTGAGTGCACATATGCTGCCGGCCGCTGCTTTTCGAGCGAAATCTCCTGAGCCATGGGCCCCTGCGTCCGAATACCCCGGAATGCAACGGCTAGCATTTTGAACGGGTTCGACACCGCAGCATCGGCCGCAGTTGGCTCATAGCCGCAATGGGCCATGCAATTTGCGCATTTCTCGTAGCGCCCGGTGCCGTAGCTGTCCCAGTCCGTGGTTTGCATTAGCTCCCGATAGGTCTTGGCGTAGCCTTCACCCAAGAGATAACAGGGTTTCTGCCAACCGAAGATGTTGCGCGTGGGCATGCCCCAAGGGGTACAGTGGTACTCCTGATTTCCAGCCAGGAAATCCAAAAACAGCGGAGAATGGGCTAGCGTCCATTTCTTCCCTTCGCCGATCTCGAAAACCCGCCGGAAAAGTTCTTTCGTTTTGCGCCGGTTGAGAAAATGCTCCTGATCTGGGGCGCGCTCATAAGCATAGCCGGGCGAGATGGAGACGCCAACGCCGATTTCTTTGGCGAAGTCCAGGAACTTCGCAATGTCCTCAGCCTCGTAACTATCGAATATCGTGGCATTGACATTGACTGCGAAGCCCTTTGCCTTAGCCGCATTAATGGCTGAGACTGCCTTATCGAATACACCGGTCTGGCAGACGGACTTGTCGTGATGTTCTTTGAGACCATCCAAATGCACGGAGAAAAACAGGTATGGAGACGGCTCGAATAGATGAAGCTTTTTCTCCAAAAGGAGCGCGTTCGTGCAGAGCGAGACAAAACGCTTTTGCGCGACCAAGCCCTTTACGATCTCTCCGATTTCACGGTGAATCAGAGGCTCTCCGCCGGGTATGGCGACCATGGGCGCGCCGCATTCCTCAGCGGCGTCCAAGCATTCCTGCACAGAAAGCCGCCGGTTCAGGATCGGATCTGGATAATCGATTTTGCCACATCCGGCACAGGCCAGATTGCACCGGAACAAGGGCTCAAGCATGAGGACCAAGGGATAGCGTTTTCTCCCTATGAGCTTCTGCTTAAGAAGATAAGCGCCAATCCGTCTTTCCTTGAAAAACGGCAGAGTCATAACGTGCTCCACTTCACTGCGACGCGCAAAGTGCGCTTCTATACGTTCACGGTTGTTACTGGGGACTTAAACGCCCGAGCGTTCAAATCAAAGGGCATGCAATTCTACCGGAAGCCTGAACTCGACATTTTCTTGCACCCCTGGTAAATTTGTCACTTCCACGGGGCCGAGCGCGCGTAGGCTTCCTATAACATCTTGCACCATAGCCTCCGGGGCAGAAGCACCGGCGGTCAGGCCTACAATCCGGGCGCCTTTCACCCAGTTTGGATCAAGTTCGCTGCCATCTGCGAGCAAGTAGCTTGGAACCCCCGCCTCCTCGCCGATCTCGCGAAGGCGGTTAGAGTTTGAGCTGTTCTTTGCTCCAACAACCAGAATAACGTCCGCGATTTTTGTCAACTCCCGAACCGCCGTTTGGCGGTTCTGCGTTGCATAGCAGATATCGTTGGTTTCAGGACCAACAACGTCCTTGAAGCGAAGCTTGATTGCGTCGATGATGCCGCGTGTATCGTCTATGCTGAGGGTCGTTTGCGTGACATAGGCAACAGGCGAATCAATCGGGAGTGGAAGAATACTCACATCTTCCTCGGTCTGGACGAGATACACAGGGCCCGGAATCTGCCCCATCGTGCCCTCAACTTCAGGATGTCCCGCATGCCCCACAAGAATGATGGTGCGGCCCTGGCTAAGGTATTTCTTGCCCTGCAAATGCACCTTGGTCACAAGCGGACACGTGGCATCGATGATCGGCAAGTTCCTGTCATGAGCGGACGCCTCGACCGACTTTGCCACCCCGTGCGCGCTGAAGATTGTGACGGCTCCTTCCGGGACCTCATCGATTTCGTCGACAAAGCGCGCGCCTTTCGCTTTAAGGTCTTCGACGACATGCTTGTTGTGGACGATCTCATGGCGCACGTAAACTGGAGCTTCGTACTTTTGCAGCGCGCGTTCCACGATCGAGATCGCGCGCACGACACCAGCACAAAACCCGCGCGGTTGCGCGAGCACAACCTGTATGCACCCACCATCGCGAGCGATCTTCTGCATCATCCTTCCCCGCCAGACGTGTCTTCGCACTAACGCGTTCGATTAATCCACTTTCCGCAAACAAACGGCGCCCCGCACCGTTCCGAGGATCGCTCAACATTCGTGAACTGACATGACATTTTTGGGGGTTACCTGTCCAGGAATCAAGTTGAGAGAGCGCTTTCGGCAGGAAAAGCATCACGCGACTGTGTTGTTGGCGTACCAGCCAGCGGAATTCAAGAGCACATTTCGGGCCAATAACTGGTGTGCATCAGCAACAATCATGGAGAATCCGGAATGATAATATTTCCAAGTTTGCAACATATGACATTTGGATTTAATAAGTGCTGCGGAGGTCTCGCGCGTGATTAGCCTCGATTTCCGTCTTCCCTACCATTCGTCGCGCTCCCCTGTCTTGGGCCGGAATATAGTTTCCACCTCCCAGCCGCTGGCTGCGCAGGCCGGATTAAGCATGCTCCTGAAAGGAGGGAATGCAATCGACGCAGCCATCGCGGCGGCGATGGCTCTGACAGTCGTCGAACCAACGGGCTGCGGGCTGGGCAGCGACGCCTTCGCCATTATCTGGGACGGCAACAAGCTGCATGGGCTTAACTCCTCGGGCCGGTCTCCAAGGGCCTGGACGCCCGAAAAGTTCAAAGGGCTTGCGGGAATGCCTGAGCGAGGCTGGGACTCTGTAACAGTCCCGGGAGCTGTTGCGGCTTGGGCTGAATTGTCGCGGCGTTTCGGCAGATTGCCTCTGACGGTCCTTGCAGAACCGGCTGTGCGATATGCGCGCTACGGTTTTCCCGTCAGTCCGAAAATCGCCGCTCTTTGGGAGATGGAGAGCCGTTTGCATGCGAAACAGCCGGGATATGCAGCGTATTTCATGCCTGGCGGAAGGGCGCCGCGGGCTGGAGAAGTATTTAAATGTCCTGATCTGGCCCGAAGCCTAGAGCTTATCGCCGAAACCAAAGGCGAAGCTTTCTACCGTGGCGTTTTAGGCGAGAGTCTAGCAGCATTCGCCAGGGCTCACGGAGCTGCCCTCGATGGAGAGGATCTCGCGGCACATTCGGCAGATTTGGTCGAGCCTATTTCAATACCCTTTGAGGGGTATCTTGTTCAGGAGCTTCCGCCGAACGGCCAGGGGATGGCGACGCTCATGGCGCTCGGTATCATGGACGCGATTGGCGAGCGTGGAAGCGGACCAGATGACCCGGTCGTGATACACATTGCCATAGAGGCTATGAAGCTCGCCTTCGCAGACCTTCATCGCTACGCCGCCGATCCGGACGCAATGCGGGTTCCCCCTGCCGCCCTCCTCGATAAAGCTTACCTTGCCAGCCGCGCAGAGTTTATTGACCGCAACAGAGCCGGCACTCCCACTTACGGCGACCCGAAGCGCGGCGGAACAGTCTACGTCGCCGCTGCCGATCACGAAGGTCGCATGGTTTCCTTTATTCAATCAAACTACATGGCCTTCGGCTCCGGAGTGGTCGCGCCCGGAGCGATCAGCCTGCAAAACCGGGGTGCGGGCTTTGTCTTAGAGCCTGGTCATGCCAACGAGGTTGGGCCTCGCAAACGTCCTCTACACACCATAATTCCAGGATTTGTGACGGAGCAGTCAGGCGCCCCCCTCATGGCTTTTGGCGTCATGGGCGGCTTCATCCAAGCTCAGGGGCATTTGCAGATGGCGCTGCGGATTTTGCGTTATGGACAGAACCCGCAGGCTGCGGCCGATGCCCCACGCTGGCGCGTGCTTTCGGGGCGGAGCGCGGGCGTCGAAGCGAGCATGGACAGCACAATAATTGATGGCTTGCGTGCACGCGGCCACGAGATCCAGACCGGCCTTCCTGTTCAGCAATTCGGGGGTGCGCAGATCATTCTTCGTACGGAAGGCGGCTATGTTGCCGGTTCCGATCCCAGAAAGGACGGCCAAGCCGTTGCCTGCTGAGGCAGCGGGGGAGTCTGGCATCCCCGCCCGTTAACGATGAGCAGTTGAGCAAGGAAGCAAAAAAAGAAGGCCGGTGACCCGGCCTTTGATCATTGGATAATTCGCAATTGCTTGATTACGAAATCGTCTGGACGTGGTTCCAGGTGACAACAACCTTGGCCCCAACCTTTGCGCGGCGATAGAGATCCAGCACATCCTCATTGAACATGCGGATGCAACCATGAGAGACCTGCTGGCCAATCAGCCAGGGCGCGTCGGTGCCATGGATGCGGTACAGGGACTCGCCGAGATAGAGTGCGCGGACACCCAGCGGATTACGAGGATCCCCACCGGCAACGTAGGCCGGAAGCTTTGGATTCTCCTTGCGCATGTCAGCAGTTGGCGTCCAAGTCGGATTTTCGCGCTTCTGGCTGACGTAGCTCACGCCGGACCACTTTGCTTCTGCCTTCGGGATCGCGATTGCATAGCTGATCGCCGTTGTCTTCGACTCGATGTAATAAAGCCGCCGGTCACCGAAGCTGACAATGATGTCGCCGACATTGTAAGCGCCGCGAATTTTGACCTGATGGCGCGGACCGCCATTCATCGGACCAAACAGGTCATTGAAAAAACCGTCTAGAAACCCCGCATTTGCGTTCGATGCAGCAATCGTCAGCGCAAGGCCGGCAATCGCAAATTGTTTGAAGAGCCGTGACATCAATCCCTCCAATGTCTCGTAGCTATGTTAAGTCACCTCGGCGCAGACGCATGCATGCCACTCAATCTGACATACGCTCACAGGTTGCAGCTTCCCGCTCCTAGAGATGCGCCCTTCGATTACGGTCAACATAGCGAAGCGCTTATTCCGCGTCAGCCCCCATATCGCCTTCATCTAGCCAGTTTTTGCCTGCTATGTGGCTAAGATGACACGATTTTGTGACTGTCTGCTTAATGCGCAGCCACAGCCTTAAGAAAGAGCCGACTTTGGCGGGCTGGCGCTACTTTTTGCGGAACTTGTCGAGGCTTACAACTTCAGCGGTTCGGCGGCCGTCGCCGGAAAGATTTTCCTCGGCTGACGCCAGGTTCGAGGCTTCCCTTTCGACCTCTTCCCGCTTCTGGCCCGGAAGGGGTATCCCGGAAAGCTCGGACTTCGGTGCTGGCAGCAGTGGCGTCTCTGAAAGCGTGCCTGTGCGCTCCGCGTCGTCGGCTTCTGGCGGCCGCAGGGCCAAGGCAAAGTGAACGGTGGGATCCTGAAATATCCGAACGGCGCTAAATGGGATCACAAGGCGCTCAGGAATGTTGTTGAATGAGAGGCGGACTTCAAACCTGTCCTCGGTGACGGCCAAGTCCCAGAACTGATGCTGGAGCACGATGGTCATCTCGTTTGGATATTGATCTTTGAGCCGTTTTGAAAGGCCGACTCCCGGCGCGCGCGTGTCGAATGTGATAAAAAAATGATGTTCGCCGGGAATGCCCCGCTTGAGCACGCGCTGCAAAACAGCACGCACGACGCCGCGCAAAGCGTCTAGGACGAGAGCCTCGTACCGGATCAGATCTTCAGGCATTTCCGCTTCTACGCCAGGGCCTGCAATCGCCTATAGAAAAGTGGCGGCCTTCTGTTGCCCGGCGCCGCCAACCGCGCCTAATAGCAGCTACGCCATTAGGACTTTGATCGGAACACTTACGCCGCTAGCGCGACGGGCCGTGCCCCAGCATAGTTGTCGTTTGCAACTATTTGTTGTGGCCCGATACGGCGGTACCATGCCGAGCGAAAGACTACCCTTTACACCCTCGTCGATCCTATTTCGCCCCCATCAGAAGCCTGCCAATCGCGCTACAGGCTTATGGTGGAGGCGCCGGGTACTGCCCCCGGGTCCGAAAGGCTTATTACGATATCCATTTATCGCCATAGCTGGTAGAACCAGCACATCTAATATAAATCTTTCGCGCGCCGTTGGAAAGGTGACACCGGTTAAATCGGGCTGGAGCAGCAAGTTAGCCACGCAGCTTCTGCGTTCGATAGACAGGCGTTCGAACGAAAGTGAGTCGCTCGGCACTGGCGCAGTGCCGTTGACGTGCACCGTTCCGGGCATAAGTAGCCCTGGGTAAGGCTACTCCCTATGCGAGTGATCCCTGATCAAGGGGCGGCCTTGATCTTCAAACTGATCGATGTCATTGGCGTTGAAGGATCCTGAGCTGTCCCCTGACCGGTTGGGCAGACTTCTCCGCGCAGAACCCTTCAAGAGCCCTGCGAATACCTCCCTACGTCCTTTTTGCGGGCGCGCTCCCTTGTCCTGCCTTGCGGCGGCGCTACCCACCGTCTGAATTAGAAGGTCAGCCCACTTGCCCTGCCGGAACCTGTATATGCGAAAGGCATCCGCTTGCGCATACATGCTCCCCTGCTTATCGAGCTTGGCTCGCACCGTCGATTCATCCAGGCCGTTGAACCCGCTTCGCTGAAACCGGCTTCGCCTTTCCTCGCCAAGAAGCCGGACAAGCTTTTCGCCTTCGAGTATGGCGAAGACTGCCGCGAGATAGCGCGATTTTTCTAACGCTTTGGCGGATTCGAAGCTCGGCGCATTGGCGCGCTTTTCGGCCCATTCGTTATAGTTTTTTTCGCGGAAATCCAGCGGAACGGCCGCGTAATAATCGCCTTTATAATCGAAGACCACATCCTGTAACGGCGCTATGATTTCACCGGGTGAAGCTCCCTGCCCGCGGGATAGCCGGAACTCATCCTCGAATACACTGTAGAAGGTTTCCAGAACGCCTTGCATTGGACCGCGTTCGCGAGCGCGGGAAAGGTCCTGGCCAAGATTGAAGAAGGGGCCGAATGGCCGGTTGACCGAAACGAGCAAAATGCAGACGTCCACGAAAATGGCAATCATTAGTGGGATGTAGTCGCGGTCGCTCAATCCTGCCTTGTCCTGGGTAAAAGTGGCTTCCAGGCTGGCCGGACGTGCGCCCGCCTGCTCTCGCATGATCTGCTCCGGCGGGGGCGGCGCCTTGCCGTGCGTAACAAGGCCGATCGCGGTGTTGGACAGGCGCCGGAAAGCTTCGATCACGGCCTCTGAGCCTTCCACGGATCGCAGCTCCGGCTTTTGCAGCTCAGGGAGATTGTCGATGGACCTTACGACGCCGTTAAGCGC
>JBAUNL010000226.1:0-9485 GCA_049579205.1 Rhodomicrobium sp. | reverse complement strand
ATCGTCAAGCGCGGAGATAACGATATTGGGGTGATGACGCTGGAACGGATAAAGACGGTGCCGCGTGCCGAATGGGCGGCGACGAGAGCTGGTCAGGTCATGCTTCCCGTCGGCCAGTTAGAGAGTTTCGATCCTAATACCGAGCTGTGGACTGCCCTCCAAAAACTCGACCGCAATGGCGTCAATCAGCTGCCCGTCATCCGCGATCACCATGTGATTGGCATGCTGAGCCGGGAGGATGTCATCTCCTACCTGCGAACGCTCCAGGATTTGGGACCCCGGAATCGGTGACGGCATCGAGCAGGACGGGATAGCTACCGGCACAGCCAATGCTTTGAAGCGACTATTTGCCGGAATTGAAATGAGGGAAAAATTCGCATTTCTGTTTTTCCGTGGCGTAAAGTTGAGCCGCTCCGATTTCTTAATTCCCTACCATAGGCAAATCGCCTTGCTAAAGCTTTAACTCATTTAACTACATGAAACCACGAAGAAATTTCCGTCGCGGCGCGGATGCTCGCGGGCAGCTTCGGCGGCCGAATGGTTAATTCGCATGGTGAACAAACAATTTCTATACATTCGAGTGCGAAAATTCGTCGGCGAAAACGCGCTTTTTCGCGTGATTTTTGCGATTCCGGGCGCTTACGGCGGCCCTGTTAACCATCCTCATAGGCACTGTGTAAGAGCTATTAACCACGCCATAGGCGCTATGTAGGGCCTATGGTGGCGGCCGCTGCCGGTCTCCTTGTCGTACAAGCCTTACTACAAGATAAGATCGAAACCGGAGGCGAAACATGGATAAGCGGCTATCAAAGAAGGGCACCTACTCGCAGAAGGCTTCAATCAGCCGGGCTGGCTTCACCGCAATCACCGCTGTTGAAGGTCTCAGGCTAAGCGCAGAAGGGCAAAAGCGGGTCTTCAAAGCGAGCACGACTGACCACAGACGAGCGCTCCTCTACCTTCATTTGCCGTAACCTCGGGCTGCTTTCGCTGCGAGTGAGCGCTTCGCGGGGCGCGCTTCGGCCTGTATAGCTCTCCGGCTCCCTTCACAATAGCCTCCGGCCGTCCCTTCGCCACGACGCGTCCGCCGGTATTGCCGCCCTCAGGGGTCGATGATCCAAGGAACCGGAATCTCGGCAGAATTCCATCTGGGATGTGGCCAGCGCCTTCATTTTCAGCACGGTCTGCGCCGTGATTTGCATGCCGCCGGTCGTCGGCTTCCCGTTGCAGATAGCTGCGTCGATTAGTGATGCGCCAGGCAATCGCTTTCCGCAGTGTGTCCGCTTCGCACCACTTTCGGACAACCTAGAAGCGCATCTTGTCCATCCTTTAATGTTGAGTATAAGCTATTGTGAGGCAGTGGGGGTAATGCGTATGCCTGATTGGCTTAATTGGTTGGGCGCAGTGACCGGCGTCTTAGGTTTTCTATTTTCTATCGTAGCGTTTCTTCTCGAAAGCAAAACTCGGCGCCGGCTAACGGCTGCTGGCGGTGAACTCCACGAGGCGAGACGCTCTTTTGAGCGGCATGATGCAGCTCTGAAAGAAACGCAGAAGGAACTTGAGCTTGCTGAGAAGGCTCTAGACGAGCGCCTATCCCATCTGGAGAAGCTCTCTGCATATGCAGCTGGCGCGACGAGAGTGAAGGTTGGTTGATTCTCATGACGATTTGGACCGAGATCGAAGCACCTGCCATTTCTCCGGCTAGCCTTCTAGTAATCGCCATTGGTAACCTGAAAGGGGGTGTCGGGAAAACTGTCGTTTCCGCATACCTATCGTTGGCCTTAGTGGAGCGCGGTTTAAGAGTTTTGGCGGTTGATCTGGATTTTCAAGGTTCACTTTCTACCGCGCTAAACAAATACAAGACAGGAGATGATTATGACGGCATACGCCATCTGCTCTTGGGTCAGTCAGCCGACAATATCTTCGACCCTAAGATAATCTCGCCGTGCTCGAAAAAATGGGAAAACCTCACGGTAGTCCGTGCCAATTTCGATCTTACTGATTTGGAAGACAGGCTTTTTGCACAACTCGTCTTGAGGCAGTATGAGACTGACCCGAGGGTACTTCTATCGACGGTTTTTTCTGATGAGAGCCTAAAACAGGAATTTGATCTTATTATTCTGGATACGCCACCCCGCCTAACTATCGCTTCAATCAATGCATTCTTCGCATGTACTCATATCCTAATTCCCACGGCTCCAACCGAGCTGGCAATGAAGGGAGCGAATGGTTTCATCAGTTCCCTAAGAATGTTGAAACGCTACATCGGCCAAGATGTGAATATGCTAGGGGTAATCCCAACGCTACTATTCAACAAGAACAGCTCCTTTGGACCGGATAAAATTGGCGGCGTCGAAGTGTGGAAAGACACCAAAATTTTTAGAAGAGAAGATATTGCAAACAATTTTGATCTATCTACAAAAACTATAGCAGAGCTTTTCCGGCCACTAGCAGAAAAGGTGGAAAGTGTTATCGGGCTGAAGCAAAATGGCAAACGTGACAATAAAAGATTTCCTAGAGTGCCTGGATTTAGTTGGCGAGGTTTGGAAAAGCGGTGACGGCTCGAAACCCGCCGCACCTATTTTAAAGCTCAAAGGGAGGCTCTCGAACACAAATGCGACTACGATAAGGGATTGGGTTTCCGCCGTTCGCTCGGCGGAGCCCCCGGCGATTGTTTCAACCCCAAAGCGCAGGCTTGGGACCCAAACTTTGTCTGAGGCCGAGCTACAGGAGAAACTCTCTCGGCTCGAGAAGACAGCGGAGTCGACAGGCTCAAGAGAAGCTTTTGCTGAACTTGACGCTCTGACGCTTAGTTCGGCGAATTGGACCAAACTTGCGCGTCTTGCTGGCATAAAGAAGGTCACCGGGATTGAACACGTGAAGCTAGAGGTCAGATCACACTTAGCGGGACGAGCTCAACTGAAAATCAGGGAAAAAAATATAGAAGACGTGTTCGGTTAGCTACTCGGCCGCCCGCGCGGCGGGCGTGCGCTTTCCCTGGCGGCGCTTCAGAGCCTGCGCGAGAAATTGCCCGGTATAACTCTCGGGCACCTGCACGACGTCTTCCGGCCGGCCCTCCGCCACTACGCGCCCGCCGGCATCGCCGCCTTCGGGGCCTAAGTCGATGATCCAATCCGCCGTCTTTATCACTTCGAGATTGTGCTCGATCACGGCCACGGTGTTGCCCGCGTCCACAAGCTGATGCAGCACCTCCAAAAGCTTCGCCACGTCATGAAAGTGCAGCCCCGTCGTTGGCTCGTCGAGAATATAAAGCGTCTTGCCGGTCGCCCGCCGCGACAGCTCCTTCGACAGCTTTACGCGCTGCGCCTCGCCTCCCGATAGCGTTGTCGCCTGCTGTCCCACCTTGATATAGCCGAGGCCCACGCGCTGCAGTGTTTCCATCTTGTCGCGTACGGCAGGCACGGCCTTGAAGAACTCGGCCGCCTCGTCCACCGTCATCTCCAGCACATCCGCGATGGATTTGCCCTTGAATTTGATCTCCAGCGTTTCGCGATTGTAGCGGTGCCCCTTGCAGACGTCGCAGGTGACGTAGACGTCGGGCAGGAAGTGCATCTCGATTTTGATGACGCCGTCGCCCTGGCAGGCCTCGCAGCGGCCGCCCTTCACATTAAAGGAGAAGCGGCCGGGCAAATAGCCGCGCGCCTTGGCTTCTGGCAGGCCGGCGAACCAGTCGCGGATCGGTCCAAAGGCCCCGGTATAAGTCGCCGGGTTCGAGCGTGGCGTGCGACCGATGGGCGACTGGTCGATATCGATGACCTTATCGAGGAACTCGATGCCTTCGAGCCCGTCGAAAGGCTCGGGCGTTTCGCCACTGCCATTGAGCCGCCGCGCCGCGGCTTTCCAAATCGTTTCGATCAACAGCGTGGATTTGCCCCCGCCGGACACACCTGTCACGCAGGTGAAGCAGCCGAGCGGAATCGAGGCGGTGACGTGCTTTAAATTGTTGCCGCGCGCGCCGCGGATGGTGAGCTGGCGTCGCTTGTCGATTTTTCGCCGCTCCACCGGGAGCGGGATGGCTCGCTTGCCCGTGAGATATTGCCCGGTCAGACTTTCAGGTGCCGCCATGATCGCAGCTGGAGTTCCCTGCGCCATGATTTCGCCGCCATGCACGCCCGCCCCTGGGCCAATGTCGATGACATGGTCCGCCTGCAGAATGGCATCTTCGTCATGCTCCACCACCAGCACCGAATTGCCGAGATCGCGCAAATGCTTCAGCGTGCCGAGCAGCCGCGCGTTGTCGCGCTGATGCAAGCCTATGGAGGGTTCATCCAGCACGTAAAGCACGCCCGTTAGCCCCGAACCGATTTGCGAGGCGAGCCGGATGCGCTGGCTCTCGCCGCCAGAAAGCGTGCCGGAATTGCGGGAGAGCGCCAGATAATCTAGGCCCACATCGTTGAGAAAGCGCAGTCTCTCCCGGATCTCCTTCAGGATGCGCGTCGCGATCTCGTTTTGCTTCGGTGTGAGCTTTTCTGGAACGGAGCCGAACCATTCATTCGCTGCGCGGATCGAAAGGCGCGACGCCTCGCCGATATGCTTCCCGGCAATCTTCACCGCCAACGCCTGTGGCTTCAGCCTGAAGCCGTGGCACTCCTCGCAAGGCGCATCCGACTGGTAGCGCGACAGTTCCTCGCGTACCCATTGGCTGTCGGTTTCCTTCCAGCGCCGCTCGATATTGGTGACGACGCCCTCGAAGGATTTGCGCGTGGTGTAAGTGCGCATGCCGTCGTCATAGGTGAAGGCGATGGGCTCGCCGCCCGATCCGAACAGGATGGTGTCCTGCACCTTCTTCGGCAGCTTGCTCCAGGGAGTTTCCATCGAGACGTTGAAATGGTTTGCGATGGCCTCAAGCGTCTGTGTGTAATAAGGCGTCGTGTTCCCAGTGCGCGCCCAAGGCACAATCGCGCCCTTGCGCAATGACAGCGATTGATCCGGCACCACAAGCTCGCCTTCGAACTTCAGTTCCGTGCCAAGCCCATCGCATTTCGGGCAGGCGCCGAAGGGGTTGTTGAAGGAGAAAAGGCGTGGCTCGATCTCGTCGATTGTGAAGCCCGAGACGGGGCAAGCGAAGCGCTGCGAAAAGGTGATGCGTTCGTGCTCCGGCTCCTTCTTCGCCCTCGCTACCCTCACCCCCGCCCTCTCCTGTTGGGAGAGGGACTCTGGCTGCGACCCCTCTTCAGCCGTCCCCTCTCCCTGAGGGAGAGGGACAGGGTGAGGGGCTGCAGTCTTCGGCGCATCCGCAAACTCAACCACCGCAATGCCGTCCGCCAGCTCAAGCGCCGTCTCGAAACTATCCGCGAGCCGCGTCGCAATGTCGGGACGCACCACGATGCGGTCCACCACCACGTCGATGTCGTGCTTGTACTTCTTGTCGAGCGCTGGCACATCCGCGATCTCGTAGAAGGTGCCGTCCACCTTCACGCGCTGGAAGCCGCGCTTTTGCAGGTCCGCGAACTCCTTGCGGTATTCCCCCTTGCGGCCGCGGATCATCGGCGCGAGCAGGTAAAGCCGCGTGCCTTCCGGCAGCGCGAGCACCCGATCCACCATTTGGCTTACGGTCTGGCTTTCGATCGGCAGCCCGGTCACAGGCGAATAAGGCACGCCCACACGCGCCCAGAGTAGCCGCATATAATCGTAAATCTCGGTGACGGTGCCGACCGTGGAACGCGGGTTGCGGCTTGTCGTCTTCTGCTCGATGGAGATGGCCGGCGAAAGCCCGTCGATGAGGTCCACATCGGGCTTCTGCATCATCTCCAGGAACTGGCGCGCATAGGCCGACAGGCTTTCAACATAGCGGCGCTGTCCCTCGGCATAGATCGTGTCGAAGGCGAGGCTCGACTTGCCCGAGCCGGACAGGCCCGTGATCACGACGAGCTTCTCGCGCGGTATGTCGAGCGAGATGTTCTTGAGATTGTGCTCGCGCGCGCCGCGCACCGCGATGTGGGTTTGTGTCATGCCGATGTGCCGCCCGGGCGATGCCGCCGGTTCTTTACAACTCCTTACCATAGGGCGAATGACGGGATTTTAAAGGCCGGCGTGCCGGTTACGCACCGGTTCGGCTCGTTTGCGGCGGGGCCCACGCTCAAGTTCAATTAAGCGGCATGCGTGTTAGTTGTTCACTTTAAATGAGGTAGAGGGTGAAAGGGAGCGGCGCATAATGCAGACCGCTCCCCATGCCGGTCACCAGCCAAAATAGAAGTCGAAGTCGGGATTGTCCCGATAAGGCCCGTACCGGTAACGGAAATTCCAATCAGGACCGTAGCCGTAACCATAATAGGGGTTGCCGTAAAAGCGGTAGCCGTGGCGGCGCCAGGGGCGCGGTTGGTCATACCGCCAATCATCCCAGTCCTGCACCTTTTGCGTCAGCTGCGCAGCCTGGTCCCCCGGCGCTTGGGTTGCCGGCGCCTGTAGCGCTGGAGCAGCATATGCTGCGGTGCTTGCAAAAAGGCCGAGACCGAGGGCCAATGCGATTGCCGATTTCATGTCGCTTACCTCCGCGTTGAATTCGCCGACCTTTCCTAAACTCATAATCAGCGACGAAGGTTCAGCACGCTCTGGCTAGACAATGGCGACGGCGGCGCGCTTCGGGACACGGACAGAATGCCTATCCCGGCTTCTGATAAGGCGAACCCTGTCTTAAGCTTTGCCCTTTGCGGGCGCCTGTCTTATAGGCCGCCCCGCGTAAAGCCAGTCATTCATCGAGAGCAGCGCGTTCCCGCTCAGGGTTCTGATCGTCAAGTCACGCAAAAGGTCGAAAGGCTGAGGACAATGGTAAACACGGCCTCTTTGGGCTGAAGCTCTCGCCACGCGCCAAACACGCCGGGCACGCTGCATGCGGAAACGTTTAAGCGCCCGCTCAAGATTCCCTTCGGCCGCAGTAACGCTTCCCGCAAGAGCGGCGGCGTCCTCGATCGCCATTACGCCGCCCGAAGCGAGATAGGGCAACATCGCATGCCAGGCATCCCCGATAACCTGAATAAGGCCTTTTCCGCCGCGTCCATTTTCGACGCCAGATAAGCGCCAGTGCAGCCATTCCCCCGTAGATTGGATCGCCGAACAAGGGAGCTCCGCCCACCCGGCTAAACGTGGAAGAAGATAAGACAGCGCTTCATCTTGCTCGCTGATGCCGTCGTTCCTGTAGACATCATCGATTATGAGCACTCCGTTCAAGGAAGCGCCGCCTGCGACGGGATAGTGAACGAGGTGAGCGCCAGGAGCCATCCAAATGACGATGCGGCTCCTGAGCGGTGCTGGAACCGCGTCAAGTGGCAAAATCCCGCGCCACGCCACTGCCTGAGCAGAAAATCGCCGCGCGCGCAACCCAGCAATTTTGCGCACATCTGAATTTACCCCGTCGGCGCCTATAAGCGCACAGGCGGTATGGGTTTCCCCTCCTGCCTCGACGAGGACGCTGCCGTTTTTTTCTTCGGCTGCGGTTACGGCGCACCCGAAATTTATGGGGATGCCGAGTTCTTCCGCGCGCGTCAGCATCGCCTTTTGCAAATCGGCCCGCAAAAGCGTTAGGTAGGGCGCGCCATATCTTGCCCTGACCGCCCGCTTAAGCGGGATCGTATTGAGAAGAGCCCCGCTGCGTGCATTGCGAAGCTCAATCGCCTCCGGCTCGACGGAGCTCCCCAAAAGATCGAGGTTCCAGCTCTCCATGATGCGGGTCGCATTCGGGCCAAGCTGGATGCCTGCTCCTATGGGAGCAAGCGTAGCTTCGCGTTCAAATAATAGGGGCTGGAAGCCAGAAAGCTTCAGGGCAATAGCGGCACTTAGGCCCGCGATCCCCGCACCGGCGACCGCAATGGAGCGGCCGGTGCCGCCATCTCTCATCTCACGTCCGCGCCTGCCTGCTCGTAGAGACAATAAGGCGGGTCCGACTGATCGGGCCGGAGATTGCTATCGTAGATATAAAGGGTGGAGCAATACGGGCAGACGATTTGGTGGTCAGACCCCATATCAAGATAAACATGCGGGTGGTCCATCGGCGGACGGGCCCCCATACATTGCAGCTCTTTCACGCCAATATGGATCTTCTCAACGCCGATATCGTTCTGAAAATGGGGTACGCCGATGTGTGCCATGATCTGTCTCGCCTTGTTTGGTGGAAGTTACTCCATCGCGGCCCCGGTGCAAGCCCTCGCTGCGCATTAAGGCAGTACCAGCCACAGTGCAATTCAAGCCCTTGAAATCTACATGACCAATAAAAGGATACTTATTTGTGGAGCTGGAATCGCAGGCCCCACGCTGGCCTTCTGGCTGGATCGCTACGGTTTCGAGCCGGTCCTGATCGAATCTGCGCCAGCGTTGAGAGAAGGCGGATACATCATCGACTTCTGGGGGCGGGGCTTTGACATCGCGGAGATGATGGGCCTGCAGCCCGCGTTGATGGAAAACGGCTACCACATCAAGGAACTTCGTATTGTCGATGATAAGGGCAGGCGCAGCGGCGGCTTCACCCTTCAGTCAATCGAGAAAGTGCTCCAAGGCCGGTATATCAGCATTTTGCGCAGCGATCTTTCCAGGCTGATCTACGGTGCGCTTGGCGGCCGGGTCAGGACGGTTTTTGGCAACACGATCACCGGTATCGAGCAGGATGCCGGTGGCGTACAAGTCATCTTCGCGCACGGTAAGCCGGAGCGCTTCGATCTCGTGATCGGAGCAGGAGGTCTGCATTCTCCGGTACGGAACCTCGTTTTTGGACCCAAATGCGGGTATGAGTGCTATCTCGGTTATTACGCCGCCTCGTTCAGCATCGGCGGTTATCCGCACCGCGATCCGGATGCCTACATCAGCTATTCCCTGCCGGGAAGGCAGGTGGCGAGATATTCCCTGCGCGATGGCCGCACCGTCTTTCTTTTCGTTTTTGCTCCGGATGCCAAAGTGCCGTTCGATCATCACGATCAAGCTGCCCAGAAAGCGCTTCTGCATGAGCGGTTCGGCAGCGGCAAGTGGGAGTGCCCCGGCATTCTCGGTGCCCTGAACAAAGCAGACAGCCTTTATTTCGACGCGGTCAGCCAGATCCATATGCCGGAGTGGTCAAACGGACGGGTGGCCTTGGTAGGCGATGCCTGCTTTTGTCCCTCTCTTCTCGCAGGGCAAGGCTCTGCGCTGGCAATGACGGCCACTTACATTCTGGCGGGCGAACTGAAGAAAGCGCAGGGAGATCATGCCGCTGCCTTCAGTAACTATGAGCAGCTCTTCCGCCCATTCATCGAGCGGAAACAGCAAGCGGCAGCAAGATTTGCAACATCATTCGCGCCAAAGACGAGGTTCGGCATTGCGGTGCGCAACGCGGTCACGCGCCTCATGGCCCTGCCATTAGTGGCAAGGCTTACTATGGTAGAGTCGAGGATGGGCGCGGTAGCTTGGGGCCTATGGCCATCACCCCGTTTCCCATCCCCGCTCATCGAACTGGACGTGCCGATCTCCGGCATCCAGCTCTCCGGCTGGCTTCACCACGAGGC
>JBAUNL010000225.1:0-3725 GCA_049579205.1 Rhodomicrobium sp. | reverse complement strand
AGGCTGTAACGCTTCCGCTCGTTCTGGCTAAGATTGGGGAACGATGGGTGAGAGAACATCGGAGCCTGCGGCAGGCACCGACTTCGAGGCTGAAGCCTGGGGATGGTCCTCCTGGGCAACGCGCTTGAACACCTCGGCAGCTAAACTCCTTATGATGAGACTGAGGTCATCTTTGGCCGACGTTGGATATTTTTCGGCAAAGCGCCGCATGGGGAAGTGATATTCCGCCGCGTCCAGCATATGCAGCGAGCGCGGAATTTGCCTCAAGAGGGGTTCAAGTCCTTCAGCCCGGTCTATCGCTGCAATTGTTTGTTTCGCGGCCCGCTCAGCAAATGAATTCGAATCCATGGTGATCAAAGTTCCTACCCGTGGCGCGAAACGCCGGCTTCCGTTCTCGAAAAGCTTGCGCAAGCTCCCAAAGACGGCAAGGCTTCGGATGCCCAGATAGTTCGGTGTCGCCGGGGATAAGACGGCATCGGCATGTTCGAGCCAGGAGAGGGTCAAGGCCGATAGCCCCGGGGAACAGTCAATCAGCACGAGATCATGAGTGGAGCGCGCCATCAGCAGCAAGGAATACACCGCCCCTGACAGTTTGCTGTGACCGCCAGCTTCGATAAAGGCACTCTCGAAGAGCGCAAGCTCCATATTGCCCGGGATTAGGTCCACGCTGCGTGCTTCGCGCACATCGGAGACCGAACCCATCATATAGTCGACGCATTGTGAGACCTCCGCAGACCCATTGCGGCAGGCGGAAACAAAGAAATCCACCAAGGTGCGCTTATTGTGCTGGGCGAAATCCCAGCACTTGTTGCGGAGCCAATCCGGAACGCTTTCGCGCTTTGGGGTCATCATCACCGAGACATTGGTTTGGGGATCGGCGTCGATGACGAGCACCCTTTTGCCCTGAAACCCGGACAGGGCTTCGCCGAGCATCATCACGGTGGTCGATTTTCCTACCCCGCCCTTGGCACTGAAAACTGCGATAACCTTGCCCATTGGGCGCCCTCATGTGAAGTTCATCGAGTACCGCCGATATATTTTGGTGCTTGAACTCAACGGACCGGTGGGTTCGTCCAATTTGCTGCATGAGTGCGGCGCTGTGGTGGGCTTTGACGTAGTGGCGGCCCGATAATTCGGCATCGAGCATGGAGAAATAATCGCTGACGATCACGTCCAGCTCGTCGTCTTGCCAATGGGTGCCGATTTTCGAATCGTCTGCCATACCGCTGGCCAATTACGCGGGGAATTGCTTGCTTGGAGCACATCCGAAAATGAATGCGAGGCAACTATCGCAGGTCGCAGGGTAAGAAGCCCTAAGCTTTGCGTAGCGCAAAAGGGGTGAAGCGTCCAGAGCGCCTCTATGCGCGCGTGTCCTGTTGAGCGGCCTGATCTCAGGACGGGGGTCTGAAAGCTAAGCGATAAAGCGGCGCGGAATGGGCGGGTATGGACACACCAAGAAAGACTTGGCACGCTTGTCATGGGGCGAATCAGCGGTCCTGAGGGACTTATGAAACTAACTTCAGTGGAAATGTGCGCCGGTGCCGGCGGGCAAGCGCTTGGGCTTCCGCGCCATCCCTCGATCGCTGTACGGGTTCCTTTCGCCACTTCCAATCGCTCGCGCAGCTTGAACGCATGGTAGTTCGTGATTACGACTTTGGCCCGATCGATGAAGCATCTGAACGGCATCTGCACCTGCGAGCACCCAGACGCATCCGGGATAATCCACGTACGGCATCATCCACAATCTGGCGACGGGGTGGACTGCAAACTTTTCTAATGGTCTAAATTGTGTGCAATGGGTCTGCCCGGTTCCCTTCGCGTGAGGCATTGTGTGATGATTTATCCCTTGCGGTCCCGTCTCACTGCTCCAAGCCAAACCACGTCGTGTGGCTCGTTGGGGAGGCGGCTTCGATGCTGGCTTTCTGAACGGCTCTTTTCGCGTTTGACAATCGCCGCACGCATAACGGCCATTGCAGTGACATTAGCGGTGCCGCTCAATCTCGTCATTTTCGCCGTCATTTGGCGTTTGTCCGAAGCGGCGAGCGAGGCGCAGCGGACGAGCCTGCTTTACACGGCTCGCTCGGTGGCGGCTGCGGTTGACGCCAAGCTTGGCGAGTATGTAGCCTTGGCGCAAGCGTTGGCTCGCTCGCCACACCTGCTTGAGGACAATCTCGACGTTTTCGATGCCGAGGCGCGACGTGCTTTCGCCTCCCCGGACGCTCGAGTCGCTGCCGCAGACTTTGAAGGTCAGCAGCTCATCAACACGGCGAGGCAACCGGGTCAGCGTCTTCCGCTCCTCAGTCCTCTGGGCCTTGCCGCGCAGAAGCGCGCGTTCGAAACACACACGATGGTCATCGCGGGTGTTCAAATAGGCACGGTTTCTCAAGACTGGATCATCCACATCGAGGTTCCAATCTTCAAGGACGCGCAGCCCTTCCGGGCGCTCGCCGTGGCCGTTAAGGCGCAATCCTTCTTTCACCTTCTCAATGCTCAGCATATCCCTAAGGATTGGCTCATCTGCATTCTTGATCACCAGGGCCGCTTCGTCGCGCGAGTGCCCGGCTTTGAGCGGAACGTGGGCCAGCTCGCCCCTCAGGGCTTCCTGAAGGCCAAGGACCAGGACGGTTTATTCGAGTTCCTCTCGGTCGAAGGCGAACCGATCGTGGTTGGCAACGCCCACTCCGAGGCGAGCGGATGGCCAGTCGCCGTTGCCGTCAAGAAGGCGGAAATGCAGGCGGCAACCTGGAACGCGATCCGTTGGGCAACGATGCTCGGTGGCGGTTTTTCGATCCTCAGCCTACTGCTCACGGGCGCCATCGCCCGCAGCATCACACGCCCCATTTCGGAATTGCGGCAGAAATCGGGTGCGCTATTGGCTGAACCCGCACCCGCGATGCCGCCGCCGGGGCCACCCGAGGTCCGCGATCTGTGGCGGGCGCTAAAACAATCCGCGGCTGATCGCTATCATAGCGATCAGAAACTCCGACTGGCCTTGACTGCCGCTGAGCTTGGCACTTGGCGCTTGGAGACCCGCACAAGGGAGATTCAGTGGGATGAGCGCAGCAAGGCCCTCTTCGGCCTGCCTCCCGATGCCCGCGTGAGCTACAAGAACTGGGCGAACGCCATTCTACCCGAGGACAAAGTTCGCGCCGAAGCCGATGTCGTCCGCGCGCTTGATCCGGATGAGCCTCACGATGAAACGGCCTGCGAATTCCGGGTCCGGCATCCCGATGGGACAGTGCGCTGGCTCTCCTCAATTGGCCGGGCCTTCTTCGAGCCGGACCCGCAATCCTGCTCTGGACGCCGGGCGGTGTTTATCTCTGGGGCCATGCGCGATGTGACGGAAGTGCATATGGCCGGCGCGACATTGCGCGCGAGCGAAGAGCGGTTTCGCGGCGTTTTCGAGAACGCCGCCACGGGCATTGCCATTTTGGATTTAGACGGCCGGTTCCAATCCTGCAATCCGGCCTTCTCTGCCGTGCTCGGTTACTCGGAAGAGGAACTCCGCCAGTTCTCTTTCTCCAAGATTGTGCATCCCGAGGATCGCGACGCGAATGCATCACAGGCTCAGAGGCTCTTGTCGCAGCAGATCCCGTCCTTCGAGATCGTCATGCGGTATCTCCGGAAAGATGGCAAGCCGTCATGGGTGCAAAAATACGTCTCGCTTCTCCGGGACGCCACGGGCAAGCCCACCCACATCCTCGGGCTTGTTACCGACATCACCG
>JBAUNL010000224.1:0-1589 GCA_049579205.1 Rhodomicrobium sp. | reverse complement strand
TTTGCCTTCCAGACCCAAATCCATGGACGCCTCTATCGTTGATGTGGCCGTACATTAGTACGCCGGCTTCATATATCCGAGACTGAACAGCGTCCGCATATTCTCCGAAAGAGCCGCTTGAGACCCTTATGTCTTCCGGGACAGTTCCTCGCGCAAAATCGCCGAAATGGAACTCGCGATGATCTGTGGCAAATCTGCCCGCAAGGTGACAAGTTCGTTCCGGAGATCGCTGACCTCTTTCTTGACCTCAAGCAGAAGGGCCTCGTTTTCCGTGATCTTGCGCAGAATGTGACGCGAGACAAGCTTCTCGCCCTTTGCTTCTTCCTCAAGGAGAGTGACTCGGCGGTTCAATGTTGCGAATTCGGTTTCGTCAGCCATGGGCGTCACAGTGCCACCTGGTTGGGTTGAACGCAAGGAATGGCTATCGCAAGGTAAAGCCGGATCCGCGCTCGTCCTGCAAATACTGAATACTTACCCGAACTAGTGGTCAAAATCTAAGGCTTGGTGCCCGCTTCGGGGGCTGCCCTGACGACGGTTTTCAACCGCCGCCCAAAGTCTGTTGGAAATCATAGCAGACGTTCGAAAATCGTACGACCTTGAAAGTGATCCGCATCAGAGATCCATGCCTAAACAAGCGCCGCACCGAATATATATTGGCTTGAATTTCCTCGGACCTTGTCACCTCCAAACCCTATCCTGGTCCGGTCCACGCAACTATTGTTGCCTTTCCTTGTATGTTAGCGGCAGGAGCGCATCGATGCGAAATCTAATTCGGCCAGGGCTAGCGCTCGTCATGGCAACCACCTTTTGTGCGTGCGGAAGCACAGGCACGGAAAACGCAACCCTTCTCAGCCAGCCGCTTCGCAGCGGTGCTGCCCGGGTACAGATCGTCCGGCCCCAAGAGTTTCTCGCCGCGCTCCGGGACGCGAGAATTAAAGTCGACGGAAAAAAGGTTGCAGACCTCACTAACGGAAGCTCGACCACCGTCGACATAGCGGCCGGCAGCCATGATATTACGGTCGATGTATGGGATTCTCCGAGTACCTACAAGATGAAGCTCGATGCTAAACCGGGAACCTTATACACACTCGAGGTGACAGTACGACGTGAAGGGGCCGCCGTAGGCATGCTGGGCGCCGCTGGAGCTTTGGCCGACGCCGCGACAAATGAGAATGGAGGCCTGTTCCAGATCCGGGTGATCAGCGATAAACCGATATAAAGCAAGAACAGAGGGACGTTAGAGAACTGTGCTTGAGCAGCATGCAGCTGATCACCTGGCAGTTCCGCTTGCACAAAGCGACAATTCGCGCTGACGCATGGGTGCATCCGCGAAGGCTTACGCAGCAAGGGCTTGAAGACAGCTAAGCGCCAGATTTTTCTACAATATCGCCCGATCCTGACTAAGCCTCTGACTCAAACTACAATTCCGCTCGTCCCCCAGCTGCGGACTAGGCCATTTCTCCCGGTAATGATCGCGGTAGAGACGTGGGTTACCCCACGCCCCCCGCACAGACCCGGACAGGCCCAACTAAGGCATCCGGTTCTTACCTTGGGTGCTTGGCGGCGAAGCGCACAGCAGGCCAGGGGTG
>JBAUNL010000223.1:0-12877 GCA_049579205.1 Rhodomicrobium sp. | reverse complement strand
AAACGGAAAGAAATACTTTACCACCACGCGGGTCGACCCGGCGGTCGCTGACGAGTTGGAAAAATATGGCGTCACTTTTACAGGAAGCACCGGCCATAGTCTCCTCACCGACATTCTCTCCTGGGTTCTGCCGATCATCGTTTTCTTCGTGATCTGGGCCTTTTTCTTTCGCCGCATGGCCGAGCGCCAGGGCCTTGGGGGCTTAATGAGTGTCGGCCGGTCGCGGGCAAAAATCTATGTCGAGACCAAGACCGGCGTTTCATTCGATGATGTGGCAGGTGCCGACGAAGCCAAAGGCGAGTTGAAGGAGGTCGTGGATTTTCTCAAAAACCCAGACCGGTACAGTAGGCTCGGCGCCCGCGTCCCAAAGGGAATCCTGCTGGTAGGCCCTCCCGGCATTGGTAAGACACTTCTGGCGCGCGCCGTGGCCGGTGAAGCGGGTGTGCCGTTCTTTTCGATATCGGGCTCCGAGTTCGTAGAGATGTTCGTCGGCGTGGGCGCGGCGCGCGTCCGCGATTTGTTCGAACAGGCGCGAAAGATGAAGCCGTGCATCATCTTCATCGACGAGCTCGACAGTTTGGGCCGCTCTCGTGCCGCTGGGCTGATGGGCGGCGGCAACGACGAAAAAGAGCAGACTCTCAATCAGTTGCTGGCGGAGCTCGACGGCTTCGACCCAAGGGAAGGCATTGTGTTGCTGGCGGCAACGAACAGGCCGGAGATCTTGGACCCAGCCCTGACGCGCGCAGGTCGCTTCGACCGGCAGATCGCGCTCGACCGGCCCGACAGGCCGGCTCGCATCGCCATTCTCAAGGTTCATATCAAGCGCATCAAAGCC
Organism: Rhodomicrobium sp.; assembly: GCA_049579205.1. Taxonomy (GTDB): domain Bacteria; phylum Pseudomonadota; class Alphaproteobacteria; order Rhizobiales; family Rhodomicrobiaceae; genus Rhodomicrobium. Next base: position 12,042 of record JBAUNL010000223.1, on the reverse strand, counting down.
GCGCCGAACATCGATCTGGACCGGATTGCGGCAATTACACCGGGCTTTTCAGGGGCAGACCTCGCTAATCTCGTGAACGAAGCAGCGCTCGCCGCAACCCGCCGTGGCGGCGATATGGTAACCATGGACGATTTCACGACTGCGGTAGAAAGGCTTGTGGCCGGCATCGAGAAGCGGTCGCGCATCCTGACCCCCAAGGAGCGTCGGGTCGTAGCCTTTCATGAAATGGGGCATGCGCTCGTCGCCTCGACGCTGCCCGGCGTTGACCCGGTGCATAAGGTTTCCATCATTCCGCGGGGCATTGGAGCGCTGGGGTACACCATGCAGCGGCCTACTGACGACCGGTTCGTCATCGAGCGTGGCGAGCTTGTCAACCGCATGGCGGTTCTTATGGGGGGCAGGGCCGCGGAGGAGCTTGTCTTCAATGAGATCTCCACGGGCGCCGCCGACGACATCGACCGCGCGACCGACATCGCACGCCAGATGGTGACGCGCTTCGGAATGGCGGAAGCGTTGGGCCAGCGCGTTTACGAGCCGCAACGGCAGGCCTACCTTGGAGAGGCGCTGGTGGGCGCTCGCCCGAAGGATTACTCCGACGCAACAAACCGGGAAATCGATGAAGCCGTGCGAAAGCTTGTCGATGCAGCCTATGAAAAGGCAAAGTCGATTTTATCCGCCCGCCGGAAGGACCTCGATCAGGGGACAGCGTTGCTTTTGCAGAAGGAGACCATTACTCCTGAAGACTTTCCGCCCCTCGAAGGGAAGAAGCTTGCTGAGGAACTTATCCCCGCGGTGCGATAGACTTCTCATCTGAGGGTCTTTCAAGCACAGCCTTAAGTCAGGGGCGCGCGAGCCCTTCAGAGTTTTCCAAGAAGGCGGTGGCAAGCTCGGCGGCCTCCGCGCCGGCAGCCATAGCTCCGGAGAATCCGCCGGTCCCGGCGAAGGCAGAGGAAAGGTAAAGTCCGCTGATCAGGGTCTTCGGCGAGTATGGCAATCCGGCCGGAAATGCGCCGATTGGGGGAAGGGGTTCGAACCCGTAAATTGCACCGCCTGGCGTCGCGAGATAGCGCTCAACCGCCGCCGCATTCATCGAGACCTTTTCGGAAACGGCACCGGCAAAACCCGGGTAATGGCGTTCCATCTCGGCGAGAATCGCGTCAAGCCATGCAGCGCGGCGGGCCGCCTCATCGCCTTTCGATAATCCTCGCCAGTTCGAAATGTCGTCAGCACCCAGGACCGTAACTAACAGGGGGCCGCCATCGTCTATATTGGCTTCGATCGCGCCGTAATTGGTGACGGTCAGAGGCGGGATTTTTCCTGCGGGCATATCCCGGAGCAGGCTTGCGGCGTTGCTGTAATCGCGAAGTGCTGTCATCCAGGACGGCAGGATGATTGTCGAGTATGCCCTAAGTCCAAACCGCGCAGGGTTGGCTCTTAGTCCAAAATGCGCTGTGAAGACCGATATCGAAGGTGAAAAGCTCGCAAAAGCCGCGGTCAACCGCTCGCGCTGTTGTTCGGATAGCATGGAGGCGGCGGCATAAGGAGAGCAATTTGCAAGTACCAAACTCGCTTCTATACGCTGCGAGGGCTTCTCGCCACGGGCGGCGGTTAGAACGGCATTCACTTCACCCGAGCTGCCAGTCTCGATCGCGGCGGCTGCGGTACCCAGTAAAACGCTCCCGCCCGATCTCTTTATAATCCCGCCAAGCTTGATGCTAAGCTGCCGCGAGCCGCCTTGCAGAAATACCGGGCCCGAACCCAGAAGGCCTCCCTGCGTGGAGGCATAGTGAGTCCACCAGAGCCGCTTAGGGTCGGCGCAATAGTATGTGAGGTTCGCCGCTATCGCGCATTTGACGGCTTCATTCTCGCCGAACTCTCGCGCAAAGACGTCCTCCAGCGAAGCCTGCCAGTCTGCAGCGACGGAAGCGCTGGCGCCAGAGTACGCCATCGGCCTCTTTGCGAGTTCATGATTGTCAGACGCTCCAACATTCGGGAGCCTCTCGGAGAGCTGCCTCATCCTTTCCAGGATGCGCTCTGCCGGCAGCTTGGCTGCGGGAAACCTCTCATGGAGCGCTTGCTTCGCCTTCTCCAACCCATTCGGAAGAGTAAATTCTTCGCCGATCGGCCCCCCTTTCACGGTGTAGATGTCTCCCACCGTTAACCAGGTTAGGCGGTCGAGAAGCTCAAGCTTCTTCAAGATGGCATGCTTCGGATCGCGGGGATCGCGCGGGTCTGATGTCTCCTGAAGGGCGGCCTCGATGGTGAGTGTGCCAATACGATAGCAGGACGCTGCTCCGCCAAGACTTGTATTGCGTTCGAGAAGGCAAACGCTATAGCCCGCCCTTGCGAGAAGGGCCCCCGCTGTCAAACCGCCGAGCCCGCACCCAATAACGACCGCATCAAAACGGGAAGTGCTCATGTGCCTTGCTGCCGAGAAAAGCCGCGAGAAACTCCGGCCCAGCCCGAAGCTACTACAGCACACCTTGGATTGCGAGCGGTAGTCCATGCGCGGCAGGCATCACGCAGATTTCACTCCACATCACGTTCGGGCAGGTCATTCAAATTTCGAGTGGGGCGGCCGAAGGCGGCGGTGCTTCCGTGGCGCCTGGCTTACCATCTGCGTCCCGTCGTCCGCGAATTGCGGCCGCCACATTTTGGCAGCGTTGGCGCACGCTCTCAATGCCGCGCAAGATGGATTCGCCGCGTCTAAGTCGCCTGTCGAGTGCAGCCATTGTGCGGGCCATGCCTTGGTCGTCATCTTCAAGCCAGATCGGGAATACGCGAGCATAGATCGCGAGAAGCCCTTGCACCCGCATTAAGCCCCTTCCGCCTTCGCCGCTGATGCCCGCGGCAGCAAGCATCCAATATTGAGATTTGAGTGCCGGGCGAAGTTGCCTGTAGGCTTCTCCAAGGCTCGCGCCAAGATCCTGCGCAATCCGGCGGAGCGCCGGCTTGTAAGGCTGCATGAGCTCAAAGCGCGTAATCATGACGTCGAAGAGCCTGTCGCGCGCTACGTCCGAGCCAGGAGCCGCGAACTTTTCCAGAACCGCTTGGTCCAACGCTCGCGAAAAGGCCGCCAGGATTTGTCCTTTGCTCTGAAATTCCCGCCGCATTTCAGCAAGAGGGATACCTGCTTCGGCGGCGATCTCGCCAAGGCTTAAATCAAGCCAGCCCGGCTTTTCGGCGAGGCGAAGGGCTGCGGCGATGATCCGGTCTCGGGGTTTAGAACTGTCGAGCATGTGCGGCCTCGCGCATTTCTATCTTCTGACTTTCCTGCTTCACTTCAGCGACTTATATGCGGCGATACGAAAACCGTTCAATCTCGTTGTTGCCGATATTTCGTTTTCGTGACGCTATGCCCCAGGACGGCCATTAACTGTTCCAAGGGAGCGTCATGCACCCCCATGGCTCGCAAATGGTCCACCGTATTGACTACATAATCGATGTTGGCGCCGGAGGCCCCCACGCTCCGCCGGACGATGCTGGCCTGTTTCTCGATTGGTAGGTTGGCTGCATATTGCGGATGACGCCGGTTTACGAGGAAGCAAAGCGCATTCACGGTGCGATGGCTCCCGTCGAGCAGTTTCACGGGCTTCATTACGGCTGCATATGAGTTCGTGACGTTTTCGCGTCTGTGAAGATAGGCGCGGGTATTTTGGACTAACTGTTTTGGCACGCGGAAGCCCATGCCTTCGCAATGCCCCCCCTTATCAAGCCCAAGCACAAGTCCAGGGGCGGAGTGTACGCCGCGGTGAATCACAGAATAGAGACAAAGTGTGCGGTGGGCACCTTCAAGCAATGCGTGGCACGCTTCCTCATACTCAAAATTCGGCCGCCACATTAGAGAGCCGTAGGCGAACACCCAAAAATCCAAGCGAAATTCCTCTGGAGCACGATCGCAGAAGGCTAATCCCCCTCCGCCCTTTCTTCTAGATCCGCCGCTAGGAGGGCTTGCCTGTTGCGGTTTTTGTGAGCGGAATCTTCCGGCCGAAATCGGGGGCCGGTGTTTCCTGGCCTGCATCGATGATGCCGCGGCGGATCGCGCGAGTTTTCGTGAAGAGTTCGAAGAGCGTATCGCCATCGCCCCACCGGATAGCGCGCTGCAGGGCAGCAAGGTCTTCGGTGAAGCGCCCCAAAATTTCCAGAACCGCTTCTTTATTATTCATGAAAATGTCGCGCCACATAGTCGGGTCCGAGGCCGCGATGCGCGTGAAATCACGGAAGCCGGAGGCCGAGAATTTAATGACTTCCTTTTCGGTCACGCGTTCCAGATCGGAGACGGTGCCGACGATGTTATAGGCGATCAAATGCGGCACGTGAGACGTAACTGCCAGAACAAGATCATGGTGCTCCGGCGTCATGATCTCGACCTGGCTTCCGCAAGCTTCCCAAAATGCCTTCAGCTTCTCCACCGCAGCTTCGCTGGTTGCCGGCAATGGCGTAAGGATGGTCCATCGGCCGTCGAAAAGCTCGGCGAAGCCTGACTCCGGGCCAGAGAACTCGGTGCCCGCAATGGGATGGCCCGGAACGAAATGAACGCCTTCGGGCAGATGAGGAGCAATGTCCCGTACGACGGCGGTTTTGACCGAGCCAGCATCTGTGAGAATTGCACCTTTTTCGATGTGGGGGGCGATCTCAGCGGCGAGGGCGGCAAAAGTTCCGACGGGCGTGCAAAGTGCGATAAGATCGGCGCCTTGGACGGCATCGGCCGCGTGCTCGAAAACCTCGTCGGCGAGATTGAGCCGCCGTGCTGTCGCCCGCGTCGTTTCGGTGCGCGCGCAAGCTGTAATCGCCTCCGCGAGACTCGCGCGGCGCATCGCATGGCTAAGGGAGGAGCCGATCAGGCCAACGCCGATCAGCGCGGCCTTCTTAAACATCGGTTTGGTCATAGCTATTTTCTAACAAATTCGCGAAGTGCGTCCAGAGCAGCGCGATTTTCGCTTTCAAGGCCAATGGTCATGCGCAGGGCATTTGGCAGCTTATACGCGCCAAGCTGCCGCACAATGATCCGCTTTGAGATGAGATAACCATCTGCATCTTGGGCGGTGCTCCCCCGCTCAAAAGGAAAAGGGATCAGGACGAAGTTTGCGGCGCTGTCCGGCACATCGAATCCGATTTCACGCAGCTCTTGCGTCACCCTTGCACGCCACTGCTCATTATGAGATTTGGCGCTCTCGACATGGGCTTGGTCCGAAAGTGCCGCCACCGCAGCCGCCATCGACGGGCCGCCCAGATTGAAAGGACTGCGGATGCGATTAATGGCTTCCGCCACAGCCGGTGGCGCATAACCCCACCCAATGCGGGCGGCTGCCAACCCATAAATCTTCGAAAAAGTGCGCGTCATGATCGTGTTCGGCGTCGCCTTGGCAAGTTCGAGGCCGGCCTCGTAATCGTCCTTATTGGCATATTCGGCGTAGGCGCCGTCGAGGACGAGAAGGGCATGCTCGGGCAGCTCTTTGCGCAGCCGGCGTATCTGGGCAGCGGAAAGATAGGTGCCGGTCGGATTGTTCGGATTGGCGATGAAGACGGCCTTTGTGCGCGAGGTGACGCGCTCCAGGATCGCATCTGCATCGGCGGTCAGATGCCGCTCGGGTGCAATGATGGGAGTAGCGCCGGCCGCGAGAATCGCAATCCGGTATACAAGAAAGCCGTGCTCGGTGTAGATCGCCTCATCTCCAGGTCCTAGATAGGCCTGGGCCAGCACGTGAAAGAGCTCATCAGAGCCGTTGCCGCAAATGATTTGCGCAGCGTTTATCCCATGGGCCGCCGCAAGGGCCTCGCGAAGGGCGGTGTGACTGCCATCGGGATACCGGTCGAGATGACCGGCAGCCTCGCGATAGGCCTGAATAGCAAGAGGCGAGGGGCCAAGGGGTGTTTCGTTCGAAGATAATTTGATCACTGGCCCTGAGCCAGCAAGCTTCGAGCGGCCTGGAACATAGGGGTCAACCGAAAGCACACCTGGCTTTGGGCTTAAAGCCTCTCCGCGAACCACTGATTTCTCCATGAAGACGAGCCTGAGGCAATGTATGGCTCTTATAGACCCAAGATCTCGAATGCCACAATATCAACTGCAAGGGCTTCGGGGATATCCCACCAAGCACCATTGCAAAGTAAGTGGATATTTGCATTAAGATGCGAATTAATATCTGTAAGGTTGTTCTACTTCGGTCAAAATTAACTGTCAGTAGCGGAACGAAGCTTTTTCGAGGCGATTTTGTTCTCGCCCGATTGTCTCATGCGCAAGGCTCGGCAGAAGCGATTGCGCGCACAACACTTCGGAGAATAAAGCGTGACTGATACTAACAACGGGCGCGTCCTTATAAGCGGTGCAAGCGGTTTTATCGGCTCCGCCATCGTCCGGGCTTTCTTGAACGCCGGCTTTATTGTAAGGGCACTCGTGCGGCCGTCGAGCCAGCGCGATAATCTGCTCGGATTACCGGTCGAAATTGCGGAAGGCGATGTCACGGACAGAGCCTCCATTGCGCAGGCCCTCAAAGACGTTCGTTTTCTCATTCACGCTGCAGCGGACTACCGCCTCTGGACCCCCAGCCCATCGCAGTTGATGGCAGCCAATGTGACGGGCACAAAAATTGTAATGGAAGAGGCGTTAAAAGGGGGCGCCGAAAAAATCGTATATACAAGCAGCGTTTGCACTATTGCTCATCAGCCTGGACAACAGTCCGCGGATGAGACCTATCCCCTTTCGGCTGCGAAAGCCTTCAATACCTACAAGCGCAGCAAAATATTGGCTGAGGAAGCAGTGCGTGAGCTGACTGCAACTGCTGGGCTCAATGCCGTCATCGTGAATCCTTCCGCCCCCATCGGGCCCCGCGATCTAAAGCCAACACCGACAGGCAGGATCATTCTTGAATGTGCAGCCGGACGTATGCCCGCCTATGTGGATACGGGGCTCAACCTCGTCCATGTTGACGACGTCGCGCAGGGCCACGTCGCGGCACTCAAATATGGCGTCGCCGGAGAGCGCTATATCCTGGGCGGCCAGAACGTGAACCTGCATGATATGCTTGGCGAAATTTCGCGCCAAGCAGGGCGCCGGCCACCGAGCGTAAGGCTAAGTGTGCCGGTTGTGTATCCGATTGCCGTGATCAGCGAAGCGCTCGCATGGGTGACCGGCAAACCGCCTTTCGCGACCCGCGACGGTTTGCGCATGGCACGCGAATTCATGTTTTTCGACGATGCGAAGGCGCGCGCAAAGCTCGGTTATACCTCTCGCCCCTATGAAGAGGGCATTTCCGATGCCATCGCCTGGTTCCGGAGCGCTGGCCTGCTTCCGCGGACAACTTACACTGCGCCTCGAAAATTTAAGATCCTGCCGCGGTAGGTGAGTGAGCGGCGCGACGCCTTTCGCGGAGAAAGTCGAAGAATTCCTTCCCTTCGCGCAGGCGGCGCTTCATCATCACAGGGCTGGTGACCATCTCAGACACAATGGATGCGATCTTCGGAATCCGCAGATAGAATCGCCGGTAGAAATCTTCGACCGAGTTGAAGATCTCGGTGTGACTTAGATGCGGGTAGGTTAGCGGGGCCAGCTGCACGCCATTCGCGTCAACGAGTTCTGCATTCGCCGCGTCGAGCCAGCCCTCTCTTACAGCCTGATCGTAAAGATACGTCCCCGGATAAGGGGCCGCGAGAGAAACCTGGATGGTGTGAGGGTTGACTTCCTGCGCGAAGCGGATCGTCTCTTCGATCGTCTCCTTTGTCTCGCCCGGCAGCCCGAGGATGAATGTTCCATGGATTGCAATGCCTAGCTCCCGGCAATCCTTGCTGAAGCGCTTGGCCACGTCGATGCGCATTCCCTTCTTTATATTATACAGAATTTGTTGGTTCCCGGTCTCGTACCCGACGAGCAAAAGCCGGAGTCCATTTTCCTTCAGCACTTCAAGCGTATTTCTCGGGACATTTGCTTTTGCGTTGCAAGACCACGTTATGTTCAGCTTCCCAAGCTCGCGGGCAATTGCTTCTGCCCGGCGCGGATCGTCGGTGAAGGTATCGTCATCGAAGAAGATCTCCTTCACTTCGGGGAAGGCGTTCTTCGCCCACTTCACCTCGTCGACGACATGGCCCACGCTCCGGGTCCGGTAACGGTGACCTCCGACCGTGTGCGGCCACAGGCAAAAGGTGCAGCGGGATTTACAGCCTCTCCCCGTATAGAACGACAGGTAGGGATGCCTCAAATAGCCGATAAAATACTTCGAAATATCGAGGTCCCGCTTGTAGACTGGCGTAACGAAGGGCAAGAGGTCCATGTTTTCGAGGATGGCGCGGTCCTCATTGTGCACGATCTGGCCATTTGGGTTGCGGTAAGAGAGACCACGAATGTCCTGCCAGGTGCGGCCTTCGGCGAGTTCCTGGACGGTGAAATCGAACTCTTCCCTCGCCACGAAGTCGATGGCTTTCGAGGCGTTCAGGCAACCATCGGGATCAACGGCGGCTTTGGCGCCGATCAGGCCGGTGATCAACCCCGGTTTCGCCTCTTTCAGCGCTTCCAGCGTGCTGACGTCAACCTGGAAGGAGGGGGTGGAAGTGTGGCAGATGACCGCGTCAAATGATTTAATTTCCTCAAGGACTTGCGCCAAACCCAGCCCGTGCGGCGGAGCATCGATAAGCTTTCCGGATGGCACCATTGCCGCAGCTTGGGCGAGCCAGGTTGGATACCAGAATGAGCGGATCTCGCGCCGCGCTTGATACCGGGATCCCGCCCCGCCGTCGAAGCCCTCGAAAGAAGGCGCTTGAAGAAACAGTATATTCATTGCTTATCCCTCACGGCTATGGGCCAGGGTTCCGTCAGAAAGAACGTCGTAATGGGCACGTTTCCAGGTGACGGCGCTGCCGAAAAAGCTCCAGACGTAAACACTGAAGGAGATTAGATCGGTAATTGGCACCATCCAATAGTCCTGCGTCTTAAGCCGGAATGACTGCTCAACTGCCTTGCAAAGGGCAAGACGTAAGAAGAGCGCAAGCGCGGCAATACCAAGGCAATAGTGATTGCGTGCCGCAATCCCAAGACAGGCTATGATGAAAGGATTTGCGATGAACGAGCCAAGATAGCCAGGGAGGTCGATGGTCCGGATCGTCCTTGCCCACCGGAGCTGATGATCCATAAGTTCGCGTGCGCTTTCCTCGCTGCAAATGTGGGCGACGGAAAAGGAGCTGATTTCCACGGATTGGCCCGTGGCTCTGACCGCTTCTCCAATCGCGTAATCGTCGGCGAGGTGGTTTGCGAAGGCTTCAAATCCGCCAATAGCGTTCAGTGTCTCGCGGCGCAGGGCGACCGTGGAGCCGAAACACGGCTTTGCGAGGCCGAGCTTCATGCCAACCAGCACATTTGGCAAAAAATGCGCGTTGATACATTGAGCCGAAAGCCTGGACCAGAAACCAGCGGCACCCTCGCCATGATAGAGGAAGCTCACAGCCCCGGCTCCTGGCTTTTGCAACAAGGCAACGACCTGCTCCACATGGTTCGGCGGTGCAAGTATGTCGCTGTCAGCAACGAGCAGGATGTCATTCGCTGCTGCCGGCTCCATATTAATAAGGTTCGATATTTTTGCATTCGTGCCATGCACCGATTCGTCGATCGTGATCGTCACCGGCAGGGCGGGAAATTTCGCCTTGATCTCCTTCGCCGCCGCTAGTGCTCCCGCATCATTTCGATCTTGAATACCGAAAACGAGCTGTGTTGGACCGTTATAGTCCTGAGTACAGAAAGAGCTCAGACATTCGACAAGGCGCGGCTCACTGCCGTGAAGCGGTTTCATTATGGTCACGGCTTCACCCCCATCGCGCCTGTTCCTCTCTGGAGCGCTCCTCCAAAACAAGACCACGGCGAGAGAAAGAAAAAGATATAGGCAGCCGAGGCTTGCGCAAGCCTCAAGAATACGTCCGACGTCTGGTATCACGATGCGAGCCTCTCGCTTGAATGCGAAGAGGAGCATACGCGAGCCGCGCCGTAACGTCTATCCAGCTCAGCCCGCGTCATGAAGATCGGGACACGATTGCGGCGGAGCGAAGAAAAATTGCAACTTCCCGGATTTAGAGCAAGAATCATGAGGGCGATGAGAATATTTTCGCCCAAGCGGCGTGCCTCCCCGGTCTCGCCTCCCCATCCCGTGCGGCTGCGCACAAAGCCTAACCTCCCGCACGTACGCAAATGTTGCTTCGTATCCTCCGCTGTGAATAGGGCAACGTTGCCGCCGATGGCCCCGATCCGGGCGAAATCCGCCCGCTCGGCTAGGTACCCGGATAGCAGCTTTAGCGAATGCGGAAACGCCCTTCTAATGGATAGCCCCCAAGCAACCGGCGAAACGTGGTCGCGCAGAGTCGGTACCTGCTCGTTCCAGATGTGAAGCTCTACTATTTCCATTCCGGCAGACAACGTTATTTCATTATCAAGAATGACTTCTGCACCGAGGGAGGCGATTTTTATCCTGAAGATGCAGTGAGTGTCGGAGGTAAAGCAAAACACTCCCTCCCTACGCTGCAAATAGCGATCAACCCCAAACACGGCGCTGGCGAGCAGCGACTGCAGCCTATTCGAAGGGCCGCCGCTATGGGCGTTAACTGCGTCAACCATAGGGCAGATCGCAATCTTCGCGCGCTGGCTGATATTGGGGGGACCCGGCGCAAAGACCGTCAACATTACCGCCGATGATAAGTCTTGCGGTGCGCGGTGTTGTCAGAGTTACGGTAACGGCAGGCGCGGGGTGGAAGTCGAAAACACCTCCATCCCAGAATGAAGGGCGCAAAGGAATCGGCTTGTTAATCCGGCTACTGAGAAATTCCAGGACGCGCCGCCCGAGAACCATGCAAGCTCCGAGACTTAAAAGGTTTTCTGTCTGGAGAATGCATGAGCATCTATTTTGTGCCCCTCCCGTTCAAAAGGCGGACAGGTCTTTGAGCGCTACCCCTCAGCTTCTTTCATTTCCCCGTAGAGGGTTTTCAAGGCGATGCGGATGCTAAGCGCGACAGGGACCGCGAGGATCACGCCGATGAAGCCGTAAAGGATTCCCCCGGCAAGAAAGCAGAAAATTACAGTAACGGGGGATAAGGATGCCGCGCGTCCTAGGATGAGGGGGCCGATAAGCTGGTCAATGGAAAGGCGCAGGGCCGTCGCATAGATAATATATTTGAAGACGTCCCAAATGCCTGAAGCGCCCTGCAGGGCGACGAGGCCCGCAAGTACCCCGGAGGCCGCCGGCCCCACAACCGGGATCATTTCCAAGAAACCGGTGGCAATGGCAAGAAAGAAAGCATGTTTTATGCCGAGGATCATGCCGAGCCCAATGTATGCCGCGATAGCAGCATAAGTAACGACGACACCAACACCGAGAAAATAGCGCCGGAGGACCGGATTTACCTCGATGATTATCTTGTTGATTATTGGACGATAGTGCGGAGGAGCCAAGAAAACGAGTCCTGCGACAATCTTCCTGCCACTCAAGAGAAAATAAAAGAGAATGACGGCGCTTAAAATGCCACTGAAAATTAAAGAGAAGCCGGCGCCCGCAATAAAAACCAAGTTCGAGGGATTGCTTATCCATTCTTTAAGGGCATTCTCGGCCATGATCGCAAGCTGCGATGCAGTATAAACCCCTCCGAGAACATTGATCTGCCCTTTGCCAAGAATGCCTTCGAATGCTTCCGTTAACGCCTTTTTCAGGTTCGAAGCGAATTGCGAGGCTTCACCGGCTACCGTGGGGTAAACGAGGTAGGCAATGGCGGCGCAAAAGGCGATGAAAAGAATAAATACTGCGGTCGCAACTGCTGGCCTTGGGAGACCTAATCGCCGCGTAATGTAATCGATGAGAATTGATAAAATAAAAGCAAGGGCGCCCGCGATGACGAAAGGGATCAAAATCAGACGGATTAAGTAAACAAAGACGGCCAGCGCCGCCACCGTCAGTACCGTCGGCCCTAATTTGTTTCTCTCGACGCGCACAGCGCCCGGGCTTGCTGGATCTCCCGGCTTCGAGGTTTCGCTCATGAGTAAGTGCGGCCTTTCCAGCGGATCTTGCCGGTAAGCTG
>JBAUNL010000222.1:0-13734 GCA_049579205.1 Rhodomicrobium sp. | reverse complement strand
GCTTGATCGCCGACGACAGCTCGGACACGGTGAACTCTGCGATATTTGAAAGCGGTGCCGCCTGCATCCTAGCTAACATGACCCTGCCGCTCCCTTATGTCCATATTACCAGCATGGGGCGATTCGTGTGGCGGCGGGGAGATCGATGGGATTTCTGCGACTTATTGTGGAAGTGCGAAGCCCCTGATAACGCTCAAGTTTCGTCAGTGCGGAAGCAAGGCCCTCGGGATCGCCTGTCAGAATGGCTCCGCCTAAATCCGCGTCATACTCACGCGACCTAGAGAGTGCCAGCTGCAACAAACTCGATAAGGTAGGGGCGAAATAGAGAAGCCCAATGGCAGCCCAAGGAATTGGCGTGCCCATAACCAGCCAAGCGGGCACGCTGATGAAGAACAGGAAAATGGCGAAGAACGACATTGTGCGGGTAAGACGGCTCAAAATATCGGCAAGGCTCATGACCCAGATGTCGTTATTGCGAACATGCGTGATCCCATGGGCAAGCACTCCCGCAAGCTCCCGATGTGTAAGCGTTTCCAAGAGGCCGGAAGTTATGCCGATCACGCAGCGGGCCCGGGTGCCGATTGCGAATGCGTTAAGCGCCGCACTTGGAATGACATACACCCGCGGTGTCGTGCGCAATCCCGCCCTTTGGGAAAGTGCCTGCACGAGAGCTAGCAGGCTGGCCCCGGCCATAGGATCCGCCGGGCGCGCCTTGAACATTCGCATGATTGCGTCGGGCGCCACGCTTGGTCCGGCGATGGAAAAGAAGCCGACCAGAATTAGCGCCCAGAGGATGCCCTCTCTGCCAAGGAGAACGTAGGCCGAGAGCGCGGTAATGGACCCAATCCCGCCAATAAGCGCTACGGATTGGAACAAGTTGCGAACTTCCGCGCGCCGCCTCTGCTGCTGGTCAAGAATCGCCATAATGCCTGCTCCCTCCCGCCGAACGGATTATGACACTACATTGAGCGTTTGCCACAGCTTGAACGGTGCTGCCGCTGTCATTTCGAGCACCGAAGCAAATATTTGGGAGCGCGCGGCCCGGGAAGCAATCAAATCCCGAGATGCTTGGCTTGACTGCCTTCTTCCAGTCGCGCCGCCTTGAGCCTGCGGGGTCTAGGATGATAGATCATGCAGGAAGATCGAGCTCCGGATAATGCCGGAATATGCCATCCTCGTTGAACGGTATCCGCCGGTTCGACGTGAGATAGGATGAAATTCGAGGAAGAGCTGCCACCTCTCCATGCAAAGCGACCGTTTTCGGAAGCTTTTTCTCAAGCTTTGCCATGGCATTCGGGAACGCATAGCGCATACCGGCAACGATTTGGAAAAGCGAGAGATCCGGATAGGTGAGTTGGTCCCGGATGAGTCGGCCCTTGCCCTCATTGTCTAGTATGCGTTCAAAGTAGAGGAGAAACTTGGGCGCCCGGTTCTTCAAGAAGTCTGCCGCTCGCCGTTTTGCTTCCTCGCGCTGATCCGCATAATAGAGGCTGCTCGCAATAGGGTGGTGCGTTTCGTGAACTTCCTGAACGAGATCGGCGATTGTCAATTGCAATTGATTGGCCCATAGCCTGCCAGATTCGTCCTTCGGTGCAAGATCGTGGTGCGTGCCGAGATACATCAGGATATTGGCGGTCTGTCCAATGATGAGGTCACCTACCTTCAGGAAGGGCGGCGCGAATGAGGGCCCTTTGATATGCCTGCCATCGAGAAGGCGGAGAATGCTGCTGCCATCGCCGTCTCCTTCCGTTCTTGCAACATCTTTGTAGGCTGCCCCTGCCGCTTCTAGCGCAAGCCGGACGAATTCACCCCGGCCCTGAATGCTGGGCCAATAGTAAAACCCGTAGGTCATGGCAGCGGCTCCGTTCTGCCAAGAAAGTCACGCGGCTCCGGCCGGCAAGTTCCTATTTGCTGCTCGCTCATTGTGAGAAATTGTCCTCCACTGCGCCGGTATGTTCCTGGGATTGGCAGAGCGGGGATGCTGGCCTTCTTTCCCAGGCATTTTTCCTCCTCATCTCATTTTAACGTGCACTGTAGCAATTTTGTTTGCGAAGTTTGCAGTCTTGCCTGCAAATTTCGCGCGCAAATCCCCAATCTCCAATAGCCGCGATTGGTTAGAGAAATTCCCGTCCGGCTTGCAAAACGGTGTGGATAGGACAGCCATGTATTCGCAGCACCTTCAGTACCTTCCGGTTCACTGGGCGGTTTATGCCCTATTCTTCTTTGCGCTCGCACTGCTCGCGATCCTCATCCAGATCGGTCTGATCAGATACGTTTATGCCCGCCTGGGCATCAGCTCTGGAACGGCGATGCTTCTGCTTCTGGCGAGCCTTCTCGGCAGCTACATAAATATTCCAGTTGCGCATTTCCCGGATGAAACTGTGGTCGTTGAGCAGCATGTCGATTTCTTTGGCGCTGAATATGTGATTCCGGAAGAGGTGGACTGGCCAGGCACCATCATCGCAATTAATGTTGGAGGGGCTGTGATTCCTATCCTCCTGTCTCTGTATCTGCTGGCTACGAAGCGCATCTGGATTTCCAGTATACTCGCCACCGCCGCCGTGGCTGCCGTTTGCTATGCCATAGCCACGCCTGTACGAGGGGCCGGAATTGTCATTCCCGTTTTCATTCCCCCGATTGTCGCTTGCGGCGTCTCCTGCATATTAGCGTGGAGACAGGCACCTGCCGTCGCTTATGTGAGCGGAAGCCTTGGAACATTGATCGGCGCCGATCTTCTCAATCTTCCCAATATTCGCGGGCTCGGTACGCCAATTGCATCCATTGGCGGCGCTGGGACCTTCGATGGAATATTCGTGACGGGCATTTTCGCTGTCGTTCTCGCAAGCCTCATTGGGGCGCTTGCTGAAAGAGCAGGCGCGCCCGAGGTGACGTAGACAGAACGCGGCGCTTCCTAGTCCTGCTGCGTGAGCGGGCGCCGCACGCCCCACTCCGAAAGAACCGCTCGGATATCGGTCGCGACGAAATGCCGTGCGCTTTCCTGATCGTAGCCTTCTTCAAGCAGCGCATCATAATCGGTTAGAACGTGCCGGACGAAGGCGACCATCGAAAGCCACGCGGCCGTTTCGGGAGACGCGGGCTGCAAACCACGGCTGCAGGTAGCGTGATCCGCGATGGCACCCGCCTCGAAAGGCGGTATGCCTGGCGCGATGCGTAGAATGGCTTCTTCGATTTCGCTGCGTTTGGTCACCCAAACGGCCTCACAATAAGTCTAGCAGCCCCAGAAGCGTAACATGGACTTTTAACTGTGGCAAAGTCTACCCTTCACAGAAGTGACACGCGATTGTAGTATCCGAACCGTATTGCAGAGCGACGTCGTGCGAGCGTGGCCCCCAACTTAACGGAAGCCGTTGAGGAAAGGTTGACGTGACGGCATTGACAGCAAGCGCAGGGTCTCCGCCGGACAGCTTTCCGGCACTCGTACTCAACGCCGATTTCCAGCCGTTGAGCTATTATCCCCTTTCTCTTTGGAACTGGCAGGAAACGATCAAGGCCGTTTTCCTTGAGCGGGTCAATATCGTGTCCTTCTATGACCGCGTCGTTCGAAGCCCAAGCTTTGAGATGAAGCTTCCGAGCGTCGTCTCACTGAAGACGTTCGTGAAGCCTGCGTTGTACCCCGCGTTCACCCGATTCAATGTGTTCTTGCGGGACAGGTTTCAGTGTCAGTATTGCGGGTCACCCTACGATTTGACATTCGATCACGTAATTCCGCGCTCACGAGGCGGCATGACCCGGTGGGACAACGTGACCACAGCCTGCGCACCCTGTAACCTTAGAAAAGGCGGCAAATTGCCGGCCAAGGCAAGAATGTTCCCAGCGCACAAGCCCTACCGTCCAACTGTCCATGAGCTCCATCGGAATGGACGCTTTTTCCCGCCCAACTATCTCCATGAAAGTTGGCTCGATTATCTGTACTGGGATACCGAGTTGGAGCCGTAAAGTGCGGACTCGTTGGCAGCCTATGCTTACGACGGCCCAGCCTTAGTAGCGAGGGCGGTAGACAATTGTGCGCTGGTGCAGAAGCTAACAGCGGCTAGATGCGAAGGCTTGGACAACTCTGCATAAGGGCATCAAAATATCCTGATGTAATCATCTTCCTGGTTACTCTTTTTGCAAGATTTTATAATCCAATTTTATCTTTTGGCTTATACTTTGCCGTTGGATCTTATGCCTTAGTTGCATGGAATTTAAACGTCCTTTTGAATTAATCTCCGCCTGGGATTAAAAACGCATAAACTTTCCTTCCCACAGGCAAGATTTATACCTACATCTCTCTCTTCAGTGAGCTAGAAGTCAATTACGCTCACCGGAACGCTTATCCCTCCTTGTGTGTTCAAAAATCTAAGAAATCACAAATTCTGAGAGTGTCGCAGGTCATTATTGTGCGGGCCTTGGCCCTCTCGGCACAGACGGAGATGTGGAATTCCGCATGTCAGCCGGAAAAAAAGAGGACGCCGGCAAATCGGCCGAACGCATGAGCACAAGATCTGCATCAGCTCCAGCGCCTTCGGTGGCCGAGGTGCAGCCAGGTGGACAAGGACGGGTGAAGGACGCCTCAAGGGACAGGCGTTTGGCCCAGAACAGGGCAGGCCCTACCGGCCAGGGGAGGGTAAAGGACAAGGCCCACGACCGGAGATTAGCCCAGAACCGTCCCGGTCCCACCGGCCAGGGTAAGGTAAAAAACCCAAAAAAGGACAGGCGGCTGTCCGCGAACCGCGAAGGCCCAACGGGCCAAGGCCGCGTCAAGGATCCCCAAAACGACCGGCGGCTGTCCGAGAACCGGCCGGGGCCAACAGGGCAGGGGCGCGTGAAAGATCCGGCCAGGGATAAGCGCCTACGGGACAATCGCCCCGCCTAGCGAGTTCTGCGTAGTTGGGGGAAACCCCTGCATTTCCTGAGCTGTAGCTTGCAAAGACTTGAAGCTTGCCGCAAGCTGAACTCGGTCACGAATTTCTGACGTGATAAAGGAACTGTTTTTTAGCTCCGTTGTTACGCGGGGTTAGAAAAGACGCGACTAGCTTCCAAGGCGGGCAAGATCTACAAGATGCCGATGACAGAAAAGATGCAATCCGACCAGCTCGCCAGCGAAAACGAGTCGCACGCCTTAGAGGACGAAAGGCTTGCGGCGATGATTTCGGCATACCTTGACGGTGAGCTTACGGGCACCGACCTGGAGGAGTTCGAGGCTCTCCTCCAAAGTGACGGCGCCCTCGCCAGAGAAATCGAGGATTTGAGAAGGATTGAGCGGGAGCTCACTAAGCTCGGTTCCGATATCCTCTCTGAACCCATCCCCGACTCTTTGTTAGAGCCGCTCTCCCGCCTGAGCCGGGACTAGTTTTCAGGCGGCCGGGGCCATCCCTTCGGCGTTTGTCTTTATAACCCGGATCCCCTCTTTTATTGGAAACGTCAGAACCGCGCGGGTTCCTTGTCCATGCTGGTCGTAGTTGAGGCTGCCGTCTAGTTTGTCCGCCATCCCTGCCATTATGCGTTGGCCGAGGCCACGGCGAACATTGGCAGGGCCTTCCTGGCCGCCAATTCCGTCATCCTCGACCGTGAGTTGCACCTCCGGGCCAGCAGCACGAAGGGTGACCCGGACCGGCCCGTGCCCATCGGGATAGGCGTGTTTGACGGCATTAAGAATAAGTTCCGTCGCGACAATGCCCACAGCAACGGCAGTATCCGGCCCTGCCTGGATGGCGTCCGATGAAAAGCTGATGGGCGACTCATCTCCGCCTGCGGCTACGTCCTTCAAATCATGAAGGAGGCTTGCGAGGTAGTCCGCGAGAGACACCCATCTCACATCAAGGGAGGTGTAAAGCGAGCGGTGAACCCTGGCAACTGCAAGAACCCTTCCGTTGGCCTCCTTCAACGCGGCCTTAACATCGGCATTTCCTGATAAATCACCTTGAAAATGGAGCAAGGACGCGATGAGCTGCAGGCTGTTACTCACTCTGTGGTTGACCTCGCGCAAAAGCAGCGCACGCTCCTCGGCCAGCGCCTTGAACTGGTCGCGAGCGGCACGGACTTCGGCCTCTGCCTTCTCTTTGTCGCGCTTGATCGCCGTTGCGAACATCGCATTGGTGACAGCGTTTTCGAGGAGAAGCAGAAACTCACCGTGGAGATCCTTAACCACATAGTCGGCGGCCCCAGCCTTAAGCGCCGCAACAGCGACCCGGCTATCCTGGCTGCCGGTGAGGTAAACGACAGGAGGCGCACCCTGACGAGTTAACGTGCTCAGGACCGTCAGACCGTCATGTTCAGGCAGCACATGATCAAGGACAACGACATCGAAGTCGCCGCTCAGACCGGCGGCGATCCCTTCCTTTGCGCTACTGGCAACGGTGACGTCAAAGTCCGAGCGCTCGAGATGCTTCAAGACAAGCCTGCAAAAGCCCTCGTCGTCGTCTATTATTAGGATACGCGGTTTTCGGTTGCTATGCATTGACAGGGTCCGGCACCTTGATAACCGAAAAGAACAGTCCAAGCTGCCGGATCGCCATCGCAAACTGGTCTGGGTCGACAGGCTTGGTAATGTAGACGTTGCATCCAAGATCGTAGCAACGTTTAACCTCCGCCTCATCATCCGCGGTCGTCAAGACAATCACTGGTATCAGCTTTAGATGACCGTGGTTCTTGAGATATTCAAGAATTTCGGTCCCTGAGGCATCAGGTAGGTTGAGATCGAGCAGCACAAGCGTAGGCGTCGCACCTGCCGGCAGTTTCTTGAGCGTCTCGAAATAGCTCTTTGAGGAAGCATAATCCGCGAAGTGGATAAGCTCATTGGTAACCCCAGCCCTTCGTATATTGCGCTCAATAAGCTTGGCATGCCCTGGATCATCTTCAATCATAACGATCGTTACAGGTCTGTTCATGGCTCTCTCCGATCCCGATGCGCCATGGATCTTTGAAGTGTCAACTTGAAAATGCTGCCGCGGCCTAACTCCGATTCAACTGCTATGGTTCCACCAAGCCGCCGGACAAGCGCCGAGACATAAGCAAGCCCCATTCCTTCGCCGGGGACGTCTTGAGGCCCTGCCCTGCGAAAGAGCTCAAAGATGCGCTGGTGATCCTTCGGATCGATTCCCCGCCCATTGTCAGAGACAGTGTAGATGATTTCGTTCCCGCTGATCTTTCCTGTCACAGCGACCTTTCCCCCGCCCTCCGGCTTTAGAAATTTGATGGCGTTTTCGATGAGGTTTGCGAATATTTGCTCGAGTGCCATTCTATCCGTCATGGCTGCCGGAAGCTGACTAGTCTCCACTGTCACGCGCTTCGCGCGAATCTGGTGCTCCATCCCATCTAATAGACCTCGAACAAGAGCTTGTGAATCAACGTGTTCCTTGCTGAGTGGCCGGGTGCCTTCGCGTGAGATGCCCAAAATTGCTGCGATCAGCCGGTCCATGCGCCCGATCGAGCTACGGATGAACCCGATTGACTCATCGAAATCATTGCGGAAATGCGCCGGAATCGCCTTGCCCTCGGTGCTCTCGGAACCTTTGAAAAGTTCGTCCCTGAGATTTTCAAGTTCGGCGGTGAAGCCCATGATATTGACGAGGGGTGAGCGCAAATCGTGGCTTACAATGTAGGCAAAGCGCTGAATTTCTTGATTGGCTCTTGTTAGAGCGCCTGTTCTTTGTGCAACGGTAGCCTCAAGCTCGAAATTGGCTTTGGCTAATGCCTGCTGCGCCTCCTCGATGGCAGCATTCGAACGGAGCAGCAGGGAAAGAGAAAGAAATGAGAATGTCAAAATCAGCGCAGCGCCGATTCCATCAATGCCGGTCTTGATTTTCTCCAGGAATCTGGTCTTGGCCTCTTCAGCTTGGATGGCTGAGCGCCCATCCTCTTGGACTTTGCGGACCTGACTTTCGATTTCATCCGTGAGCCTGCGGCCAAAGCCGCTCTTAAGCCTTGCAACGGCGCTCTCTTTCTCACCACTTTTCATAAAGTCTATAGTCTGTTGCATCTCTTCGAGCTTTTCGCTCAAAGGCTCGATGATGGCCGCAGCTGCTTGGGCAGCGCTTCTGCTGGGGGCCTTGGTCTCGAGCTCTCGTGCTAAGGATAGAAGCTGCGGGCTCATCTGATTATATGGCTCAAGGTATTCCGGGCTTTCCGTGATGAGGTAGCCGCGCTGGCTGCTCTCCGCGGTCCGAAGCATCTCCATGAATTCCGTGAGCTCTGTGCTGAACCTGTTCAGCTGGTCCTCCCTCTGAGCATCACCGAGTACGCGCTGTGTGAGCCAGAAGGAGAAACCTGTTAAGAAAATAAGGATCGCGGCCGCGGCAGCGATCAGCATTGTTTCCCGCGGCTTTCGCTTCATGAGGTCGGGCAAATTGCCGGGAAAACGGTCGGGTTTCACGCTACCACGGGCTAAAATCTGGAAGATGTGGTATAAAAATTCGAATTCGTATATAAAGTCAACACTGAGGTATCTTGGAATGCTTAATGACAGACAAGTAAAAACTTCCGAGTTTAATGTTCAAGGGCAGTTCTGCTTTAGCTTACATGTTCAGGTATGGCATTTTCTCCATTCGTAAATTCCTCCAATCTTTGGCGTGCCCGGCTAAGCCTGCTTTTAACGGTTCCGACCGGGCAGTTGCATACTGCCGCAGCCTCCTCATAGGACAGCCCCTCCGCCGCGATTAAGATAATCGCCTCGCGCTGTTCAGGCACGAGCCTGCCCAAGCCCTTCAGGACGTCCCTGAACTCGATATATTTTTCTTGTGTCGCCCGCATCTCAAGATAGCCGGGGTCAACCTCATCGAGGGGGGCTGTTTGATGATATTTTTTATAGCGTATGTCGTTGTAGAAGCTGTTGCGGAGGATCGTGAAAAGCCACGCCCGCAAGTTCGTGCCCATCTGGAACTTGTCGAGGTTCGACAGAGCTTTGACGAGCGTGTCCTGTACGAGATCGTCCGATTGCTGGGCGCTCTGCGTGAGCGAAAGAGCAAAAGCCCGCAAGTTCGGAATCCACCGGACAAGCTCGTCCCGCAGCGTTTGTTCCGTCGACATTACTTGGGCTCCTGCTTGTTCATTTTGTCGAGGAGATGGAGCCAGCTCTCGGGAAAAGGCTCCTTCAAAACATGTTGATAGAAGTCAACCACTCCGGCCGTGAAACGGGCATCATCCAGTGGCGGGGAACCGCATGTTTCTGGCGTTTTGTTACGTAAAATATTGACTTCGTTGCTATTCTCAACCAAAGAGGCGATGCGGGCCTCGCCGCCCTGCTTGGCGGTTTGGGCAAGCGCGCTTTCACGTGCTTCGGGGACGGGGAGATTGGATTTCTCCTCGTCTTCATCACATTCGTTCATCAATATACTCCTTGTTGTCTGGAGTTCGCCGGAGCGCCGGACAGGGAGGGGTATTTCATAAATCGATCTCCATCTGGAACACCTCTGCAGTGAGTTTGTTGCAAAGTGAATGTCTGTGTCTCGGCTATAATTTGGGTTAACCAATGATGTCCGTCTCTCAATCGATCGCACCGCATCTTCCATCGCTGCGCCGTTTCGCAAGGGCCCTTTCCGGCTCTCAGGAGAGTGGGGACGCCTATGTCGTGGCCCTGCTGGAAGCCCTCGTCGAAAATCCGTCGATGTTTCCAGAGGACCTCGATCCAAAGATCGCCCTTTACCAAATTTTTCTCAAGATATGGAACTCTTTGGACACGAATGCATTTCCAAGCTTCCGCTTGGAGCAGTCCGAGGCCATGCGCGGCCTTCAGATGCTGACACCCAAGCCGCGCCAAGCCTTTCTGCTTCTGTCTGTGGAAGGCTTTGATGCGAAGGCCATTGCGGACATACTAGACACCGATGAGGCCGATGTGGCCTCGCTCGTAGCCGCGGCTGATCACGAAAT
This sequence comes from Rhodomicrobium sp., assembly GCA_049579205.1. Taxonomy (GTDB): domain Bacteria; phylum Pseudomonadota; class Alphaproteobacteria; order Rhizobiales; family Rhodomicrobiaceae; genus Rhodomicrobium. Next base: position 3,867 of record JBAUNL010000222.1, on the reverse strand, counting down.
CGCAAATCATTTGGAGCCAGCGGACATTCTTATCATAGAGGATGAGCCGCTGACAGCCTCGCATTTGGAACAATTGGTTGAGGCCTCAGGTCACCGCGTTACTGGCATCGCCAGGACACACCAGGACGCACTAAAGCTTGCGCATGAGAAGAAGCCGGAGTTGATCCTTTCCGACATTCAGCTCGCCGATGGAAGCTCAGGTGTAGAAGCCGTCAACGAGATTCTTGGCGAACTCGAGGTGCCTGTCATCTTCATAACAGGGCATCCCGAAATGCTGCTGACAGGTGCAAAGCCCGAGCCCACCTTTTTGATCGCCAAGCCATTCAACGCCGAAACAGTCAAAGCCGTGATCGGGCAGGCGCTTTTCTTTGAAGTCAGGTCGAGAAGGAAAGGGTCACCCGAGCGTCCGGAGAGGCGTTCTTCGCTCTAGGTTGCGACAACGGTTTCTGAGCAGCTCTCTTCTTAGCTAGCTGCGGCAAGCTTCTCGAAGCGCTTGCGCTCATTCGAGTCCAGATGGCGCTTGCGCAGGCGGATGGATTTCGGCGTCACTTCGACCAGCTCATCATCCTGAATATAGGCGAGCGCCTTTTCCAGCGGCATCCTCATCGGCGGCGTCAAGCGTACCGCCTCATCTTTGCTCGTCGTGCGGATATTGGTGAGCTGCTTGCCCTTGAGGACGTTGACCTCAAGATCGTTACTGCGCGTGTGCTCGCCTACAATCATGCCTGGATAAACCCTTGTCTGCGGCTCGATCATCATCGGCCCGCGGTCTTCGAGGTTCCAAAGGGCATAAGCCACGGCGTCGCCTGTGCTGTTGGAGATCAGAACGCCGTTGCGCCTGCCCTGTATTTCTCCCTTGTACGGGGCATAGCCGTGGAAGAGACGATTCATGATGCCCGTGCCGCGCGTATCGGCGAGAAGTTCGCCCTGATAGCCGATTAGCCCGCGTGTCGGCACCCGGAAAATCAGCCTTTGCCGTCCGCCGCCGGAAGGGCGCATTTCGATGAGATCTCCCCGGCGTTCGGAAAGCTTCGAGACAACCGCCCCCGAATGCTCCTCGTCCACGTCGATTATCACTTCCTCGATCGGCTCAAGCCGCTGCCCGGTCTTTGGGTCGGTCTCGAAAACAACGCGCGGCCGCGATACGGTCAGTTCGAAGCCCTCACGCCGCATGGTCTCGATCAGGATCCCGAGCTGCAATTCGCCGCGCCCCGAAACCTCATAGCTATCGCTGTCCTGGGTCTCGGAGATACGCAGAGCCACGTTGCCCTCAACCTCGCGAAACAGCCGGTCGCGAATCACGCGGCTTTGCACCTTGTCGCCCTCTTGTCCCGCGAAAGGGCCATCATTGATGCGAAAGGTCATTGTCAGCGTTGGAGGGTCGATCGGCTGCGCCGGAAGCGCCTCTGAGACTTGCGGGTCGCAAATCGTATCTGCCACCGTTGCTTTCGATAGACCAGCGATGGCCACGATATCGCCGGCCACGGCTTCCTCGACAGGCTGCCGCTCAAGACCGCGAAATGCCAGAACTTTTGAAATGCGCCCCTGTTCAACAAGCTTGCCGTCGCGGCTGAGAACTTTGACGGCCATGTTGGGCCTGACGGTACCATTTGAGATGCGCCCAGTTAGAATTCGCCCCAAAAATGGATCGGCTTCTATGGTGGTAGCCAGCATCCTGAACGGACCATCGCCCACTTCCGGAGGCGAGACATGCTTTAGAACCAGGTCGAAAAGTGCCCCCATGTCGTCTTTTGGTCCGGCTGGGTCCAGAGACATCCAGCCTTGCTTGGCAGACCCGTAAAGGATCGGGAAATCCAGCTGTTCGGCGGTTGCGTCAACATTTGCGAAGAGGTCGAAGACCTCGTTTACGGCTTCAGCGTGCCGCTCGTCGGGCTTATCGATCTTATTGATTGCAACGATTGGCCTGAGCCCGATCTTCAGTGCCTTCGACACCACGAACTTCGTTTGCGGCATCGGCCCCTCCGATGCATCGACAAGCACGATCGCCCCATCAACCATATTGAGTATGCGTTCAACCTCGCCGCCGAAGTCTGCATGGCCAGGCGTATCGACAATATTGATCCGGGTGTCTCTCCACTGTATCGACGTAACTTTGGCCAGAATCGTGATGCCGCGCTCGCGCTCGAGATCGTTCGAGTCCATGGCGCGCTCGGCCACGCGCTGGTTCTCACGAAACGAACCAGACTGCTTCAGAAGCACGTCAATAAGGGTCGTCTTGCCGTGATCGACGTGAGCAATAATCGCTATGTTGCGCAAGTTCATGTGAGCCGCGCCTCTTTCCCAGTTCATGTTGCAATGCAAAAGCCTGCGACAGATGTGAGGCATCGACACGCACGCGTCAATGGGAATGAACTGTTTTCCGGGGGCGAGGCTGCGTCCGGCAACGCAGCCTTAGTGCTTGTCTCTTCGCTTATGCGTTGACGGGGCGATTCTCGCCGCGTTTCTTAGCGACCGGTTCGGACTTTTCCGCCGGAGTCAGCAAATCAGCCACGATGACGGTCAGAGCCACTGACAGTCCGATGAAAATTGGGACGAAAATGAGAGCGGTCATGGGTTTCAAACCTTTCCAATTGTGCGTTGCAACAAAGATAGCATATCGACGCAACAATCTGGTATACAATATACCACAGGGGACCTATGCCTTAACCGCATAGCCTTTATGAGATGATTACTCGGCCGGGGAGGGGACGAGATCCGCGTGGGTGTGGGGCCTCTCAGCCAAGTTGTTAGCAAGACACGCGCCAGTCCGAGGCCGCTATGAGTGATCCATGCTAAGTTCAGTCAACGCCCCCGGCAGTTTCCGCTTCGTTATTAACCTCAGGGAAGACTGGATAGACGCCAGCGACGCGGCCCATCTGCTTCGTCAGGGCAAGCACGGTATCAATCGTGGGGGTTTCGAGATCAACGAGGCGTCCCATTTCCTGGACGACGGTTAAGAGTGCGTCGAGTTCGATCGGCCGTCCCTTGTCCAGGTCCTGAAGCATTGAGGTCCGATGCGCACCCACGGATGCGGCGCCATTAATGCGGCGCTCGATATCAACGCGGAAGTGCACGCCCAGCCTCCTGGCAATCTTCTCGGCCTCATGCATCATGCTATGAGCGACCGCCCTCGTGCTGGGGTCGGTAGCAACGACGTCCAACGTGGCTTTGGTCAGCGCGGAGATGGGGTTGAAGCAAAGATTGCCCCAAAGCTTCAGCCAGATGTCATTGCGGATTTCGGGATAAATTTTTGCTTTGAGTCCGCCCGCCTCCAGTATTTGCGCTAGCTTCGTAACGCGGTCTGTTACTTGCCTCGTTGGCTCACCCAGCCCGAAACGGTCACCATAGATGTGCCGGATCACGCCGGGCGATACGATCTCAGTCGCGGGGTAGACTGTGCATCCGATGGCGCGCTCGGGACCGATCAAGCGCCATTGCCGGCCGCATGGATCGACGCTTTCGAGTCGCAGATTTTTATATTGACCCTCGAACCCATAAAAATACCACCAGGGAATGCCATTTTGCGCCGTTACTACCGCTGTCTCCGGTCCAAGCAGCGGTAGCAATTGCGCAGCAGCCTCCCACGCCTGGTGAGATTTCAGCGCGACTATGACATAGTCTTGAGGGCCAAGCTCCTTGGGGTCTGACGCAGCCGGAAATCGCGCAGTCCGCTCTTTGCCCCCGATTAGAAGCTTAAGTCCCTGTTCCCGGATCGCGGCAAGATGGGCCCCGCGCGCGATGAGTGATACCGAATCCGACTGATTGAGTCGCCGCGCGCATGGGATTCCGCTCGGGATTCGAAGCAGTTATATGGAAGGGTCATGATTCGTTTGCGGGGGCAAGATCATGACGGCGATAGCATCGCAT
>JBAUNL010000221.1:0-4758 GCA_049579205.1 Rhodomicrobium sp. | reverse complement strand
CAAAAAGGGCAAAGCCAATAAACGCTGACAAACTATTGAGCGATTTTGCAATAGCCCATTTTCCGTAGCGAATACAAATGTCTCGGCATTGTCGGTGAAGGGTTTAACCCTTGGCACCCCGAATGGGTTAAAGCCTAAAGCCCATGGTCTGGCTAGCGAGTTACCCACAATCTCCAGGTCGTTCGATTCACTGGAACCATCTGGAAAGCTCATGCAAACTCAATCTTCGTCTCTGCAAATATATCGCCAAGTCGGGAAGTCTCATCTAAGTGTGCCAGAAGCCGCCGAGCACTTGAGCCTTTCAAAAGCCTATCTCGACAAGTTGCGCTCCTACGGCCGCGGGCCCCGTTTTGCGAAACTCGGGCGCCGGGTTGTGTACCGAGTGGAGGATCTCGACTCATGGCTGGAAGGCCACTTAAAGGCGAACACATCCGAATATTCGGCGCATCAAGGCAAAAGACGCTGAGGGCCTATGTTGCGCAAAAGGAAAATGGCGAGTGAGGGCCAATCGCTTGGCCGAGTTGGCCCGTGCCCTTATCAATGGATTCTACATTACCCCCGCATCGCGCGGAGGACCGCGTAATGCAAAGGCGGTCAATCGATGCGCGTCGGATTAAGATTCACCGGAGCTATACAATTGCAGAAGCCGCGGAGGAGCTTGGAATTCATAAAAATACAATGGCAAATTGGCTCCGCCAAGGTCTAAAGGTAATTGACGGCCAGCGTCCCATTCTTATTCACGGAGCAGAACTCCGTCGCTTTTTAAGTGAGCGCCGCCGCGAGCGGAAATCCTCCTGCAAGTCTGACGAGTTCTGGTGTTTAAGGTGCCGCGCGCCGCGAAAACCATACGGAGGGCTAGTCGACCTAATTGCGACGCCGGGGGCGGGCGGGAATTTACGCGGCCTTTGCCCGGAGTGTGGGTGCCTTATGCACCGGCGGGCGTCCGAGGCGAAGTTGGCCACGGTAGGTGCATACTTTGACGTCAAGATTCCACACGATCAATCACGATTAAGAGACTGTCCATCCCCCTCTCTAAATTGTGTTTTCGAAGGAGCAGCAGATGAGCGCGCAAACATACAACGCTGAAAACGAGAGAATAAAGCGCCGGTACTTCGCCTATCTTAAGGAGGCGAGGCGCTATAGCGAGAGCTCAATCGATCACGTAGCCAAAGCGCTAAACCGCTTTGAGAACTATACCCGGTTCCGCGAATTTCGTAAATTCCATATCGAGCAAGCCATCGGCTTTAAGCGTATGCTCGCGGAACAGCGAAGCGAACGTTCCGGCGAAGCCCTCAGCAAGTCGACCATGTACTCGACGCTTGCCGCGTTAAAGGCCTTTTTCGCGTGGCTTGCCCGAGAACCGGGCTTCCGTTCACGGCTGAATTACAGCGACGCCGAATATTTTTCGCTTTCTGAAAAGGACACCGCCATCGCCAAAGCCACGCGGGAAAAGGCCGTGCCAGGCCTTGAGCAGATCCTCCATGTTCTCAGCGAAATGCCTAATGGCAGTGAGATCGAGCGCCGCAACCGGGCGCTTATCGCTTTCACACTTTTGACGGGTGCTCGGGATCGCGCAATTGCGTCTTTTAAGCTCCGGCATGTCGACCTCCTGGGAGGCAAAGTCTTCCAGGACGCCAGAGAGATAAAAACCAAATTCAGTAAGACCTTCACGACGTGGTTTTTTCCCGTTGGGGAAATGCCTCTCGCAATTGTCCGTGACTGGATTGAATATCTGACTAAAAACAAGCTCATCGGGCCCGCGGATCCTCTGTTTCCCAGAACAGAGATCGGTCACGGTCCAGGTCTCCAATTTGCGGCCGTAGGTTTGAGCCGGGCGCATTGGTCAACGGCATCTCCAATACGGCAAATTTTTAAAGAGGCTTTCGGAGCAGCCGGCCTTCCTTACTTCAACCCGCACAGCTTTCGGGACACGCTAACTCTGCTCGCGGAGAAGCGATGCTTAACGCCAGAGGAGTTCAAGGCCTGGAGCCAGAATCTCGGCCACGAACAGGTGATGACCACCTTCCGAAGCTACGGGTCGGTGCCCCAAAGCCGACAGGCGGAGCTTATACGGAAGCTGGGGCAGCCCAAAGTCTCTAATGATGACCTCTTGAGCAAACTTCAGCAGATCGTCGCTGCTGCGAGCGCGTAAAATGCGCCAGCAGGGCGTGGTCATTGGTGTCTATGAACTCGGGCCGCCGAACAAGGCCGGGCTTCGCAACGTCGTCCTGGTGAGGCCGAAGGCCGAGATCCACGCACCTCTTCGATGTGCGAACTTGAAAAAAAATCAAAATTAATCAAACGCCAGCGTAGGTTCCTGAGATGTACGCGCGCGCGGGGGACGGCCGCGCATACCAAGGTTGCGCTAAGGGTTGCGCCGGGCATTAGCGCGGGAATAGGGCAAGGTAAGGGTAAGGGTTGCTGATTGAGGGCGAGGGCCAGAATCTCCCGGGATCGGCATTGATGCCAGCCTTCGTCATTCTGGGAAAGCTGGCGGCTTCAGCTATGCCATTGCTGCTGCGCCTTTTTTCTCTCATGGGTCGTTACCGGTCATGGGCTCTACTTGGAAGAACCGGCCGCTTTCCTCCCAACTCCGGCTATCCGTCACTATCGGCTTGCCGTCTTCGCTGTTGGAGGGTCATGCTCTATAAACTAGGGTGAAGGACCAGGCGATACGAAGGCTACTCCCCGGTTTTAAACATGCATGACACGTGCCACCGTCTTCTTATAACTATTGCCATTCTATTTGCCTGGCGCTTGGGATCGACCATCCCAATACCTGGGCTGACTTTGCAATACCACAACACGTACACTCTTTCTTCGTGGCATGTTTCTTTAGGACCAGAGTATTCGATTCTTAAGTTTGGCGTAGGCCCGATCTTCTCGGTCTTGATCGTGACAGAGCTATTAAGAGTCGCTTCGCCGGCCTTCTCAAGATGGGCAGCTGCCGACCGAGGCGGAAGAGGGCGTTTGCGCCTCTATGTTCTAATCGCTTCTTTAGTGCTTGCGACTGTGCAAGCTCTCCGGTTCACTCCCTTCTACGAAAGATTGGCTGAGCAGCCTGGAGTGATTTTCGAAGTTACCCTCGTGGTAAGCCTTGTTGCCGGTACAGCCTTATCCGGCTGGCTAGCTCATCTGATCACAATATACGGTATCGGGAATGGCTTTTGGATATTTTTCTGCTTGCCAATTATAACTGGTTTATCCAAAAATATTTGGCTGTGCCTCGATATTTGGTGGGAGAGCCAGGATCGCTTAGCACGGGTTTGGTGGTTCCCCTCATACGTCCCCACTCCTGCAGAGCTGGGACTTTTGGGGGCCGGACTTTCAATTGTTGCGATATTCCCGCTCATTTTCATTCTGCTTCCCTGGCTTGGCCTCCGCCAGGGCTCGGAGTATCCGCCTGAAGAAGGAACTCTTCAAGTAGGCGGCGGCCTGATGGAGTCTGTTTGGCCGCCTATTCTTGCTACCTCAATCGCATCTTGGCTTGTCCCTCCCATACTCGCAGTCTTAAGCACGCCCACCAGCTTGACAAAGCCGGCCTTTATTCTCACAGGCGCGGTGCTCATACCACTCACCACGATCCTGCGGGAAAAGAGAGCAGAGGAACCTAAAGCAGGGGACTCTACTCGCGGCGAGCTAAAGCCGGTGGCGACGTTAGCTCTGGTTCAAACCGGAATGTGGGCAACCTCGCTGCTTTGGATATGGTCTGTAGGGGCTCTCCCCCTATGGGACAGCTACTCCCTCATTATCGCCATTACATTTGGATTAGACCTGGCCGAGCGGCTTTCGTTGACAAAGCAGGTAAAACTACACCTTGCACCCTTTGTGTAGACCAGCCGGGAATTGCCCCGGGCTCAAGCTGAGTTAGGTAGCTGACGATGGATCGGAATCGTCCGGTAAAGTTCCTCATCCTGACGCTTCCGCCGACGCACGCAATGGGCAGCTCACGGCCTCAAGCACGCTTGTGGCGCCCGAACTTAAGCGCGCCTAAAAACGTAGTTACTTTAATCTCGGCTTAAGGTCGAAGAACGAAACCTGAAAGTCTCGGCCTGAGCATATGTAGGCGGCTGAATCCCAGAAACTGGACCCGGCGCTGAACGGTCGCCGTGGCAGGCGTTGCCATCCCCTTTAGGTGGATAAGTAGGAAGCCCATTGATCAGCCGGCTGCCACATATTCGATTCTATCACAGGCACGGTGGCGGAAATCTGCTTCTCCGCCGCCAGCGTAAATGACGCGGTATCGGAAAAAGATGCTATAGGTGCCGCCGGCCATTTGCGGAGGGAAACCATGGCATTCGCGATCGCAATCCACACGCTCGCCGCCGCTATCTGGGTGGGCGGCATGTTCTTCGCCTATATGGTCCTGCGCCCGAGCGCCGGACCGCTCGAAGCGCCGGTGCGCCTGCAGCTCTGGGAGCGCGTGTTTTCGCACTTCTTCCCCTGGGTTTGGACGAGCGTCGCCACGCTGCTTGCGAGCGGCCTCGGCATGGTTTTCTGGGGTTATAGCGGGTTCGCGGCGGTGGGAACCTATGTCCATCTCATGCTGGGCATCGGCCTTTTGATGATGGCGATCTACGCGCATCTCTATTTCGTCCCGTGGCGGCGCCTGCGCCGCGCCGTGGCAGCGGCGAATTGGGCGGACGCCGGCGTGCAGCTCGGCGTGATCCGCCGGATCGTGGCGGTGAACCTTACGCTGGGGCTGATTACCTTGGCGATCGGCGCGGGCGGCCGATTTTGGGTGTAGGCATGCGATTT
>JBAUNL010000220.1:0-36125 GCA_049579205.1 Rhodomicrobium sp. | reverse complement strand
AAAGAGCGTTCGGTCGAAAGCCTTTGGGACCGGATCGGCAAACTCTTGGATGGCTTCGCGCCCGTGGAGTGCTTAAACTTCTTTCGTCACGCCGGATATGCGTAAACTAAAACGGGAACCGCTCTAGCATTCCTCGTTGAAGCCTGCCTCAACGAGCGTTGTAAGTGCTTCCAGCGCCTCTTCGGCTTCCGGGCCTTCGGTCTCGATCAGAATTGTCGTTCCCGGGCCCGCGCTTAGCATAAGAAGGCCCATGATCGAGCCGCCGCTGACAATCTGATCATCTTTTTTGACCGAAACTTCTGCGTCGAACTGTTCTGCTGTCTTGACGAAGATCGCGGACGCCCTGGCGTGTAAGCCGCGCTTGTTAACGATCGTAACCTCGGCCAGGCATTGGTAGATGCCATCCGCGGCCATGCTCGGCCTTCGCGCCGGCAGAGCATACGCAGCCGATGCTGGATTTCTCGTTCCCCTAATGGGCATTTAGTACCAGACTCGCCACATGGATATATTTGCGGCCGGCTTCCTGCGCCTGCCTCAACGCGTCCGGCAACTTCACTTCTTCCCTAACCCGCGCAAGCTTTACGAGCATCGGAAGGTTCACTCCGGCAATAACCTCGACGGAACCGTTCTCCATCACCGATATTGCCAGATTGGAGGGCGTCCCGCCGAACATGTCTGTAAGGATGATGACACCGTCTCCGGAATTGACCTTCTTCACGGCGTCGAGAATGGCGTTGCGGCGCTCCTCCATATCGTCATTTGGCGCAATCGAGACGGTGGCAGCCTGCGGCTGCGGGCCGACCACATGTTCGAGGGCCGCCACGAATTCCTTCGCCAGATTCCCATGAGTCACTACGATAAGGCCGATCATCTCATTTCCGGACCTGGCAAGTTGCGCATAGAAGACCTGCCTTACCCAATTAGAATATTTTGGGCTTCATTCTTTTCGTGTTCAAGCTCTATATAGGCCTGCAAAAGGATACAGCGCGTTAATCGGCGCGTCCTGGAAAAAAGCCTCCGATCGCCAAAGCCAACTTCATCGGTGCCGATAGCTCGAAAGGATCGAGTGTGATCCGGGGCACGGGAAGACCCAAAATGGTCTCCCAATCCTCATGCTCCGGGAAGCGTGGGTTATGAACTTGCCTGTCCAAGGACACGACGAGCTTCAAGTCGGCCTCCAGACAAACATTCGGCAAATTCGCTATTCCCAGGCCGCGGACCTCAATCTTCCCAGTGAGAGGCATTGGGCATGAAGCTGTAAGCCGTTCATCCTGACGTCGCAGAATAACCTGATCGTCGGCAACAAGCGCTGCCGGCCTACCGAGGCATTCCCGTGAAAGCGAAAGAAATCGTAAGGCCAAGTCGGACTTTCCGGCACCTGCCGGGCCCTTCAGCAGTGCGCCGCGGTGGCCTAGAGCAATGCATGTGGCATGCACGATTACTTCCACTGGCTACCCTGAACAGTCCGTGGTGGAACAGGCAGGCAGACGGATGACTAAGCGGGCTCCCAGGGAATGCCGCCCCATTACGCCGCAAGAGAAAGTTTCCTCTTTTCCCTTCATAGAGCCAGCGAAAGAAGAGCCAATTCCTCGCTTTTTCTTACTGCCCGATTTTGAGGAAGTTGGCTGCGGAGACATCCTGTTTTCCGCCCAGATCTTACCGCCATGAGCCTTCATGATCTGCTGCGATATATTCAGCCCTAACCCTGAGTTTTGGCCAAAGGATTCCGGTCTATCCGTGTAGAATCTGTTGAATATTTTTTGCAGATTCTCTTCGCTTATGCCTGGTCCTTCATCCTCGATACTGACTTCGATTTCGTTCTCCTTGCGTAATTTTCTAGCGAAAACATAGATCGAGCCGCCCTTTGGAGAGAAAGATATCGCGTTGTCGAGGAGGTTAACAATAACTTGGCTGAGGCGGCTATCATGTCCGTTGACTATGTAATCCTTGCTCTCCGCGAATTGGCTTGGCGTTGAGCAGCCCTTAACATCGAGCACGATATTGAGACCGCTAGCGATCCGGTTTTCGCGCGTAATTTCACAGAGAGTGGAAAGCAGGCTCGCGAGATTCACAGGCTTTGCAGTCTCGCGCGCAAGCTCAGCGTCAAGGCGAGACGCATCGGAGATGTCCGTAATGAGCCGGTCAAGGCGGCGGACATCATGGTTGATTATATCGACCAGCTTTTGGCGGTCGCTCTCTGTTTTGATGGAAGGCAGCAGGCTCGCGGCATTTCTAAGCGAGGTCAGCGGGTTTTTCAACTCGTGGGAGACATCGGCGGCGAAGCTTTCGATAGCGTCGAGGCGGGAATAAAGCGCATTCGTCATATCCCGGAAAGCGCGCGAGAGATTGCCAATTTCGTCCGGACGGTCGCTGAAATCGGGAATTTGCTCCCGATTCTTGATGTTTTTTCGCACCCTTTCCGCGGCAATCGCTAGCCGCCGCATGGGATCGGCAATGGTTCCCGCCAGAAACAAAGAGACAATAAAGGTGCCTATCGCCACCAGGCCAGCCATGGCAATTATCTGGATACGATCGCGAGCGATGATCTCATCTATATCGCTGCCTTGAGTCGTAAGCATCAGGGCGCCAAGGGGGGTTTGGTCCCGCCGGATTGGCATGGCAATGGAAATGACGGTCTCACCGGTTTCCGTGACACGGAGGACCGGGGCGGGGCTGCCAGCCAGCGCAATGCGAACTTCTTCGTATGCCTTCCCGTCAGGCCCCATGTCCCTGTAGACAGGCAGATCTTGCGCCCAAAGATGCACCTGAAGATAAGTCCATATATCGCTTAGGAAGTCGGTTTCACCTTCTCCAGGAACACCATCACGCGCTTGCCCGCGTGGATAGAGCTGGCGGCTATCCGAGATCAATGTCCCTTCCACATCAAAAACGCGCGCTCTTGTTTTCGTAGGTCCAACCAGATCGCGCAGCATGGGCGACACAATCTCGGGATCGATCCTGAAGTTCAGCTCTGGATTGGAGAGCCCCGAACGCACCACGATTTTGTTTTCATCATCGAGTAAACTCGCCTCTCCACCCACGTCTGCGCTCTTGCTTGTTTGAGCGATAGCGCTGGCAATAATTGCGGCTTGGGTTGACAGGCTTTCAACGCGAGTCTCGATGAACTTAACGCGGTATTGGTTGAGGTAGAAAATTCCGCCAACGAGAACCGCAACCCCCAAGAAGTTGAGAACGATTATGCGGCGGGTAATACTATTAAAACTATAATATCCGGAGAAGTTCCTGGCGAGGCGCAACAGCCGCACCTGGAAGGCGCGCAAGGTTCGCCGCACGGTGCTCACTTCCTGCCATCTGAGAATCTCGAGGGCCATGGCCTTGCTCACCGGATCAAAATTGGCGTCTAGTCGTCAATAGACGCCTAGCGCCTGTTCAAGGCGGCCGCGCCATAATTCGCAGCAAATGACGGTCGCAACGCGCAGCTTATTCCTTGAAGCGATATCCCACGCCATACAGCGTCTCGATCACATCAAAATTGGTATCGACGACCTTAAACTTCTTCCGCAGCCGTTTGATGTGGCTATCGATGGTCCGGTCATCAACGTAAACTTGATCATCATAGGCGGCATCCATGAGCGCGTCACGGCTTTTAACAACGCCGGGCCGCTGCGCAAGCGCCTGCAGAATGAGAAACTCGGTGACCGTAAGCGTCACCTGCTTGCCGTCCCAAATGCAAGTGTGGCGCTCGGGATCAAGCTTGAGCTTGCCGCGCTCGATGATTTTGGCGTCCTCTGTAACAGCCGATGCCTCCCGCGGCTGGCTACGGCGCAGGATAGCCCGGACGCGCTCAACGACAAGCCGTTGGGAGAATGGCTTCCGAATGAAATCGTCTGCGCCCATTTTTAGGCCGAACAGCTCGTCGATTTCATCGTCCTTGGAAGTCAGGAAAATTACCGGCATTTCGCTTTTTTGGCGCAATCGCCTCAGCAATTCCATTCCATCCATGCGCGGCATCTTGATGTCGAGTATAGCGAGATCGGGTGGTTCAGCGGCTATGCCGTCAAAAGCGGAAACGCCATCGGTGTAGGCGACGATCTTGTATCCTTCCGCCTCCAGCAGCATGCGCAGAGAGGTAAGGATGTTCCTGTCATCATCGACCAGGGCGATAGTTGGCATCCAATCATCCAAGCTGTTTCAGGTTAAGCGCAGCATTTCTGTTGCAGAAATACCTCTACGCAGAAAAATTTGGAATATGCAAGCTGCGCATAAGGCGAGGCTGACCGAATTCCCAGGCTTTCGTCAAATCACAGCTTAAATAATCGTTAAGGGCGAAGCCTGCCCGCGCAAAAATGTGCCGCGGCATTTTGCTGCGGAGCTCCCCTAACAAATTTTCAATCTTTCGCATCTTCTAAGCGATAAGTAAGGGTTCCGCTCGGGCGTTTGAGTGTTATCCTCGCACGCTTCCGCCCAACGGCATTTTGAGAGCAACCCATCGCTGGGAGACGAACATTGCCTTCCGCATCCATTACCCCCGGAAAACAGACCCCGGCAGCGCCCAGCCTAAGCAACGCGCTTCTGCATAATGGTTCCCTGGCAACCCTTTTCGAACAAGCGGTTAGACGCGGGGAAGGACAGGTGACAGCGACTGGCGCGCTCGCAGCCGTCACCGGCGCCCATACGGGGCGCTCTCCCGCGGACAAATTCATCGTGCGGGACCAGGAGACTGACGGCACCGTCTGGTGGGACAATGTCAAGGCGCTGACTCCCGCTCAATTCGAGACGCTGCACCGGGAATTCCTCGCGCATGCGACGGATCGAAATCTTTTTGTCCAGGATCTTTTCGCTGGTGCCTCCGAGCCTCACCGCATTTCGGTGCGCGTCTTCTGCGAATACGCTTGGCACGCTCTTTTCATCCGGCATCTTTTGATCGTGCCCGATGGCGCTAGCCTAAACCGTTTCGCGCCTCAGCTTACCATCATAGACCTGCCCAGCTTTAGGGCCGAGCCGGAACGGCATGGTGTCCGCAGCGAAACCGTCATCGCCTGCGATTTCACTCGCGGGATTATTCTAATCGGCGGAACGTCTTATGCCGGCGAGATCAAGAAGTCGGTTTTCTCCTACCTGAATTACACTCTACCGGGCAGCGGGGTTCTTCCCATGCACTGTTCCGTCAATCAAGGGACCGCCGGTGACTCGGCAATCTTCTTCGGACTATCCGGAACGGGCAAGACAACGCTCTCTACTGATCCAAAGCGGGTTTTGATCGGCGACGACGAGCATGGGTGGTCCGGCGAAGGGCTCTACAATTTTGAGGGCGGCTGCTACGCCAAGGTCATCAAGCTTTCCGAAGAGCATGAGCCGGACATCTTCAAGGCGGTCTCCACCTTCGGAACTGTCTTGGAGAATGTCGTTCTCGACGAGAGCCGCGCTCCCATCTATGCCAGTGATGCGCTTACCGAAAACACGCGAGGCGCCTATCCACTTTCCTATATTCCAGGCGCCAGCCTTAGCGGCCTCGCCAATCACCCTGCCAACATCATCATGCTTACGGCGGATGCATTCGGCGTGCTGCCACCGGTCGCGCGGTTGGCTCCAAGCCAAGCAATGTATCATTTCCTGTCCGGCTACACGGCCAAGGTTGCCGGAACGGAAAAAGGCGTGAAAGAGCCTAGCGCCACGTTTTCGACCTGCTTTGGCGCCCCGTTCATTTCCCGTCATCCGGTCGTCTATGGCAACATGCTTCGCGACCTGATCGCCAAGCACAATGTCAATTGCTGGCTCGTAAACACTGGCTGGACCGGCGGCAAATACGGGGTTGGCAAGCGCATGTCGCTGCCGGCAACGCGCACCCTTGTTAATCTTGCGCTCGCGGGCAAGCTCGACAGCGTGCCCATGGAGCAAGATCCGATCTTCGGGTTCCTGGTCCCAACGGCGGCCGAAGGCGTGGACTCCGCCATATTGCGCCCGCGTGACACATGGGCGGACAAAAACGAGTACGATGCCCAGGCGCATAGGCTGGTTGGCATGTTTTCGGAGAACTTCAAGAAGTTTCTCTCGCATGTCGATCCGGATGTGAGGCTCGCGGCGCCTCACCTGCGCGCAGCTGAGTAGCTAACCCTGCGCGGCGCGGATGGCTTGGACATACTTGTTTTTGGCTGGAATTTGTGAGGTCGGCTGGGCTATCGGGCTTAAATACTCTAATGGATTAAGCCGCCCGGTCGCCGCCGCATTTACTATTGTACTTATGCTTGTCAGCGCTGGTCTCCTTGGACTTGCCTTGCGCACGCTGCCGGTGGGTACCGCCTATGCTGTTTGGACCGGTATTGGGACCGTTGGTACGGCGGTGCTGGGGCTCTACCTTTTCTCAGAGCCAGCGACCGCCGTGCGCCTGCTCGGCATAGGGCTGGTTTTGGCTGGGGTCGTTACGCTAAAAATTATCGGATAGCCCCTAACGCTTTCCTCCAGGAAAGCGCTTGTGATGGAGGTTGCAATCCGCGCCTTCTGTGCTTAAGCCGGAGCGCGATGCGGCCAAGCAAGACAACTTCATCACGAGCAGCGATTGCCCTTCCATGGCTTTTTGCTGCCGAGATCAGAGCGGGAAAGCTCCTGCAATGGCTTGCATTCCGGCCATATGCGGGCACCATAGCTCTTATTGGCCTTTGCTGTGCGCTTTACCTTCCGGGCATCGCCACGCTTCCCGTAACCGACCGCGACGAAGCGCGCTTTGCGCAGGCTTCCAAGCAGATGCTGGAGACGGGCAACTTTCTGGACATCCGCTTCCAGAAAGAACCGCGCTACAAAAAGCCGATAGGGATTTACTGGCTGCAATCTGCCGCGGTAGCGACAGCGAGACAGGCGGGAGCAAAGCTAGACAGCATCTGGGCCTATCGCATCCCTTCTTTTTTGGGAGCGCTGGCGGCGGTTTTGCTGACCTTCTGGGCAGCGCGGCCGATTTTGGGCCGGAAAGATGCACTTGCGGCGGCAGCACTTTTTGCGGCCTGCCTCACGCTCACCTTCGAAGCGCATATAGCAAAATCCGATGCCGCCTTGATCGCCAGCATTGTCCTCGCTCAAGGCGCGCTTTTCAGGCTTTATTTGGCGCCCGCGGGAGCCAGGACTCGCAGCTTGGCCGCACTGTTTTGGCTCGGGCTCGGAGCAGCTATCCTTATCAAGGGGCCCGTCGCGCCTGCACTCGCGCTCTTAACCGTGGCAACGGTACTTTGGCGCGATCCAAGGCGGGGCTGGCTCAAGAACTTGCATTGGCGATGGGGCTTGCCCCTGCTTCTGGCAATAACGCTTCCCTGGTTCGCCGCTATCGGAATCTCATCTCATGGTGAGTTTTTTCGAAGCTCCCTCGGACAGGATTTTGCCGGCAAACTGCAAAGCGGCCAGGAAAAACATTGGGGCCCGCCCGGCTTCTACTTGATTGCATTTTGGTGGACATTCTGGCCCGCAACTCTCTTTGTCACCCTGGGTGGGGTTGCCGCACTATGGACGCAACGGCATTCACGGCGTGTCCTTTTTCTCCTCGCCTGGATCGTGCCCTTTTGGCTCGTGATTGAGGCAGTCCCCACAAAGCTTCCGCACTACGCATTGCCCCTCTACCCAGCAATTGCCATGGCTGCAGTGGTTAGCATGAGGGTCGCCCGAAACGCTGGACTCGTGCGATCGCGATTGGAATCCGTCCTATGGGCAATCATCGCCGCCTTGCAGATCGCCCTTCTCGCTGCGCTGGCGTGGATTGCTGAAGCGCCTGAAACATCGTTCATTATTGCGATTCTAGCCGTTTTCGCGTTCTCCGCTGCTGTTACTGCAATCGCCGCCTGGAAGTCCTGCTGGAACGCCGCGCTTTGTGGCGCCCTGTTAAGCGGTTTTCTGTTTTTTACAGCCGCTTTTGAGGTCACGCTGCCTAGCCTGAAGCCATTATGGATCAGCCAGACCGCCGCGGAAGCGGCCGAAGCCATGAACGGATGTTCCGATGGGCCAACTGCGTTTGCCGGCTTTTCACCGCCGAGCCTGGTGTTCTTAAACGGGACCAACACGCTCCTGACCGCACCAGCACAGTTGGGATACGCTCTAGCGTCTGGCCAAGCGGGGCTGGCTTTCGTCAATTGGAGCCGGCGGCAGGAATTCGAGAAAGCGTTTCAGGAAAAGACTGGGGCTGCGCCGAACTTTCTTGGATGTGTGGATGGCATCGACATCAATGGGCGCGGGCCAACGCGCCTTCAGATATACGTGAGTGCAGCCGCGGCCCGGCGCCCAGGATGCAAGCCAACACCCCAAATCGACTGCCGCGATCACGATGTGGTGCGATGGAGGCGCGTTCTTAACTCTAAGTTCTAAAAATTGTGCCCCGGACCATTACCTGCCGCTTTCTTAGCCAAGATTTTAGCTAAAATTTTATTTGTCTTCCTCAGCCAGCTTTTGGGGCGCGATTATGAAACCAGATTTCAGATTTGCTTTGTTGTTAGCCATGGCACCCTTGGCAGTGCCAAATGCCGGCAACGCTTATCCTAGCGTTGCCACCCGCGTGTCCCAGGATTCGGTCGCGCCTGCAGTGAAAGCCGGTTGCGAAGAGGATTGCTGGCATAGCCGTTGGCGAAGCCACCACCGGTGGGGTTCCGATGAAGGCGAATATCGGCATCATCGCTGGCGGAGCCATTTCCGCTGGGGTTCATATGGCGGCTGGGACCACGAGCGCCATTTCAGCCACTACAGGTGGGGCTCTTATCACCGCTATTGGCGGCCAAACCGCGATCATTGGGACGATTGAGCGGCGCGGTTGCGAAGGCTTGAGACGCTTTTTCACGAATCCGCCACGCTAAGACCTCACCTGCGCCCCTTGCGCGGGCAATGCTCGGATTGCGAGCAGAAGTTGGCGCTGGGCCACCCTCCACCCCCCCTTGCCTGGATGGCCCAGCGTCAGCCTTTTAAACTGGCGGCTCACGCGGTGCTATAAGCTTCCGCAGGGTCCGCTTTCCATGATCCCCCTGTCTCCCTTCCGCCTCTTACTGCTTGCAAACTTCTGACGCTCGCCCTTATACGTCTGGCATCAGCAGAATAGGGCACGGCACAGGAGGCCCCGTCACCGATGCCCCTACGCGTCGTTTTCATGGGCACCCCCGATTTCTCTGTCCCAGCTCTTAGCGAGATTGTGGGTGCAGGTCACGATGTGGCAGGTGTTTACTCACAGCCGCCGCGGCCTGCCGGGCGCGGGATGGAAGAGAGGAAGTCTGCGGTCCATTGTTTCGCAGAGGAAGCAGCGCTTCCGATCTTCACGCCAAGAAGCTTGCGTAGCGCTGAGATTCAGGCGGGGCTTGCGGCACTTGCACCCGATGTTGTGGTCGTGGCTGCGTATGGGCTTATTCTTCCTCTGCCGATTCTGCAAACCCCTCAGCTTGGCTGCCTCAATATCCATGCCTCGCTGCTTCCTCGCTGGCGCGGTGCTGCGCCAATTCAACGCGCCATTATGGCGGGGGACAAGGAAACAGGCGTCATGATCATGAAAATGGAGGAGGGACTTGACACCGGCCCGGTCGCTCTCGCCGACCGCCTGCTGATAGGGCCCGACGCTACGGCCGGTGAAATTCACGACCAGCTTGCCCTGATGGGGGCAGCACTCATACTCACTGCCCTTCAGATGCTTGAGAGAGGCGAGTTGACCTTCACGCCTCAGCCGAGGGAGGGCGTGAGCTATGCGCAGAAAATCTCGAAAGACGAAACCCGGATCAACTGGGCTAAACCAGGGCAAGAGGTTCACAACCATATTCGTGGACTTTCGCCTTATCCCGGCGCCTGGTTCGAAGCGCTCCTCGGAGGCAAGGCCGAGCGCGTGAAGGTGCTGCGGTCGGTTCTCGTGCCGGGCAAGGGCGATCCAGGCCACCTCCTCGACGCAAATCTTACGGTAGCTTGTGCAACTCAGGCTGTGAGGCTTACCCAAGTTCAACGGCCGGGCAAGAGACCGATCGGTGGCGCCGACTTTTTGCGGGGGTTTCCGCTCGGAAGGGGCACTCAATTTGGTTAGATGGATTGGAGGCCGCGATTCGTCTCTTGATGCACGAAGTTTCGATGACAAAGAGTTGTGAGTAGCAGTTGAAGATTGCGTCCACCATAGTATGAATGCCCAAATTGATTACACTTTCCGGAGACGCGCGCGTGACCAAGCCTTCCGCTTTCGGAGCAATAGCCCTGGCGGTTCTTTCCAGCATCGTTGCTGCCTTAAATCCCGCCCATGGACAGCAGACAGGTCCCGCGCGGGCGTCGGTGATCGAGCTCTTTACTAGCCAAGGATGCTCATCCTGTCCGCCGGCGGACCGCATCCTGCGGCAGCTATCTGAGCACCCCGGCATCATCGCGCTCAGCTTTCCCGTAAGCTATTGGGACTATTTGGGCTGGAGGGACACGCTTGCCCGTCCTGAAAACACGAAGCGGCAGCGAGCTTATGCGGAGTTGCAAGGGGATGGGCAGGTCTTCACTCCTCAGGTGGTTGTCAATGGGCTAAAAAGCTGCGTGGGAAGCGACCTTAGCGCCATTGAAGCGGCACTTAAGTCAACAGCCGCTGCTGTTAGTGCGTCTGCCGTCCCCTTATCTGTCCGGCATGAGAACGGGAAGCTCGTCATAGAGGCGGGCGCCGCACCTGCCGAATCACGGCACAGAAACGGGAAGATTTGGGTCGTTGCCGTCCGGCATTCTTTGCCCGTGGCAATAGGAAGCGGCGAAAACGCTGGGAGCACAGTTACTTACACAAACGTTGTCCGGCGTCTCGTCGACATCGGCGATTGGGAAGGAGCGCCAGCCTCATACGCATTGCCGCTATCGTCTCTACCAAAAGATGAGGATATGGTTGTTGTGCTCTTGCAAGCAGAAAAGCTTGGCCCCATCCTCGCCGTAGCAAAGATTGAGGGATAAGACATAACCGGCACAGCGCATGGCTTTCTGGTTATTCAAGACTGAGCCGGAAACTTTCTCCTGGGAAGACCAGCTCCAGGCGGGGGAAAAGGGCGAGGAGTGGAGCGGGGTTCGCAACGCTCTCGCGCAGAAACATATGCGCGAGATGAAGAGGGGCGACCTTGGATTTTTCTATCATTCTGGCGAGCAGAAAAGCATCGTGGGTGTCGTGCGAGTCGTGGCGGAAATCCATCCGGATTCAACGGACGCTGCGGGGCGCTGGAACTGCGTCGACGTAGAAGCTGTCGCCGCTTTTCCAAAGCCGGTTACGCTTGCTGAGATCAAGGCGGAATCAAAGCTCTCGGCTATGGTGCTTGTCAAGAATTCGCGGCTCTCGGTGCAGCCCGTAACTAAAGACGAGTGGGATTTGATTTGCCGCATGGGCGGCTACAGCCACCATTAACGCCGCTTGCGGCGCCTAAAACGCCCCGCAACTCGCGCGTCTTTGTCAGCCCTGAAACAGCAGGTAAAGAAGGTAGCCGCCGGCAGCGATCAAGACACTCGATAAGAGATAGAGGAACGGAGTGGCGGCCGAAACAAGCTGTTCATGAATGAGGCCCGTATCATCGGTCTGAATGCCTGGCGAATCGCCATAGGGGAGATCGCCGTTTCTTTCACCGTTGCGAGGCATCCGAGTTACCTCCTACTTCAGGGGCAAGCCCAGGTGGACGAAAAAGGCTAGACTTGGCCCGGTTCCTGCTCTTTAAGCCAATGAAGTGGAGGACGCGAATTGCACGAAGCTGGACGCATGCCCTTTTGCCGACTCTTTGTCCTCATCTTTTCGTTGAGCATCTATCTTAGTATAAACCCAGTTGCTGCAGCCGAGAAGATTAGGTTCGGGCTGAACTGGCTGCCTGAAGGCGAACATTGCGGCTTCTTCCAAGCGAAAGCGGCAGGCTTATACAAGAAAGCCGGGCTTGATGTCGAACTCAAGTCCGGCGGCCCTGACCTTAACACTCCACTTCTCGTGAGCACGGGCCAGCTCGATTTGGCGCTTGGGACCAGTTTTACGACGTTGAACATGGTGGAAGAAGGTATTCCTGGCGTAACCGTCGCCGCCTTCTTCCAAAAAGACCCGCAAACTCTCGTCGCCCATCCCGGCCAAGGCGTCTCCACGTTGCCAGACGTGAAGGGCCGGCCGGTTATGATTTCGAGCAATGCGCGGCAAGAGTTTTGGCAGTTCTTAAAACTCAAATTCGGCTTCACCGACGATCAGCTTCGCCCTTACGTATATTCCGCCGCACCCTTCCTTGCGGACCCGAAGGCAATTCAACAAGGCTACGTCACCGAAGATGCATTTTTGCGCGGGGAAGAGGCGACGAAACCGCTCGTGATCTTGCTTCTTGCCGATTATGGCTTCGACAACTACACGACCACCATCTTCGGCCTGAAAGGCTTTCTCGAAAAGAACCAGCGCGCCGTTCGAGCCTTCGTCGCAGCGACGCGGGAAGGCTACGAGGCATGCATGGCCGGGGATTATGGTGCGGGGATGAAGCTGCTGCTAAGCATGAATCCCGACCATGGTGAGCCGCTTTTTCATTTCAAGCTGAAAGAAATGAAGGCGAGAGGGCTGGTCGATGGCGGCGATGCCGAGCGGTTCGGCGTCGGAGTTATGACAGACGAGCGGTGGAAGTCTTTCTTCGAGACGATGGCGGAGGCGGGCGTTTATCCCAAGAGCTTGGACTATAAATCGGCGTATTCGCTTGAATTCATCCAGAAGTGATGAAGGGTCACTCGCAGGCACACCCTTTGATGATTTCGCTTCAGGGAATCTGCAAAAGATTCGCGAACGGCGTGCTCGCGCTTGACGGAGTGAACTTCAGAATACCCGCGGAACCGCAATTTTTGTCCATAGTCGGCCCGTCGGGATCCGGGAAGACGACGCTGCTTCGGCTTCTGGCAGGACTGGAATCTCCAGGTGAAGGTGAGATTGAATGGGGACTCAATGGCGGCCGCCCCCATCTTGCGTATGTGTTTCAAGAACCCGCATTGATGCCTTGGGCAACCGTTTACGAGAACGTCTATCTTCCTCTTCGCATAAGAGGAGTGAGCCGCAGCGAAGCCACACCTAAAATCATGCAGCTTCTCTCGCGAACGGGCTTGGACGACTTTGCCAGCGCTTACCCCCGGCAGCTTTCCGGCGGAATGCGGATGCGTGCTTCCGTCGCGCGCGCCTTGGCAACCGACCCACGGCTGTTGCTGATGGACGAACCCTTCGCAGCCTTGGACGAGATCACCAGAGGCAAGCTCGAACGCGATCTTCTAAATCTCTGGCAGGAATCGAAATTGACGGTGATCTTCGTCACTCACAGCGTTTTTGAAGCTGTTTTCCTCGCAGGCCGCGTTGCCGTCATGACCCCTCGCCCTGGCCGCATCGCTGCGGACCTCACCATAAATTTGCCTTACCCGCGGACTGAGTCGCTACGCACCTCTGCGGCCTATATCGACTGTTGCCGCGAGGTTTCCGAGGCGCTCGCGCACGCGATGGCGGGGCAGCCGTGATAGCGAGGGCCACGCGCTTGCTAGCGCCGTTCGGGGTAGGGCTGTTACTGCTGTCAGCGTGGCAAGCGGCGGTTTATTGGTATGAATTGCCGCCCTTTGTTCTGCCGTCCCCCTATCTGATCGCGAAAACCCTTGCCACAGACTTCGCAACGCTCCTCCCTAGCTGGCTCGTCACAATTAAGATCACCCTGCTCGCGTTTCTGGGTGCTGCAAGTGGCGGCTTACTCTTAAGCCTGCTCCTTGCGTCCTCTCCGATATTAGAACGAAGCCTTTTTCCGTACGCCGTGATCCTTCAGGTTACGCCTATCGTGGCTATTGCACCGCTCATCATCATTTGGGCGAAAAATACGACGCTCGCGCTGTTCATTTGCGCTTGGATAGTGGCGTTCTTTCCTATTGTTTCGAATACTGTAACGGGTCTCAACAGTGCGACCGCCAATCTCCGCGATCTTTTCAAGCTTTATGGGGCATCGCGTTGGCAAACTCTATTTTGGCTAAGGCTGCCTTCAGCGCTGCCTTATTTCCTGGCCGGGCTACGAATCTCGGGCGGACTAGCCTTGATCGGCGCAGTTGTCGCCGAGTTCGTTGCGGGCACAGGAGGAACCGAATCAGGTTTGGCCTACCGCATTCTCGAATCGGCCTACAGGCTGCGGATTCCCCGGGTATTCGCGGCCCTGGTGCTGATCTCGGCTACGGGGCTGTTTATTTTCGGGCTCCTGTCCCTTGTAAGCCGCTACTTACTCAGGCACTGGGATGAAAGTGCAGGCGATCCCCACTGAAGGTTCTGGCGCCACATACGCGGTTTCAATCAAATAGACAAGATCAAGATGCAGTATACCGCGAAAGACAATATTCATGTTCCGGAATACAATTTCCTGTTCATGGCTCAACTTCGTTTAGGCTCGGCTCAACTGAACAATCATTAGGGAGTTGAGCATGAGAAAGTTCGTGTTACTAGGCTTGCTTTTAGCCGCAGGGCTCGCAGCCTCTGCCACAGAGGCTTCCGCAGTGGTCTGTGCAAAGGGCGTTAACGGGGCTGGATGCGCAGGTACTAGGGGAGCGGTAGCCGGCCGCCGAACTTACGGGCGCACAGGTGCCATGGCGCGCGGTACCACGGGTCACTATTATGGTGGCCCGAGGGTTTCGGTCCATCGCCGGACCACCCTCCGTCACTATTAGTTCACGAATCAGACCGGGGCGGCGCCTGCCGCTCCGCTCCTTGAAGCTCTTGTTTCACTTAATCTTTTGTTAACTGCCTAGACATCTGTTGCTGCAGATTCAACCAAGCACGCAAATCTTTCAAGATTTTGACAGTATTGGCGACGGCTGCTACGAAGTTTCGCCCGATTTCATTTCAGTCCCCTCACTCTGAATGTTGCAAAGATTCAACACGCATACTGGCTTGACCCAAATAAGCGCATGATATTATTGATATTCTACTCACTATACAAGTAAGTTGCGCTAGCAAAACGTGTGTTATACGCAATTACTACCTTGAGTTACAAACCTCTCCGTGTAAACACCTTACCCCAGTGCCGTGTTCTTTGGAAGTACACAACCTAAGCGGGAAGGGGAGAGATTTATGACTCTCACAAAGTTTATACGGACGAGCGTAGCCGCTCTTGGTGCGCTCGCCGCAGCAACTCAGGCCCAAGCGGCCGACATCTACTCCGGCGGTGGCATGAAAGAACCGCCGATGTACGCTCCGACTCCAATCTGGACCGGCTTTTATCTTGGTCTCCACATGGGTGCGGCCTGGTCAAGCCTTGAACTGAATAAAATGAGGTTTGACGACCAGTACATGGGCCACAGCGGCTATGAGCCGGCGTGGCTCGGGGGCGACAAGCTTAACTCAACGAACGCATTCGGCGGTGGCCAATTCGGCTATAACTTCCAGACCTGCGGCGGCTGCTCCTTCGTCTACGGTATCGAAGTGGATCTTGGCGGCATCGCCCTCAATAACCGCGATCTCACGCGCGGGCATACAAGTTATACAAGCGGCGGGAGTACCGTCGTCGGAACCCCCGTCGAGCTGTATGGGAAAGATGACGGCGGCTTTGCCGGCGACGTCACGGGCCGCCTCGGCTACGCCTGGGGCAGTGCTCTCGTCTATGCCAAGGGAGGCTTTGCCTTCTTCGATGCTGGCAATCTGAAGTTGCGGGAGTCCATCTTTACAACAGGTACTGGCATGTGCGGCTATGCTGGCTGGTGTGACTTCAACAATAACAACAATAGTGAGTGGCTCACGGGCTGGACCGTCGGCGCCGGCGTAGAGTGGAAGGTCAGCCCCGCCTGGTCAATCAAGGTCGAATATATGCACTACGATTTCAGCACAAACAACCTGAACTGCTGCAACGATTACTACTACACCAACTACAGTAGCTCATCCTATACCTACAATAACTGGCACAATAACAACGACATCCTTGTTGACACGGTGAAGCTCGGCTTCAACTACTACTTCAATCCGGTAAGCGCCCCGATGCCCCTCAAATAGGATCGTGTATCCTAATGAGGGCCGGGTAATCGAGGACAGAGGTGCGTACGCTCAATAATCGTTCGGTATGATGCGTACCCTCTGTCTTCACTTTTCTGGCTTCGGGTGCGGCGCTTTCGGGCGCCGTTTTTGTTTGGGCGCGGGCACCCGGGCTGTTACCCGGAATCGCCTCATACCGGTAAATCGAAGTCCGACCCGCTTGGCGTTATTCCCGCGAACTCAGCGAATCCGTGTAAAAGCAAGTATTGCCCTGCTGAAAAATGGGTCCCCGCAGGCGCGGGGACGACACCATGATGGATTATAATTTCGGCGTCCGCTATGGCTTGCGAGAGCGGCGTGATCTACTTGGCTTGCTGGGCCTTTTCATGCGCCGCCTTGGCTGAAGCCTTATAATCATATGTGAGGTAGAACTCGGTCCGGTATGGTCCCCATGCCCTTTGTTCGATCATCCGATTGACCTCGCGGACTTTCTCGGGTGGGACCCTCAGGGTGACGACTTGTCCAATCCCCATCATCACATACCACGATTCAAC
The DNA here is from genome assembly GCA_049579205.1 of Rhodomicrobium sp. GTDB lineage: Bacteria > Pseudomonadota > Alphaproteobacteria > Rhizobiales > Rhodomicrobiaceae > Rhodomicrobium. The sequence continues at coordinate 19,688 of JBAUNL010000220.1, read as the reverse complement.
TTCCACTCCCGCAGGCGGAAAGTCACGCATCCAATTACGCTGCTCCAGTTCTTTGTTGATCTCGCCAAGGGGCTTTGACTCGTCATGTTTCAGGAAGATCGTAAGGAGAATGTAGTCTTTAGACAGCAATGGAGCTGCCTCGGGAGCATTCTGGGCGCGAGCGGCGCCGCCCTCAGCACTTAGACAGAAGGCCGTGACCGCACAGGCAAATAAGGTGGTGGCAAGGCTCTTCAACATTCCATCAATCCCAGGTTTACCTAGATGTTTCTTCTCTTAACACCTTGCCGGCAGATTGCTCGTGTCACCTCGTGTTCCATCACGCAACTTTGAGCGCCGACATGGTACGCCCTCACTGCGCGGCCATTGCGAGGGATGCGAGAGCGGTTGATTTTCCTGTTCCTGGAGATCAATTAGCAAGATACTTCTGGCCCTTAGAAGAGGCATAATGATGCTTCCAACTCTTTTTCTGTCGCACGGCGCGCCTTATCTCGCCATCGTCGAAAGCCCGGCCCGAGACTTCTTGCTCGGCCTCCGGAAGCTCATCGATACCCCGAAAGCGATCCTCGTCGTCTCAGCCCACTGGGAAACGGCGCAACCTGAAGTGAATGCAGTGGAGATCAATTCCACCATTCACGATTTCGGAGGCTTTGGAGCGGAGCTTCATGCCATGCAATACCCGGCGCCCGGATCGTCGGCCCTTGCGGAAAATGTTGCTGCGCTGCTGCAAGAAGCTGGAATCGAGACAAGGATCGACCAGCGCCGTGGCCTCGACCACGGAGCCTGGGTGCCACTTATCCTCGTCTATCCGGAGGCCAAGATACCGGTTGTGCAGCTCTCGGTGCAAACGCACCTGGGCCCGGCTCATCATGTAGCTTTGGGCCGTGCCCTTTCTTCTCTCCGCACCGAAGGCGTTTTGATTATCGGATCAGGAAGCTTCACTCATAATCTCCACGAGTTTTTCAACGCAAGGGGCGAGGCCGGGAAGGAGCCGGAGTGGGTAACTTCCTTCGCGGACTGGTTCGACGGCGCATTGACGGAGAACCGCACTAAGGACCTGCTGTGCTACCGGGAACTGGCACCTTTTGCGGCCAAGAATCATCCCACCGAAGAGCATCTTTTGCCGCTTTATGTCGCCCTTGGCGCGGCAGGTGATAACACGAGCGTCCGGCGCCTCCATCGCAGTTCGGATGGCGGTGTGCTCCGGCTTGACGCCTATGAGTTTCACGCTGCGTAATAATGTGACGGCGATAACGATAAGGGAAATGCAGCCCGGCGACAGGCCAGCTTGGGCGGCCATGCGCCACGCGCTGTGGCCTAAGGAAGCCGTACAGGCTTACGGCTCGGAAATCGACGCGATCCTGAAGGACAAGGACGCTTGGGGCTTTGCGGCGGAAGAGGCAGGCAAGCTGGTTGGCTTCGCCGAGCTTTCTATCCGCAAGGCCGCGAACGGCTGCGAAAGCCAGCCGGTTCCCTTTCTCGAAGGCATTTGGGTTCAGCCGGAATGGCGCCGGCGGGGTGTTGGGAAGCTGTTGATTACCTACATCGAGGCATTCTTGAAGGCTCTGGGTTTCAGGGAGCTGGGGTCGGATTCGCTGATTGAGAACCAAGTGTCCCATGATACGCATAAAGCCTGGGGTTTTTCCGAGACCGAACGTGTGGTTTACTTCCGCAAACCGCTTTAAGGCTCAGCTACTTGACCGGCACCGAAGTAGCAGGCCCTTCGCCATCCGATCCTCAGACCCGTCTCCAGCCTGGTTTGGAGGGGTCTATAAGCTTGTAGTTTACAGGTCCCATCCCGCAAATTGCGATGATGGCAGGCTCGGGGTGGCCCGCAATGACTCCATCGTAATGCGGAGTGCCAGCCACCCGCCGCACGAAACTTCCGGCCCGGACGGGCACGCAAGATGCCGGATCAAAATCTTCGCCACTATTGCACCACCAAGTGCCTGACAACACCATGCAAAAACGGTCCGTCGTGTAGGTATGCGGTGCACTCATATAGCCAGGCCACCAGCGGATAAGCGTGTAGTACAGGCCCGGAGCATTGATGTCGCCAGTGAGCATGCAGCGATCTACGCTTTTTTCAGGATAGTTCTGGCTGGACTTCCATTCGAGCTTGTCGGGCGCCCTTATGATCGTCTGTTCGGGATTGAGGGGACTGCCTGCCGCCTGTGACATTGCAACGGGTATCGCCGCGAATAGTGAAGTTAGCAGCAAGTCGCGGCGGCCAATACCGAAATCTTCCATAAATGCGTTCCTCCCTGATAGTGCCGTAGAGACAACCCTTTGAGCTTTTATTGCGTCCCGGGATCACTCGCGAGCAAAAACATCCTGTGATTGCGTGCAAGCAAAAAGAAGTGAACGGCTTTCGGGGCTAAGCCCGGTCGGCTGTGGTGCTTTTCGGATATCCACATCCAAAAGCCGCACAAATAAGACTTTACAACCTGCGCGCATGCTCGAATTGGTCGCGCTGTCCTGACCAATCAGTTAGCTGCAAAATTGGGGACAACAGATGTGCACGATGCAGCCGCTGTAGTACGAGCGGCTCGCAGCTCCATCGGCGAAGGGTCCGGCATGCTCAGGAAGACGATCACGATCATAGCTGTTACGGCGCTGCTTCTCACGGATGCGGAGGGGGCTTCGCTTACGAACGTGCAAGGCGCTGTGACCGTAAGCAACGGCAGCGGCGTTATTCGCGCCTCCGACGGCCTGGCCCTGCCGCCGGGGGCCGTGGTTCGCACCGGAGATGGAACCGCCAATATCGCCTACGAAAATGGCTGCATGGTTCCGGTCGGGCCGCGCCAAATGATCTCAGTTGCAGAGGCACCCCCCTGTAACGGGTCAGGATTCGACCTTGGCTCCATGTTCGATGACGTCACCACCGGGGACTTGCTTACAGATGTTGCCGTTGTCTTGGGCTTGGTCGCGATAATCGTTGCTATTGCGGTAGCATCGAGCAGCAAACGCAGCACAAGCAGCACAAGCAGCACAACGGGCACCGGCGGCCATTGAACTGCAAGTAGCACGCGACGTGATTTGAAATCCTCACTCTTCACCCTGTATGATCCGGCGATTCGCGCCGTCCTCGCGGTGCGGCTGTAATTCAGCGGGGGCAATGAAGCATGAAACCCATTGGACAGCAGATTGCCGACGAACTCGGCGTGCGTGCGCAGCAGGTTCATGCCGCGATCGAGCTTCTGGACGGCGGCTCAACGGTGCCGTTCATCGCGCGATACCGCAAGGAAGCCACCGGTGCGCTCGACGATGCCCAGCTACGCACGCTCGATGAGCGCCTTCGCTATTTGCGTGAACTGGAGGAGCGCCGGACGGCCATTCTCGCCAGCGTCCGCGAGCAGGGCAAGCTCGACGCCGCGCTCGAAGCGCAGATCCTCGCGGCGGATTCGAAAGCGCGGCTTGAGGACATATACCTGCCCTATAAGCCAAAGCGCCGGACCAAAGCACAGATCGCGAAGGAAGCCGGGCTTGAGCCGTTGGCCGACGCGTTGCTCACGGACCCAACCAAGACGCCGGATGCAATTGCGGCCGCTTTCGTGAACGCCGAGAAGGGTGTAACGGATGCTACAGCGGCGCTTGAAGGCGCCCGGGCGATCCTGGTCGAACGCTTTGCCGAGGATGCAGATCTCATAGGCAATTTGCGCGAAGAAATGTGGGGCCGGGGCCGGCTTGCCGCGAAGGTCAAGGAAGACAAGAAAGAAGAAGGGGCGAAGTTCGCCGACTATTTCGACACGGCCGAGCCGCTTGCAAAGATGCCCCCGCACCGCATTCTCGCAATGTTCCGCGGCGAGAAGGAAGGCGTCCTCGATCTGGATTTCGAACCGGAAGACCCGTCACACGCGCCGGCAAGCGGCCCGAGCCTTTTCGAGCAGCGTATCGCGCGCAAATTCAACATCGCGGACAGGGGACGGCCTGCCGGCAAATGGCTGAACGACACGGTTCGCTGGGCATGGCGCACGCGCATGCAAGGCCATCTGGCCGTCGATTTGCGGATGCGGCTTTGGCAGGCGGCGGAAGACGAAGCCGTGCGTGTATTCGCGAGCAATCTCCGCGACCTGTTACTGGCTGCCCCCGCAGGCGCACGTGCAACCATGGGCCTTGATCCAGGTTTTCGCACCGGTGTGAAAGTGGCCGTGGTCGATGCCACTGGCAAGGTCTTGGCAACCACAGCAATCTATCCACATGAGCCGAAACGGCAATGGACGGAGTCGCTCGTGATCCTGGGGCGGCTGTGCAAGGAGCACAAAGTCGAACTGATCGCCATCGGCAATGGCACCGCATCGCGTGAGACGGATAAGCTCGCAGCTGAACTTGTAGCGCTGGCGCCGGAGTTGAAGCTCACGAAAATCATGGTGTCGGAGGCCGGCGCATCTGTTTACTCCGCGAGCGCGTATGCAAGCGAAGAGTTGCCGGAACTTGACGTCTCCTTGCGCGGCGCGGTCTCTATCGCCCGGCGCCTCCAAGATCCGCTCGCGGAACTGGTGAAAATCGATCCGAAATCCATCGGCGTCGGCCAATATCAGCACGATGTTTCCGAGACGAAGCTTTCCCGTTCGCTGGACGCGGTGGTGGAGGACTGCGTGAATGCCGTTGGGGTGGACGTAAACACCGCTTCATCGCCCCTGCTCGCGCGCGTCTCCGGCATCAGCGAAACCCTCGCCAAGAATATTGTCGCCTATCGCGATTCCAAAGGTGCCTTCCGCAAGCGTTCCGAGCTTCAGGAGGTGCCGAGGCTTGGACCGAAAGCGTTCGAGCAAGCGGCTGGATTCTTGCGCATTCCCAATGGCGACGACCCGCTCGATGCTTCCGCCGTCCATCCCGAAGCTTATCCGGTTGTGCGGAAGATCGTGAAAGCCGCAAAGACCGACATCAAGAAGCTAATTGGCAATGCCCCTATCTTGCGAGGCTTCTCGCCGAAAGAGTTCGCGGACGAGACCTTCGGACTTCCGACCGTCACCGACATTTTGCGCGAGCTGGAAAAGCCCGGCCGCGATCCCCGCCCTGCCTTCAAGACCGCGACATTCCAGGAAGGCGTTGAAACTATCAACGACCTTAAGCCCGGCATGGTGCTGGAAGGTGTGGTAACGAACGTCGCGGCCTTTGGCGCTTTCGTCGACATCGGAGTACATCAGGATGGGCTAGTGCATGTGTCGGCCATGTCGAAGACCTTCGTGAAAGACCCGCGCGAGGTAGTGAAGCCCGGCGACGTCGTGCGCGTGAAGGTGATGGAGGTTGACAAGGCTCGGAAGCGCATCTCGCTCAGCCTGCGGCTAGATGATCAGCCGGGCCTCGGCGATAGGCCGCAATCCGGCACGCCGAAAGGGCAGGTGCCGCCGACAAAGATGAGCGCCGCGCCGAACGGGAATCGGCCCGAGAAAAGCGGCGGAGCCTTCGCAGATGCCTTCAGGCGGGCCGGGCACAACGCCGGGAAATAGCTCACTAAAGTAAAGACGCGGGGTTGTCCGCTCTAGGAGGGAGTGACTGTTGACTTGCTCTCGCCCGGCAAACGGAAACGATTCCACTTGGACATGATAAGCAGTCAGAAGAAAAATGGGCTGTATTATACGTGACGTACTAACCGCGAGACTTCGTTCCGTGAGTCAGCGATTTCGTACAAGCCGGGAGCGGTTGCAAGACCCTTTGCCGACTTGCAGGATCTAACCACCGGATTGCGACGGCTTTTCCAACTGCAACTTTGCATCGGCGCGCAAGAACAGAAAATTGACGCATTTTTAAACAAATGCAAAATTTAATTCTACCGGCGAATAAACCTTTTGCGTCCCTAAGGTTACGCTAATTCCTTGATTCAGAGGATACTTTGGCTTGCGTTGCTGCTTTCTCAAGGGTAAATCCAAAGCCGGGGTGGGCGCATCGCATGAGCAATAGTACAACTCACTACGGTGTTGGGTTTGTGTCAATTGAGTATCGCTTTTGAGAATGATTCACAGACAATTCTGAAAACGCTTAGGCCGTACCTTGCCCCTTGGCCCGATCGCCAGTCCTTCCCGGGCTCAAACGGTTCAGCGCCTCAAGGACGTTCTCTTTTATGGGGCGGGGTCGCGGCAATCCTCACGTTGGCTGCCCTGCTGATTGCCATTCCCGCGCCAGCAAACAGCTTGCCCACTTTCTGGCCAGCAGCGGGGGTGGCGGCCGGATTTATACTGGCAACACAAAATTTGAAGCGCTGGGCTTGTGGCCTCGGCGTGTTACTGGCTCTTCCCTTAGCGCGCGTCCTGCAGGGCGAGTGGCTTTTGACGCCCTCCTTGTTTCTGGCCGCTAGCCTCGCCCAGGCAATCCTGATTGCTCTCATTCTTGAGCGGATCGGCGGAAAGCCCTTTACCCTCGACCGTGTCCGCAACGTGGCTGCCTTTTTCCTCGCCGTCCTCGCGGTGGCCGCCGCGATGGGGTTGGCCGTGGGCTTGGGACTTACCTGGACGGCTTACAGTCATGACTCGTTCGCGAAGACCTGGTGGGCGTACACGAGCGCGAACGTCGTGGGTGTTGCTACGGTTGCGCCTGCTTTGCTGCTTTTGTGCCCGTATTCCGCTCCCAAATCGAAAGGGCTCACGGAGGACATCGCATTTGCCGTGGCGGTGGTCGCCGCCTCGATCGCGGTAATCGGCGGCGCCGTTCCCAATATGAGCTTGGCTATGCTTCTAGCGCTTGTGCTGGTAGGGCCGCTCGCGCTTTGGGCGATTCTTAGGGCTACCGCTAGCCGCGCCGCCATCGGGCTCGTTATTATTTCACTCGTGACGATTTGGGCCGCTGGGACGCGTGGCCTATTCGCAGATAACCTTGTGACGGCGCAGATCTTTCTGATTGCAGCTTCGGCGATTCTCTTATTTCTCGGAGCCCGCCGGGAAGCGCAGCGAATGGAACATCCGTCGTGGCTGCGTCTGCCGGAAACGGCGGATCAGAGGCTTGCGGTTATAATCGTGCCGTTGGTGCTGTTCGGCACGATGGCATGGTGGAACTGGCGTAATGTCGAGCAAATGGCGGTTCAGGATGTCGAGCGCATCACCACTGCCGTTGAAGAACATGCACAGAGGGTCTTCAATATTCAGGAGGCCGTCCTAACGTCCGCGCTCGCCAGGATGCGCGGACTGGCGCCAGAGGCAATCTCTGACAGTGGGGATGTTCACAAATTCCTATTCGATCTGGCCCAAGTCTCGAACAGCACCCTGCTTATTGCCGATGGGGCCACCGGCCGGGTTCTGGCTACCAGCAGAGAGGGTCCGCTACCTGAGCAGATGTTGTCCGCGCAGCAACATCCGGAAGCAGGTGGCGAAGGAAGCTCCCCGCACGTCGGTGAGGTCGAAAGCATAAAGCCCACAGGCGGCGCTGGATTTTCCATAAGCCGCCGGGACAGTGCGAACGGGCTCGTCGCAGTTTCAATCCTGCCCGTGAACAAATTTCTATCTCTTTACGCAAGTCCGAACGCATCCGAGCATGACGCTCTGATGCTTATCCGGGCTGATGGCGCGGCCCTGGCGATGCAGCCGGCGCCTCCTCGGCTGATCGGCTTTCAACTGCCGAAGAATTCCTTTTTCATGCGCCGGGAACGAGGCAAATTTAAAAGGCCGCACCTTGCTTCTTCTGCCGTCGATGGCCGCGAACGCCTCTGGCAGGTTAAGAAGCTCGATGGCTATCCGGTCTACGCTATATACGGCTACGATGCCTCAAACCTTCATGCCGAATGGCTGCTTAGGGTTGTACCATTTGGCGTGCTCGCGCTTCTGGCCTCGGTAACGCTCGCTCTTTTGGTCTCTCGCATAAGGACGCGGAGCAGCGGAGACAGAGAGGGCGAATGCAGAAGCAGCTAACCAGCGCGCGCTCGCTGCCATGTCGGATCGCCTCCGTTTGGCGCTCAACTCCGCCAGTGCGGGAGCTTGGGACTGGGAAGTTGGTGCCCCGCACGTTATCTGGTCCAACGAAACTTTTGCGCTCTTTGGTGTGGACCAATCAGAGGGGGACCTTCCTTTCCCGGAGCTGTTTGAGCGCTGTATTCATCCAGAGGACCATTCCAAGCTTACAGACCAGTTCACCGCGGTTCTCGACGGCACCTCATCCACCTTCACGGTGGATTACAGGGTTATTCATCCTCAGCGGGGCATTCGCTGGCTCTCGGCGCGGGGCCGGGTGGAACGCGGTGCTGATGGCAAGCCGCGGCGGCTCGCGGGTCTTAACTTTGACATCACAGCTCAAAAGGAAGCCGAGATAAAGCTTGCCGAACGGGAAGAGCAGCTCAGGCTCTTTGTCGCGAATGCACCGGCGGCGATCGCCATGTTCGATAAGAAAATGCATTACATGGCTGTCTCTCGCAGGTTTCTCGACGATAACGGCCTCCCGCGCGATTTCAATCCGATCGGCCGCTTACACTACGAAGTTTGCCCCGAGGTTCCTCAGCGCTGGCGTGATCTTCACGCTCGAGTCCTCGACGGAGAAGAGATATCGCATAACGAGGACCAGTTCGAGAGGCCGGATGGCAGGACCGAGTGGTTGCGCTGGTCCATGAAGCCTTGGCGCACGCCCAACGGAAAAGTTGGGGGAGCGTTGCTTTTCAAAGAGCTGATAACGGAGCAGGTCGAAGCCCGGAGAAAGATCGCTGCAAGCGAAGCGCGCTTCCGCGCAACGTTCGAGAACGCAGCAGTCGGCTTCGCGCATGTGGGAACTGACGGCACTTGGCTCTTGGTGAACAACCGTCTTTGTGACATTCTTGGCTATTCCCCCGAGGAACTTCTTACAAAGAAGTTTCAGGACGTGACTCATCCGGAAGATCTGGAAGCCAACCTCGTTCAAGTAGACAAGATCCTTGCTGGCGAGGTCTTCAGCTATGCCCTTGAAAAGCGGTATTTGCGTAAAGATGGCTCCACGATTTGGGTCAGGGTGACGGTCGGCGCCCTGCGAAAATCGGACGGCGCCATCGAACACTTGATTTCAGTGGTGGAGGATATTTCCGAGCACAAGCGCGCCCAGGAGCAGCTGCGCGAGAGCGAGGGGCGGTTCAGAGGCATCTTCCAAGACGCCGTCACCGGCATCGCCATCAAGGATCTGGAGGGGCAGTTCCAGTCCTGCAATCCAGCCTATACGGCGATGCTAGGATATTCGGAAGCCGAGCTTCGAGAACTCCACTGCGAAGATCTCATGCATCCCGATGATTTTGTCGCGAATACTGTGCAGCAGGAACGTCTCGTCACGGGCAAGATCCCGTCATTCGACATCGTCACGAGATATTTTCGCAAGGACAGCAAAATTTTGTGGGGACACAGACATCTGTCTCTCCTGCGCGATGCCGCTGGCCGACCGATCAACATCATTGCGCTCGTCACCGATATCACCGATCGCAAGCTCCATGAGGAGCAGGTCAACCTTCTTTTGCGGGAGGTGAATCACCGCTCGAAAAACATGCTTGCGCTCGTGCTGGCTGTGGCGAGGCAAACCGCTTCATCCAAGCCGGAGGACTTTATCAGGCGCTTTGAAGAGCGGATCCAGGCGCTGGCAGCAAGTCAGAATTTGCTTGTGAAGAATGAATGGAGAGGAGTCGACATTCAGGAGCTGATCCGCTCTCAGCTCGCGCACTTCAAAGACCTGATCGGCACACGCGTTCTGCTGCGAGGGCCATCGCTTTCGATTTCCGCTTCCGCGGCGCAAACTCTCGGTATGGCGCTTCATGAGCTTGCCACCAATGCCGGCAAATATGGCGCGCTTTCCAATGAATGCGGGCGCGTCGAGATACGCTGGAACATCGAGCGGGGCAGCGGAGGCTCCCGCACCTTTTCCATCTGCTGGTGCGAAAGCGCCGGGCCAAGCGTTACGGCTCCGCGGCGCCAAGGGTTCGGATCGACGGTGATTGGGGTGATAACAAAGGCAAGCCTCGACGCCGAAGTAGACCTCGACTATGCGCCCGGTGGGCTGTCATGGCGGCTTGAATGTCCCCTCGAAGAAGTCGAAGGCGCCAGCGCACCGCATTGCCCGCCGGAATTGCGTATTTCCGCGAGCGAAGAGTTCTACGAGCTCGGATATGCGCGGAGAACGCTTCAATAACGAGCTATAGAAGGCGAAAGTTCGCTGCGACCCTCTCACCACGGCTATCACATTGAGATCGAACCCTCCCGGAAGTCAGTCTTGTCGAGCCATGCGTTGATCAGGACGGGCTTGCCGGCCTTTGCCGCGGTCTTGGCGCGCGCAAGTGCCTCTGCTATTTCGGCATTGGACTTTACCAATATTCCCTCGGCTCCGAACCCCGCCGCCACTTCATGATAAGCAGAGCGGGCCAAGACGGTGCCGATGTCATCCTTGAGTATTTTCACCTGCTCGCGGGCAATCTGAGTCCAGCCGGCATCGTTGCCGACTACCGCAATGATAGGAATGCCGTGGCGGACAAATGTGTCGAACTCGGCGAGGCTGTATCCACAGGCACCGTCGCCGAACAGAACCCAGATTTCGGCGTCCGGGCGGCAAAGGGCTGCGCCCAGAGCAAATCCGCCACCAACGCCCAGCGTTCCGAAAGGTCCGGGATCAAGCCAGGTACGAGGTCCGCGCGGGCGAACAATGTAGGATGCGGTGGCGACGAAATCGCCGCCATCGGCAACAAAGATGGCGTTGTGGGCGGCCGTGGAGTCGATCGCTTTTAACAGCGCAATCGGGTTGACGAATTCGCCTGCGGCGGCGGCCTGTGTGGCAATCTCCGCCTCGCGCTGCTCATCTCGCGCGCGCAATTTCGTAATCCACTCGTCACAACGGACCGCTGAATTGGAGAATTCATCCGACAGCTGCTGCAGAAACAGCCCGGCATCGCCGATTGCGGCGATGTCCGGCACCCGATTCATTCGCGCTTCCCTGCGGCTCCTGTTAGCGGCGATCAGAGTGGCGGACTGCCGGACATGGCGCCCGTAATCGAGTCTGAAATCGCACGGGACACCAGCCAGGATGACGCAGTCAGCCTCCCTCAACGCCTGACGGCGCTGATGCCGGAGCTGGAGCGCGTGATCCGGCCCAAGAAGGCCCCGCGCCATCCCGGAAAGATACACGGGAATGCCAAGACTGGCGACGGCGGCTGCAACCGCGCCTGCGTCTGCGCCGGCGCCCAGCACCTGACTGCCGATCACGGCAAGCGGCTTCTCCGCTTTCCGCAGACGGCTCGCGGCAGCGGACACCCTGGAACGCGGCGGCGAAGGCGCTTCCACCTTTTGCACCATTGGCGGCAATGAACGGGCCGCGCCTTTGAACATGCGGTTCAGATGCCGGTCGAGGTAAAGCCGGAGTATCTTAGCCGCGATAGTCCTGGCGTTGCCCGCAGCTTCGGCATACCAGCCGCGGACGAGAGATTCGTCATAAAGTAGGTCGACAGCACATTCGATAAACACTGGGCCCTGTACGCCTTCACAGGCGATCGCAAAGGCCCCCTCCACCGAGTGGCCAATACATCGAACACTCTTGACACGGCGGATCAGCTTGACGTTCGGAGCCACGACCGGATGCTGGCGGATGTCCTGTAGAGCGCCGCGGCCCTGAAGCATAGTTGGTGCGGCTCCGCCAAACAGAATCAGCGCCGACTGTGCGAGCTGCGCATTCTTGAGGGCGGTCACAGTGTTTGTCACGCCCGGCCCAGCGGTTACCGCCGCAATGCCCGGAACGCCCGTCATCCTTGTCACAGCGTCGGCCGCGAACACGGCTGCCGCCTCGCTTCTTACGTCGACGACCCGGATGTTGCGTTCCTTGGCGCCCGTCAGGATCGGCGAGATGTGACCACCACACAGCGTGAAAAGCAAGGACACCCCATGCGCCTTCAGCGCCTCCGCCACCCGGTCTCCGCCGTGCTTTGCGGCTGGTTCCATAAAGCCTTTCCTCTACTTCCTGTACGATGAGAACTGCCTTAGGCATCTCCCGCCCTGGAGCCTAGCACTATCTTTGCGAAGGTGTGCCTCCCGCCGAACCCATTGCACGAAATTTATTTCTTAACGGCTGCTTATCAGCCGCTTGGTCATCTTTTCGGGCTGGTGTATGGCCATAGCTCTGACGAGTACGGCGCCACCGATCAAGCCGCCAGTACTAGCCTAAGAAGCTGCATTACCACTGAGGGATGAAACGTCATGTCCGGCCAATTCGACGCAAGTTTCGCCTATAGCGGGCCCATTAGCGATGAAGTCCGCGCTGCCCAAGCACAAGAGGTCGAGCATTTGACGGCGATGCCCGGCAAGCTGGCCAATGCCAAGCTGCATGCCGGCAATGAGCTGCAACGCTGGGTGCTCGCCTGCAACCGGCTTTTTTGGGGGGAAATGCCGGCGGAGCTCCGCAAGCCCTCGCAAGATGAGATTAACGCGCTGCTAGTCCAGCTAAGCCCCGAAAATCGGGAAAGGCTGTTGAAGGAGTCGAAACTGGCAGCCGAGCAGCGCCATCTCGTGGCTCTTCTTGAGGCGGCGGCAGGGGAGGCGCACGCGCGCCAGCAAGCGCAGGAAGCGGAGGCCGCCCGCGCCGAAACGGAACTCGCGGAGTGGGAGGCCTTTGAGGAATATGACGCGGCCGGAAAGCAGGCGCGCTTTGAGGCTTGGCGCGCCGCGCGGCCTAGGTCGAAGTAACTTACGGGGGTGGATTGGCACAAAATGCCGAAACGGAAAGAACCTGAACTGATGCCGGCTGAGCAATGCAGGCGGTTCAGGAATGTCACCAGCCAGGAGCCAAAACCCTAGTGAGACAATTCGGGCAAGGCATGAAAATTTGCTGATCCCCGGCCAGTAACTTGCGAAAGCTGCGGCCGGCGAGGCGCTTATCCTGTTGCGACCCTGCTTGCACTCCAAGTGCGGATTTTGCGGCGCGTAGAATCCTTCGGTATCGCAGCGGTCGACACCCCGTCCCCTAAGCGCTATATTTCCTTATGCATATCCCTTTGCGAACGAGGTTATTGTGAGCTTCACCACGCGCTTCCTCGCCGCCACCGCGTCTGCATTTGTTACTCTGGCGGGCCCCGCTTCAGGTTCCCATATCCATGCCGAAGGTAAGGCCGATAAGCCAATTGTGGTATTCGCTGCGGCGAGCTTGAAAAATGCCTTGGATAACGTTGCGCAAGCTTGGCGCAAGGAGACGGGCCAGACAGTGGCGATCAGTTATGCGGCGAGCTCAACACTTGCGAAACAGATCGAGGAAGGCGCTCCAGCGCAAATTTTCATATCTGCCGATACCGGCTGGATGAACTATGTGGCTAGCAAAGGTCTGATAGACCCGAAGAGCTTAAAGGACTTACTTGGCAATAGGCTGGTGCTTATCGCTCCAAAGGCCAGCACAGCGGCAATCGACCTGAAACCTGGCGCAAATCTTACCGAGGCCCTCGGCGACGGCCGGTTGGCCATGGCAAACGTCGACGCCGTGCCCGCGGGAAAATACGGTAAGGCCGCGCTTGAGAAGCTCGGCATCTGGCCAAGCGTGGCTTCCAAAATCGCCCAAGCCGAGAACGTGCGCGCGGCCCTACTTCTGGTGTCCCGTGGCGAAGCTCCCTTGGGCGTGGTGTATCAAACCGATGCGGTGTCCGATCCCAATGTAAGAATTGTAGCAAGCTTCCCGGCCGGCTCTCACCCTCCCATTATTTATCCGATTGCGCTTACCGTGAAGGCGAATGCGGTCGCTGGCGCGTTCTTGCATTTTATAGAGTCGGCGAAATCGGCCCCAATGTTTGAGGCGCAAGGCTTTACAGTTCTCAATCGAAGTCCGGAGAAAAAGTCCTGAACGGCTGGCTGACTCTAAGCGCCGACGAATGGACGGCCATAAAGCTGAGCCTACTTGTAGCGTCGGTGGCGATGGCGGCGAGCCTTCCCTTCGGCTTGGCGATTTCCATGCTGTTGGCGCGCCGCAAGTTTTGGGGCAAATCGCTGCTGAACGGGGTAGTGCATCTGCCGCTGGTCATGCCGCCGGTTGTCACGGGTTACCTGCTCCTCATAACCTTTGGGATCAAAGGTCCCGTTGGAAGCTTTCTTGATCGCTATCTCGGGATTGTCTTTTCGTTTCGTTGGACGGGCGCGGCCCTCGCCTGTGCGATCATGGGCTTCCCCCTTATGGTGCGGGCCATGCGGCTTTCCATTGAGAATGTCGATACGAGGCTTGAGGCGGCAGCGGCAACTCTTGGCGCGGGGCCGGCCTGGGTTTTCTTGACGGTAACGCTTCCGCTAGCTCTTCCGGGTGTGATCGCGGGCATGATCCTGTCCTTCGCCCGTTCCATGGGCGAATTCGGCGCCACCATCACATTTGTTTCGAACATTCCGGGCGAAACCCAGACTTTACCATCTCTGATCTACACGCTGACTCAGGTGCCAGGAGGGGATGAAGGTGCGCTGCGACTGACCGCGATTTCGGTCCTGATTTCAATGACTGCGCTGCTTATATCCGAGATCTTGGCGAGGAAGGCGGGGCGCGGTTACAGCGATAAGCCATGATTGACGTGGATGTCAGCCACGCATTCGACAATTTCAGGCTCGAGGCGAAGTTCACGGCCGAAGGCCAATTGCTTGCGCTTTTCGGACGCTCCGGCGCGGGTAAAACGACGCTCATCAATATAATTGCAGGGCTTACGCGGCCTCAGCGCGGCCGCGTCACTGTCGATGGAAGGGTACTTTCCGATAAGGCGCGCGGCATTTTCGTTCCCCCTCATCGCCGCAAGATCGGGATGATTTTTCAAGAAGGCAGGCTTTTTCCGCACCTTAGTGTCAGGCAAAATCTGCTCTATGGCTCATGGTTCGCGGGACCGGCCGGACGGCGTGCTCAACTTTCTCGCATCGCGCGGCTTCTCGGTATCGAACATCTTCTCGGCCGGTATCCGGAGCATCTTTCGGGCGGAGAAAAGCAGCGTGTCGCGATTGGCCGCGCGCTCCTTGCGTCACCAAAGCTACTATTGATGGATGAGCCTCTTTCGTCGCTAGACGAGCAACGAAAGCAGGAGATTCTGCCTTATATCGAGCGGCTTCGGGACGAAGAGAAAATCCCCATCGTCTATGTGAGCCACTCAGTCGCGGAGGTCTCAAGGCTTTCGGATACGCTCGTCATTCTTGAAGACGGCAAGGTGCGCGCTTGTGGTCCTACGGTTGATATCATGCAGCGGCTTGATCTCGTTCCTGCCGCGGGGCCCGAGGAGGCAGGCGCGCTGATCGAGGCGGTGGTCGACAGCCATGACGCCAAACATCACTTAACGTCGCTTAGGTCTCTTGCCGGAAACTGGCTCGTGCCGCTTCTTACCATCGCGCCAGGGAAGAAGGTGCGGATGAGGATCAGGGCACGCGACGTGATGATAGCGCTCCAACGCCCCGACGCGATGAGCGCCCTCAATGTCATCCCTGCGCAGGTCGAGGAGATTGGACCCAAGAATGGTCCAGCGGTGGATATCAAGCTCAATTGCTCGGGCGAGGCGCTCGTAGCCAGGCTGACGCTGCGCTCGGTGGAGAAGCTGTCGCTTACGGTAGGAACTCCGGTCTTTGCGATTGTAAAGTCCGTCGCTTTCGATCGCGCCGCAGTTGGAGGCGCCTGGCAGGACTTTCGTGCCTCCGATGCCGCCGCATCGGGGGAATAGGTGTTGCCCCTAACTATCGTCGCCAGCTTTCGCCGCATCCTGCAATGCCTCGATGTCTGTGGCCGCGGAGTCCGACAACTTGCGCTCTATCCGCCTGAAGCGCTCCACAACCTCCTTGCCAAAGGAGGTCAAGCTGGCACCGCCTCCATGCGCCCCGCCAAGATGCTTCACGATGACCGGCTCTGAAAATAAACCGTTGATTTCTTGCACGAGCATCCAAGCCCGGCGGTAGGACATCCCCATGGCGCGCCCGGCGGCGGCCATGGAGCCAGTCTCCTCAATCAATTCCATGAGGCGGATCTTGCCCGGACCAAGAGAGCCTCGCTCACACAGCCGGATACGGATCGATATAGGGCGCTTATCCCGCGCAGCCCTGACCATGTTTTGTGTTCTACGTTGGTTCAGTAAAGCAGTGTGGGGTGTGCTCCGGGGCTAATGCGCGCGGCTTATGCTGAATTCAACGGCATCGAGCAATGCGCTCAGCGTTTCGCTTTTCGGAAATATGTGAAGGGCATTCCTGGCTTCTTGCCCATATTGCCAAGCCTTCTCCATCGCCTCCTCAAGGGCGTTATGACGGCGCATCAGCGAGATCGCATAGGCCAGATCGCCCTCCTGGATTTGGCCTTCTTGCAGGGTCCGCCGCCAGAAAGCGCGTTCATCGCCATTGCCTCGCCGATACGACAACACGACCGGCAGCGTGATCTTTCCTTCCCTGAAGTCGTCGCCCACGCTCTTACCGAGCATTGCGGCTTCGCCCGAATAATCCAGGGCATCGTCTACGAGTTGGAAGGCAAGTCCAATGTTTGTGCCGTAAAGGCGCAGCGCCTCCTGCTCGGCATCGCCCCTGGCTGCGATGACCGCTCCAATCTCGGTCGCTGCCGCGAAGAGAGCAGCGGTTTTCGAAAAAATAACCGCGAGATAATCCTGCTCAGTGGTCGCCATATCCTTTGAGGCGGCGAGCTGCATGACCTCCCCTTCCGCTATGACCGAAGAGGCATGCGAAAGAATTTTCAACGCCCCCAGCGACCCGGTATCCACCATCATGCGAAAGGCCTGGCCCAGAAGGAAATCGCCAACGAGCACACTCGCCTGATTGCCCCAGAGAATGCGCGCGCTCTGCTTTCCCCGGCGCATTTCACTCTCGTCGACAACGTCGTCGTGAAGCAGCGTTGCCGTGTGCATGAATTCGACGCTTGCCGCCAGCTTGATGTGCGTGTCGCCCCGGTAGCCGCATAGTTTCGCGGCCGCGATGGTAAGCATCGGCCGCAGCCGCTTCCCGCCGGAGTTTATGAGATGCTGGGCAAGCTCAGGAATGAGTTGAACGTTGGATCGCGCATGTGCCAGGATGATCCTATTGACTTCGCCCATGTCGCCGCCCACAAGCCGCAGGAGGCGTTCAAGAGCCGCCGGCGCCTCGCGGCGCTCCCCGGCTGTCATCACTAGGCTCATAATATCCTCCGCAACATGGTCTGGGGCTTCGCGCCGTCTATACCCACTTAATTAATGAAACACCGCTTTGCCTAATTAAGCCACGTGGCTTAATGTCCTTGATAAAGTCTGCGATCGAAAGGCCGGTCCATGGCAGAGTTGCTCCGCACGACGGATATTGTCCTCCTGAGCTATGTCAACTCCCTGCTGAGCGATGCCGGTATTCACTCGCTGGTTGCAGATATTCATGTCAGCTCGGTCGAAGGCTCGATTGGCGCTTTCCCCCGGCGCGTCCTTATCGCGACCGAGGATTGGAACGAAAGCGTTACCATATTAACAGATGCCGGTCTTGCCGGATATCTAGCCACGCCACCCGGTGCAGCCAAGCGCTCATGGCTCTGAGCGACTGGCATTTTGCCTTTTGCAAAGGTCTCCGTCAGGCCGAAACCGATACGGCCGCACTTCATTTCTAGTTCAAAATGGTAATGGATCAGGAAGATGCAATTTCGGAACAATCTTCCAGCCCCGGCGGCTGAATCCGGGAAAGCGGGCGGCAAGGGTCTTGAGAGGAATGCACTTTCATTCCTCTCAAGCGCAGTCATCGGGATTTCATCGACGGCGCCGGCTTACAGTCTGGCATCCGCGCTTGGGACTATCGCCGGGATTGCCGCATTCGGCGCACCCGCCGTGATTGCCATCGCCTTCGTTCCCATGATGTGCATCGCCACGGCTTACTTCTGCCTGAACCGCGCCGACCCCGACTGCGGCACCACGTTCGCCTGGGTAACCCGCACCATGGGTCCGCATGTGGGATGGATTGGCGGCTGGGCCGTGATCGTTACCAACATTATTGTCATGCCAAGCCTGGCCGTTATCGCCGGCCAATATTCTTTTTACTTATTCGGCTACAGTCACCCAAGCACGCTCTATGTCACGCTCGCCGGCATGGCCTGGATCGCGATCATGACCGCCATCTGCTATGCCGGCATCGAGGCTTCCGCGCGGACGCAGCAAATCCTGCTCGGTATCGAGCTTGTGATCCTTCTCATTTTCGCGGTCACGGCACTCGTCAAAGTTAACAACGGAGAGGCACCGGCCCATGCGCCCCGTGATGCAGCCGCCTGGCTTAACCCGCTGGGCGCAGTCGGCTTCGATCAATTCACGGAAGCCCTTTTGGCCGCCATCTTCATTTATTGGGGATGGGACACGGCCGTCTCCGTGAACGAAGAGACGGAGAACCCCGAAACAACACCCGGATATGCGGCTGTCGCTTCGACGGTGCTGCTTGCCGGCCTGTATGTGCTGGTGGCCGTTGCAGCCCTTGCCTTTGCCGGACCCGCGCTGCTCTCGCAGAACAAGGATGATATCTTCGCCCCAGTCGGTGAGAGCGTACTTGGCCCATACCTCGACAAACTTCTCGTCGTGGCCGTGCTCACGTCAGCCTCGGCGGCTACACAAACAACCATCATTCCAGCCGCTCGCACCGCGCTTTCGATGGCGAGCGCGGGCGCACTTCCCAAGCGCTTCGCCGAGATACATCCACGGTATTTGAGCCCCGCCTTCGCCACGCTCGTAATGGGGGGCATTTCTCTTGCCTGGTACGGGGCGCTTAGTCTTTTCTCCAAGAGCGTGCTGGCCGATACGATCCTCGCCCTGGGCCTCTGCATCGCTTTCTATTACGCTCTGACCGGATTTGCCTGTCTCCTCTGGTATCGTCGCGAGTTGCTGAAAAGCGTCCGGAATTTCCTGCTCATGGGAGCCATTCCGCTGTTTGGCACTCTCGTCATGGTTTTTGTGTTTGTGAGGTCCTGCTTCATCCTGGCCGCCACAGGCTCAGCCGTGATATTCGGGATCGGCATGCCGCTTGTTATCGGTTTGGGAAGTCTGCTTGCCGGATGCTTGCTGATGCTGCTCGCGGAGTTCAATTCGCCGGCCTTCTTCCGCGGCAGGCCCGAAACGGGGCGGCCTTAAAGCCAGCCAGGTCCCTTGATCCATCAGCAAGAGAAGGCCGATTGCGGATATAAGTGCATCGTCCACGATCCACCCCCGAGCATATCCCAAGACAGCGCTCCACAGCGACATAAGCATCGAAGCCCAAGTTCAGGCATTGACCCAAAAAGGCACCTCAACCGAGCTTTAACCAGCGCTCGGGAACGATATCGTGGCTGCTTGACTGATGCCGGAACCAGGTGCGCGGGGCAATTACAATGCGCTCGCGGCTGTCTCCAAGCCAAGCCCCCCACCAACTGAAGCTGCTGTTCGCGATGACGGCGTGGGAACATTCGCGCATAAGCGCCAAATCGCGCTCGGGCGTATCGGCATTCCAGTCAATGATTTCAGCGTCTTCGCCGCCAATTTTCATTTCCCGCACCCAGCCAGGGTCATTGGAGAAGACGAAAAACTGCAGGCCCAAGCCAACCCGTTCCCGCAAAAGCGTCAGGGCTT
The DNA here is from genome assembly GCA_049579205.1 of Rhodomicrobium sp. Classification (GTDB taxonomy): domain Bacteria; phylum Pseudomonadota; class Alphaproteobacteria; order Rhizobiales; family Rhodomicrobiaceae; genus Rhodomicrobium. The sequence continues at coordinate 250 of JBAUNL010000220.1, read as the reverse complement.
CGCGATAATAACCCAATGAGCAGGCCGCGAATTTTTCGCTAAAAACCGGGTGCGTAACATAGTCTCCCCGCCGGACGTGAATGAAGGCCGACGGGGCGCTTCGGATCCGGTCCAGAACATCGCGGTCGCGGCCAGTGAGCGCGCCGTGCAAAGTCAAGTCTTCCCGGATGATACCGGCGATATCCGAAAAATAACGTTCGCACTGCCAATAGCCGTTGAGTTTGACGTTGCCCCGAAGGCACAAAATTCC